>JANXSQ010000023.1 GCA_025356595.1 Janthinobacterium sp. | reverse complement strand
TGCGGGCAGTGCTCGACTTGATTGCCGGTCGGACCTATCGCCACCGTGAAAATCTCTCAAAACCACGAGTCCCAGGCCGAAAACCGCACAAGGCGATGAGTCAGAAAAATTGCTGAAAAGTCTTAACTTGGGTGGATTGGGCGGCCAACGCCGCAGCGCGCCGGCCTGAGCCGCAGACACTCACTAAATATTTTGCGCGGGTACTTAACGTACAGTCCGACTTCGCGCTTATCCATACAATGACTGCATTCCCTCTATGGTCGGAAATGTCATGAAAAATCCTTTTATGAGCATGTTTCTCAGTGCGGCGAACAAGGTCACAGGATCGGCAAGAGCGCAGGCGACTGCGGCGGTAAAACGGGAGGCGGCCAAGAACGCCAGGCAAATGAGCAAGGCGTGGGCCGACGCGCTGCTGCCGCCGCCGGCCGCCGCGCCGCGCAAGAAAAAACCGCCGCAAAAATAGTGCTGCGTCAGAGGTGCTCAATCAATCGGCGCGACGCCGCGATGGCGGCGCTGGAAATATCAAGGGCGTCAACCCGCCACCGTAACGACACTCAGTCGCGGGCCGTCGCTTGCAGCAGCGCTTGCAGGCCGCGCACCGCGCTCTCGAACGGCTGTGCGGAATTGGCCGCGCGCGCCAGCACATAGCCCCCTTGCAGGGTGGCCAGAATCAATTCGGCGCTGGCCTCGACGTCCAGCGCGGCGCGCAATTCGCCCCGCGCGACACCCTCGGCCAGCACGCCCGCCAGCAGCCGGCGCAGGCCGTCGAAGGCCGCCGCCAAGGGCTGGCGCAGCGTGTCGGCGGCGCTGATGTCCGGATCCTGCGCCAGGCGCCCGATGCGGCAGCCGCGCAGGACGTCGCGCTCGCGCTCCAGGAAGGCGCCGATCTTGTCGAGCGCCGTGCCGGGCGCGGCCAGTTGCCGCTGCGCTTGCTCCAGCAACTCCCCGGCGCTGCGCTCGATGGCCTCGCGCGCCAGTTCGGCCTTGCCGCTGAAGTGGTGGTACATGCTGCCCTGGCCCACGCCCGAGTGTTTCAAAATGGCTTTCGGGCTCATGCCGACGTAGCCGCGCTCCCACAGTAACTCCATGGTGCTGGCGATCAGCGCTTCTTTGGTGTTGGTCTTGTCCATGCCGCATGGTACACGAGCTACCAGTCCGTATGCCAGCGCCGGCCACGGGGGGAAAACACCGGCGCCGGCGCCGCGCGGCATTGACATGGCGGCCGATATTGCCTACAGTTCGACATTGTACCTACTAGTACGTTTAATTCCTTAACCCACATATTCCTCCAGAAAGCGCCATGCAAACGCTCAATCAAGCCTTCATCCAGAAGTACCGCTGGTCCATCCTGGCCATCGGCGTGCTCGCCCAGCTCACTTTCGCGACGGCCTTCGCCGGCATTCCCGTGGCCGGCGTGTTGTTGCGCCAGCAATACCACTTTTCCACCGGCGAACTCGGCTTCGTGCTCGGCAGCATGGGCCTGGGCGTGGCCTTGTCCGAGATCATCTGGGGCATCCTGACCGACAAACTCGGCGACAAGGTGGTGCTGATCGCCGGCCTGACGCTGATGGGCGCGACCTTCCTCGCCATCGCCGCCGCCTGCGTGCCGCGGGATGGCCGTCAGCCCGGCTCTCTGTCGCTGGGACTGCTGCTGGTGACGGCCGGCGCCGTCGGCGGCAGCATCAATTCCGCCTCGGGACGGGCCGTCATGACGTGGTTCCAGGACGGCGAGCGCGGCTTCGCGATGAGCATACGCCAGACCGCCATCCCGGTCGGCGGCGCGCTCGGTTCGGTGCTGGTGCCGTGGCTGGCCTCGGCGCACGGTTTCCGCGGCGCCTTCCTGGCGCTGGCCGCGCTGTGCCTGGCGACGGCCGTGTGCGTCTGGCGCTGGCTCATCGAGATCGCCGCGCCGCCCGCGGCGTCGGCCGGCGCGGCGCCGCCCTCGCCGCTGCGCAGCGCCGCCGCGTGGCGCATCGCGCTGGCCGGCGCCGCGCTGACGGTGCCGCAGATCGCCGTGCTGACCTTCGGCGCCGTCTTCCTCAGCGACCAGCAGCATCTGGGCATGGCGGCGATCTCGGCGACGCTGGTGCTGATCCAGCTGGGCGGCGGCGCGCTGCGCATCCTGGCCGGGCGCCACAGCGACCGGCACCGCAACCGGCGCGCGCTGATGCGCCGCATCGGCGTCGCCGCCGGCCTGGCCGGCATCGCGCTCGGCCTCCTGACCCAGGGCCAGGGCTACCTGGTGCTGGCCCTGCTGGTGCTGACCGGCCTGGCCGGCCACGCCTGGCACGGCCTGGCCTACACGGAGATCGCCGTCATGTCCAGCGTGCGGCGCGCCGGCACGGCGCTGGGCATGATGGGCACCACCCTCTTCGCCGCCGCCTTCCTGACGCCGAGCGCAATCCCCTTCGCGCTGCGGGCCGGCTCGTGGAGCGCCGTCTGGATCGGCGTCGGCCTGCTGGCGCTGCTGGCCGTGCCGCTGCTGGCGCCGCCGGCGCTCAGCGCGGCGCCCGCAGGCCGCGCGGCTTGAGCATGTTGGCGACGATGCGCAGCGTGGCGCCGCGCGGCAGCAGGCGCGGCAACCACGCCAGCGCGCGGTTGGCGGCGCCGGCGACGACGTGGCTGCGGCCCCGGTCCAGCGCCTCCAGCGCGGCGGCGACGACGGCCTGCGGCGCCATGCGCTTGCCGACGGCCGCCTCGGCGGCGCCGACGACGTCGAAGAAGGGCGTCTCGGTGGCGCCCGGGCACAGGGCCAGCACGCGCACGCCGCGGGCGCGGTTTTCCGCCCACAGCGCCTCGGAGAAGGACAGCACGAAGGCCTTGCTGGCGCCGTAAATGGCCATGTAGGGATCGGGCTGCAGGGCCGCCGTGGAGGCGACGTTGATGATGGCGCCTTCGCCGGCGGCCAGCATGGCCGGCAGGGCCGCGTGGCTCAGTTCGACGACGGCGCCGCAGTTCAGGCCGACCTGGTTGAGCTGGCGCGGCAGCGCCAGCGTCTCGAAGCGGCCGTGCGCCGCGAAGCCGGCGTTGTTGACGAGCACCTGCGGGCGCAGGTCCAGCGCGCAGGCCCGCTCGTAGGCGGCGCTGGCCGCGCCCGGCTGGCTCAGGTCGGCGACGATGGCGTGGGCGCGCACGCCGTGGCGCGCCGCCAGCTCCTCGGCCAGGGCCGTCAGCGCCGGGCCGGAGCGCGCCACCAGCGCCAGATGGGCGCCGCGCGCCGCCAGCGCGTGGGCGAAGACGCGGCCGATGCCGGAGGAGGCGCCGGTGATCAGCACCGCTTTGTTGCGATAATCAAAAGGTTTCATGGGACGGTGGACCTGGAGTGGATGAAGTGTTTCAGCGTATAGTGTTGACCATGGTCCATGGTCAAGCGTCTTTCGCCGCCGTGCCGCACGCCATTCAAGGGAGGCCGCAATGCAAATAGGGGAAATCGCCCGCCGCGCCGGCGTGTCGCGCGACACGGTGCGCTTTTACGAGCGCATGGGCTTGCTGGACGAGGCCGCCCGTCCGAACGCCAGCAACAGCTACAAGGCCTACTCGGCGTTGGCGCTGCGCCGCATCGAGTTGATCAGCCACGCCAAGGCGCTCGGCTTTACGCTCAAGGAAATCGCCGGCGTGATCCAGGCCTGGGAACAGGACGATCTGGCGCCGGAAACCAAGGCCGCACTGATACGCGAAAAAATCGCCCAGGTCGACCAGAAGGCGGCCTCGCTGGCCCTGCTGCGCGCCGGCCTGCTGGACGCCTTGGGAAAGGTCGCCGAGGGTTGCCGCGACACCCTGCCGGCGCAGTGAGCAGCGCGCTCCCGGTCCGCCCCGACGGGCGCCGCGCTGTCCGCTTTTGAACAGTCGCGCTGGGCCGATTGCGGACATTCGGGCACGACGGCGCCCCGGCGCGCGGCGGGCGCGGACTTGGCACGCCCCTTGCTGTAGGAGCTTGGTAGCGTCCCTCCCCCCATTTTCCAGGATCGTCCATGACACTCCGTGATTTCCGTATCGGCTGGCGTTTGCTGCTGCTGCAACCCGTTTATTCCTGCCTCGCCGTGCTCGGCCTGGCGCTGGGCTTCGCCGTCTGCTTCCTGGCGCTGGCCCAGCTCTACTTCAGCCTCAGCGTCGACCGGCATGTGCCCGCCGCCGCCCAGGTGTACGTCGTCAAGACCCGGCCGAACTTTGACGACGCGCGCTGGGTCCAGGGCGCGCCGCTGCCGCTCAAGGACGTGGCCGAGCAGAGCGGCCTGGCGCTGACGGCCAGCCGCATGGTCGGCCTGAACCTGCCGATGCGCGTCGGCGACGCCGTGCAGAACGTCGCGCTGAACGCCGTCGACGCCGCGTTCATCGAGGTCTTCGGCCTGCGCGCGCGGTCCGGCGACCTGCGCGCCGCGCTGAGCCGGCCGGACACGCTGGCGCTGACGCGCGCGACGGCGCGGCGCCTGTTCGGCACCGACCAGGCGCTCGACCGCAGCCTGCGGATCGGCGGCCAGAGCTTCCACGTCGCGGCCATCCTGGACGACGCGCCGGACAACGCCAGCCTGACGCTGACGGCGCTGGCCGGCATGAACACGGCGGCCTGGGACGCGGCCGAGCGCAAGGCCATGCTGGCCGACTGGGGCGACACGCAGAATCTGCTCTACCTGCGCCTGGGCGCCGGCGCCAGCCCGCAGGGCGTGGCGCAACTGCTCTACGACGCGGTGCAGAAGTCGCCGCTGCGCGCCCGCCTGACGCCGGAGCAAGTCGTGCAACTGGGCGGCGCCCGCCTGCTCGACGTCGCCCTCGGTCCGCTGCGCGCCGCCTATCTGGACGACGTCAGCGGCGGCGGCGGCCCGCTGGTCAAAAAAGGCAACACCATGAAGCTGGCGCTGCTGGCCGGCATGGCCGCGCTGGTGCTGCTGCTGGCGACGATCAATTACGTCAACCTGGTGACGCTGCGCACCATCGGCCGGCAGCGCGAAATCGCCGTGCGCAAGGTGCAGGGGGCGAGCGGCTGGCGCATCCTGCGCCAGATGCTGGCCGAATCGATGCTGGTGTGCCTGCTGGCCGGCGCCGCCGGCGTGCTGCTGGCCTGGCTGCTGCTGCCCGGTTTCGGCGCCCTGGTCGGCCTGGACCTGACGGCCCTGCTGACGCCCGACAAACTGCTGGCCGGCGCCGTCCTCGCCCTGGCGCTGGCGCTGGCCGTGGGCGCGCTGGCGGCGCTGTATCCGGCCCGCCTGGCGCTGGGCATGCACCCGGCCGCCACCCTGGGCGGGCGCGGCGCCGCCGGCGGCGGCGGCGACTGGCTGCGGCGCGCCCTGACGGTGCTGCAGTTCGGCGTCGGCATGGCCTTCGCCAGCCTGGCCATCACCATGCTGTGGCAGATGCGCTTCGTCAGCGGCCTCGATTTCGGCTTCGATCCCGAGCCGCTGCTGGTGCTCGAACTGCCGCAGGACATGCGCGCGCCGGCCAGCGCGTCCCTGCGCGGCGCCGTCGCGCGCCTGCCCGGCGTGCGCCAGGTGGCGCTGGCCGACGACGCCATCGGCGCCTCCTTCCGCATCATGGCCAAAGCCGGCGTGGCCGGACGCGACAGCGTCGCCATGCGCGTCACCCCGGTGAGTCCGAATTACTTCGCGCTGTTCGGCACGCGCGCCCTGGCCGGACGGCTGTTCGACCCCGCCCTCGACCCGGAGGAGAACGCCGGCGTGATCGTGGTCGACGCCGCCGCCGCCAGGCTCGGCTTCGCCAGCCCGGCCGCCGCGCTGGGCCAGATCGTCACCCTGCGCGACAAGGCGCAGCGCATCGTCGGCGTCAACGCCACGCTGCTGACGCAGAACGCCCTGGCGCCGCAGCAGCCGACCATCTACGAATTGACGCTGAAGACGCGCGCCCTGATCATCCGCGCCGAGGCCGGCGACAACGCCGCCCTGCGCGCCGCGCTGGCGGCGCTGTGGCGCCAGCACTATCCGAACGAGGTGCTGACGCTGACGCCGGTGCGCCGCCTGCTCGAGGCGCAGGCGGGGCAGATCGCCCCCATGCTGCAGATCATGGCGACGGCCACCGTGGTGGCGCTGGCCCTGGCCGCCTTCGGCATGTACATCCAGTCGGCCGTCAGCCTGCAACGCAAGGGGCGCGAGATCGTGCTGCGCAAGCTGTACGGCGCGCGCGGCGGCGACATCGGCCGGCTGGTCGGACGCGAATTCCTACTGCTGATCGGCGTGGCCGCCGCGCTCGGCCTGCCGCCGGCCTATCTGGCCGGACTGGCCCTGCTGTCCGAATGCGCCCTGCCCGCGCCCGTCGGACCCTGGGCCGTGCTGGCCGCGCTGGCCGGCGCGCTGCTGGTGGCGCTGCTGGCCAGCGCGCGCCACACCCTGGCGGCCATGCGCATCGCCCCGGCGCGGGCGCTGCGCGGCTAAGGAGCCGTTCAAAAATACAGTACCGATTTGGATCGGCCCTGGCCACCCAAATACCACACTTATTTATTCACGGCTCCTGAGGCGCCGCTTTCGGGCGCCCCGCGCGCGGGCGCGCCGGCCCGCGCGCCATCTTTCCCCTTGGAAATGTGCTAATGTGGCGTTTGCGCTCCGCCCGCAAGCCCACTCTCGCCCGCCATGACTCTGCCCACGCTGCTGCAACTGTTTTCCCCGCCCTCCGATCCGGCCCTGCTGAACTACGGCCGCTACGATCCGGCGCTGGTCGCCCTGTCCGTGCTGGTGGCCATCTTCTCCTCCTGGATGGGACTGCTGATGGCGGGCCGCGGCCAGGCCCACCCGAACCGCGCGCTGCGCGCCGTCACCCTGCTCGCCGGCAGCCTGGCGCTCGGCTGCGGCGTCTGGGCCATGCACTTCATCGGCATGCTCGCCTTCCAGCTGTGCAGCCGGGTCGACTACGATCCCGGCCTGACCCTGCTCTCCATCCTGCCCAGCATCGGCGCCTCCTGCGTCGCCCTGAGCATCCTCGGCCGGCGCCGCGTCGGCCCCGCCGCGCTGCTGGCCGGCGGCGCGCTGACCGGCGCCGGCATCGGCGCCATGCACTACACCGGCATGGCGGCCATGCAGATGAACCTGGCCCTGCGCTACGATCCGCTGATGTTCGCCCTCTCGCTGCTGGTGGCCGTGCTGCTGGCGACGCTGGCGCTGTGGGTGCGCTTCGGCCTGCGCGGCCTGCAGCGCCACCTCAGCCGCGAGATGCGACTGCTGCTCAGCGCCGTCGTCATGGGTTGCGCCATCGCCGGCATGCACTACACCGGCATGGCGGCGGCGCGCTTCGTCGGCCAGCCCCAGCCCGGCGCCGGCGCCAGCGGCACCTTCCTGGCGCTGGCGGTGACGCTGATCAGCGTCAGCTTCACCGTCCTGGCCGCCTCGGCCAACGGCCTGCTGCGCTACCGCGAAATGTTCCGCCAGCTCAGCCAGAGCGAAAACTGGATGCGCGCCCTGCTCAACACCACCGTCGACGGCATCGTCACCGTCGACGCCGACGGCACGGTGCGCGACTTCAACGCCTCGGCCGAGCGCATCTTCGGCTGGCCGCGCGACGCCATCGTCGGGCGCCACGTCGACCTGCTGATCGCCGACCCGGAGCGCTCGCGCCGCGACGGCCTGCTGCGCTTCCTGCGCGAGGCCGAGGGCGCCCCGGCCGACGGCGGCGACATCGTCTGCCGGCGCATGGACGGCAGCCTGGTGCCGGTGCGCCGCGCGGTCGGCTACGCCCGCTTCGGCGACAGCCAACGCTTCGTGCTCTTCATCACCGACATCAGCGAGCGGCGCGCCATCGAACTGGCGCTGCGCGCCAGCGAGCAGCAATTCCGCGCCCTGATCGGCAACATCCCCGGCATCGCCTTCCGCTGCGCCGGCGGCGCCGGCCACCCGGCCGTCTTCCTCAGCGACGGCATCGAGCGCGCGGCCGGCTATCCGGCCGCCGACTTCCTCGGCGCGCCGCCGCTGCGCACCCTGAACGCGCTGATCCTGCGCGAGGACCGCGCGCGCGTCGCCGCCGCCATCGCGCAAAGCGAACGCGACGACCAGCCCTACCTGGTCGAGTACCGCCTGCGCCACGCCGACGGCGCCCTGCGCTGGATGTGGGAGCACGGCACCGTGGTGCGGGACGAGGCCGGCCAGACCGTCTGGATCGACGGCGTCATCCTCGACATCAGCGAACGCCGGCAGATGGAGCAGGAGCTGCGCCTGGCCAAGGAAACGGCGGAGCAGGCGGCCGCCGCGCGCGCCAGCTTCGTCGCCAACATGAGCCATGAAATCCGCACCCCGATGAACGCCATCCTCGGCTTCACCGACGTGCTGCTGGACGGCCAGCTGGCGCCCGAGCAGCGGCGCCACCTGGACACCGTGCGCCAGGCCGGCCGCTCGCTGCTGCGCCTGCTCAACGAGGTGCTCGACACCGCCAAGCTCGACAAGGGCGCCGTCGAGCTCGAGGCGCGCGACTACAGCCTGCTGGCCCTGCTCGACGAACTCGCCTCCACCTTCGGCGGCAACGCCCGCGCCAAGGGCCTGGCGCTGGCCGTCGACTACGACGCGGCGCTGCCGGCCTGCCTGTACGGCGACGAGCTGCGCCTGCGCCAGATCCTCGGCAACCTGCTCGACAACGCCATCAAGTTCAGCGCCAGCGGCGCCGTCACGCTGGGCGCGGCGGTGCTGGAGGGCCAGTTGCACCTGCGCGTCAGCGACACCGGCATCGGCATCCCGGCCGACCGCCTGGACGCCATCTTCGCCCCCTTCGCCCAAGCCGACGCGTCGACCACGCGGCGCTACGGCGGCACCGGCCTGGGCACCACCATCAGCCGCCAGCTGGTGACGCTGATGGGCGGGCGCATCTGGGTCGACAGCGCCGCCGGCCAGGGCGCCACCTTCCACATCCTGCTGCCGCTGCTGGCCGGGCGCGAGCCGGCGCCGGCCGGCGCGGCGCGCGCCGCCTTCGACCTGCCGCCGCTGCGCGTGCTGGCGGCCGACGACGTGGCGCAGAACCTCGAGCTGCTGGGCCTGTTGCTGGAGAAGCGCGGCCACCGCCTGAGCACGGCCGCCGACGGCGTCCAGGCCGTCCACATGGCCGCCCGGGACGAGTACGACGTGATCCTGATGGACGTGCAGATGCCGCTCATGGACGGCCTGGCGGCGACGCGCGCGATCCGCGCCGCCGCGCTGCGCGCCGGACGGGCGCGCGTGCCCATCGTGGCGATGACGGCCAGCGTGCTCGAGGCGCACCGCAAGGCCAGCGCCGCCGCCGGGATGGACGGCTTCGCCGCCAAGCCGGTCGACTGGAGCGCCCTGTCGCATGAAATCGGCCGCGTGCTGGGCCTGGCCGGCGGCGCGCCCGCGCCGGCCCCGGCGGCGCCCGGCCAGCGCATCCTGAACCGCGGCGCCGGCCTGCAGCGCTGGACCGACGACGCCGAGGCCTACCACGGCGCGCTGCGCCGCTTCGAGCGCGACTACGGCGACGCGGCGGCGGCCCTGGCGGCGCAGATGACGGCCGGCGACTACGCCCCGGCGCGCGCGCAGGTGCACAGGATACGCGGCGTGGCCGGCAACCTCGGCCTGGAACAACTGGCGTTGACGCTGGGCCAGATCGAGCACCTGTGCGCGGCCGGCGCCGACCCGGCCGCGCGCGACGAGGCGCACAGCCGCCTGCTGACGCAACTGCCGGCGGCGCTGCTGGCGATCGAGCGCGAACTGGCCGGACGGCGCCCCGCCGCCGCCGCG
>JANXSQ010000019.1 GCA_025356595.1 Janthinobacterium sp. | reverse complement strand
TGCGGGCAGTGCTCGACTTGATTGCCGGTCGGACCTATCGCCACCGTGAAAATCTCTCAAAACCACGAGTCCCAGGCCGAAAACCGCACAAGGCGATGAGTCAGAAAAATTGCTGAAAAGTCTTAACTTGGGTGGATTGGGTTGCTGGTGCCCTTGATCAGGTCGCCCTCCCAGTGACCGGGAATGAGGCGAGCCTCCACCTCCGGGGGGCGGATATGGATGCTCTGCATGTCCTGGATCTGGCCGCGCCGATCGGTGCCTCTGCTGCGCGGTTTGCGCATTTGGTTATGGTGGCGCAGGCAGGCGATCAGTTCGCGTTTGAGCTCGCCACGCGGATGCAGGTAAATGGCGTTGTAGATGGTTTCGTGGGACACAGATTTTTCAGGATTCTTTGGCCAAAGGGGCTTGAGTTTGCGCGCATAACAGGTCGGTCCGTTTTTTGCTCAATAGTACCGAACTGAAAGTCTCCGGCGCAAGCGAATGGCTGCAGGAAATGCACGGAGTGAGAAACCGGTACACCTGGAGAAAATTGAATTGGGCGGTGGATTCCGACGCGGGGAACGGTCGCGGCATTTATCCCAATCGAAAAATTTTATGTGCGATTTTTCTCAAGTGGCGCCGTTGCTCGACCAGGTCGCTGCTGGAATCGGCAGCGTCACAGCCAGTGATGCCTATAATGGCACACCGATCTACGGCATGATATCGGCACGCGCGGGCGACATTGCTATGATAATTCCGTCCTATGTGATTGCGGTACTGAGCGTCGCGGCCAACCATTATCCTTCGCAGCGGGACAAGCATAATATTACCTTGATTGCCGCGAAAGGGCGACTGGGTTGGCAAAAGGAAACGGGCTACGGCCGGCGTTCGGTCGTCGAGACAACGATAGACCGGTACAAGGCCATCATTGGACAAAGCTTGCGCTGCCTTGCTTGGGCAGTGCGCGGAAGCAGCCGTCGATGTGGCGATTCTCAACCGCATGCTGGGCGCCGGGCGGCCAAATTCTATCCGCGATCGAAAAATGGCATCCAGAAACTCCTTGAGGAGGTGGAGCACTAGATCATACCGATATCCGTGCAACAACGCCCATATATGGTAGCCCTTCTCTATGTATTCTTCCTATAATCTCGATAAGAGACGTTCACTAAAGTGCCAGATTCCCATTCCTCCCCCATATCCGCCCCAGTGGCCCCAGTCCAGCCCCTGTTCCGCAAACAAGCCGTCGAGCATGCGAGCACCCGCCAATTCGGCACGGTGCTGCTGACCCGCGCCGTCAGCCACAATGTGCTGACCATGCTGTTCGTCGCGCTGGCGTTGTCGATTGTGCTGTTTTTCGCCCTCTTCAGCACGACCCGGAAAAGCCAATGCCAAGGTGTCTTGCTCCCGACCGGCGGCGTGATCCGCGTCATTCCGGGCCAGGTCGGCGTCGTTGTCGAAACGCGCGTCAAGGAGGGCCAGTCGGTGCGGGCGGGCGACGTTTTGTTCGTGCTGTCGGGCGAACGCAGCAGCAGCAGCGCCGACTCCACCCAAAAAACCGTGTCGCTCCTGATACGCAACCGGCGCGACAGCTTCGACGCCGAGCTGCGCCAGGCCGGCCAGCAATCGCGCCAGCGCATCGCCGCCGCGCAGCGCCGCGCCCTCGACTTGGCGGAGGAGACGACCCGCATCGACAGCCAGATCGCGCTGCAGCAACATCGCGTGTCGCTGGCCGAGCAAGCGCAAAAGCGTTACGGCGACCTGCAGGCCACCAACTACATTTCCACGGCCCAATTGCAAGATAAACAGGCCGAGCTGCTCGACCAGCGCCAGCGCCTGGCCGATCTGCAACGCGCGAAATCGGTCAGCCAGCGCGAACTGGCCAGCGCCGAGGCGGACGGGCGCGACCTGGCGCTGCAGGCCCAGCGCGACGCTGGCGCGCTCGAACGCAATGTGGCCGCGCTGAGCCAGGACTTGACCGAGAACGAGGCCAGACGCGAGATCCTCGTGCGCGCCCAGCAAGACGGCATGGTCGCCGCTATCACGACCGAAACGGGGCAGACGGTGGCGGCCAACGCCGTGCTGGCGTCGCTGCTGCCAGCCGGCGCCGAGCTGGAGGCGGAAATCTACGCGTCGTCGCGCTCGGCCGGCTTCGTCAAGCCTGGCATGACCGTGCTGCTGCGCTACCAAGCCTATCCCTACCAGAAATTCGGTCAGTATGCAGCGCGCGTGTACGAGGTGGCGAACACCTCGCTGCGCCCGGACGAGCTGAATCTGCCGGGCGCCTCGTCAGGCGCGGCCGCCGAACCGCTGTACCGGATACGCTTGAAGCTCGACAAACAGACGGTGCTGGCCTACGGCAAGACTATGCCGCTGAAATCGGGCATGCTGGTCGACGCCAGCGTGCTGCTGGAGCAGCGCCGCCTGTACGAATGGATACTCGAGCCGCTGTTCAGCATTTCAGGCCGTATCTAAACCTCCTTTCCACATGACCGACAGCACCCGATGAAACTTCCTACCCTGACCCAGTTATCGTTCTGGCGCGCGCGGCGCCTGCCCCTCTTGCTGCAAACCGAAGCGGCCGAATGCGGCTTGGCGGCGCTGTGCATGGTGGCCAGCTATTGGGGCCATCAAATCGATATCGCCAGCATGCGCCGGCGCTTCTCCGTCTCGCTCAAGGGCGCTACCCTGAAGGGCTTGATGGCGATGGCGCACGGCCTTTCCCTGCAGACGCGGCCCCTGAAACTGGACATGCAACATTTGCCCGACCTCAAACTGCCCTGCATCCTGCACTGGGACTTGAACCACTTCGTCGTGCTCAAATCGGTGACGCCGAAACACGCTCTGATCCACGACCCGGCCGTCGGCGAGCGGCGCCTGGCGCTGGCCGAGTTCTCCAAGCATTTTACCGGCGTCGCGCTGGAGTTGACGCCCGGCGCGCAATTCCAGCAACAACGCGAGACGCAGCAGTTTTCCCTGCTGTCGTTGATGGGCCATGTGGTCGGCCTCAAGCAGGGCTTGGCGCAAATTCTACTGCTCGGGCTGGCCTTGCAAGTGTGCGCCCTGGTCGCGCCCTTCTATATGCAATGGCTGGTCGACGAAGCCCTGCTTGCCGCCGACCGGGACTTGATCACGGTGCTCGGTTGCGGCTTTTTGCTGCTCACGCTGCTGCAAACGAGTATAGGCGCGGTACGCTCTTGGGTCACGACGGTACTGGCCACCAACGTTAACCTGCAATGGCTGAGCAACGCCTTCGCGCATTTGATGAAATTGCCATTGCCCTACTTTGAAAAACGCCATTCCGGCGACGTCGTCTCGCGCTTCAACTCGATTCAGACCATACAACACAGCCTGACTATCCAGTTTGTCGAGGGCGTCATCGACGGCGTGCTGGTGCTCGGCACGCTGGCCATGCTGCTCCTGTACAGTCCTTCGCTGGCCGGTGTCGCCTGCATCGCGGTGGCCCTATACATCCTGCTGCGGTGGACCATCTTCCATTCTCTGCGCGAGGCGACGGCCGAACAAATCATCCATGCCGCCAAGCAGCAAACCCATTTTCTCGAATCCGTGCGCGGCGTTCAGAGCATCCGCCTGTTCGGCCGGAACGAAGAACGCCGCGCCAGCTGGATGAACGCGCTGACCGACCAGTTCAACGCCGAACTGCGCGTCGCCAAGCTAGGCCTGTCCTACCAGACGGCGAACACCCTGCTCTTCAGCGCCGAGCGGGTTATTATCATCTGGCTGGCCGCCTTGGCGGTGCTGGACAATCGCTTTTCCGTGGGGATGTTGTTCGCCTTCATCAGCTACAAGGACCAGTTCAGCCAGCGCATGGCCAGCCTGGTGGATAAGTTGTTCGAATTACGCATGCTGCGCCTGCATGGCGAGCGCGTCGCCGATATCGTCCTGACTCAGGCCGAAAGCGACAATTACGACATTGAAATCGATCCCGACAGCATCGTGCCGTCCATCCAGTTGCGCAACTTGGCCTTCCGCTACGCTGACGGTGAACCGTATGTGCTCAAAGGCTTGAACCTGGACATTCCCGCCGGCCAATGCGTCGCCATCACGGGACCCTCGGGTTGCGGCAAGACCACGTTGATGAAACTGCTGCTCGGCCTGCTCGAGCCGACGGAGGGGGAAATCCTGATCGGCGGCGTCAAGCTGGGCCAGATTGGCTTGGCCAACTACCGGCAGTTGCTGGGCACGGTTATGCAGGACGACACCTTGTTCGCCGGATCGATCGCCGACAATATCAGCTTCTTTGATCCCTCTCCCATCCACGAACAGATCCACGCGTGCGCCCAACTGGCCGCCGTGCACAGCGAGATCGCCGCCATGCCGATGGGCTTCCACACCCTAGTCGGCGATATTGGCACGGGCCTGTCGGGCGGCCAGAAGCAGCGCATTCTGTTGGCCCGTGCGCTCTATCGCAACCCGAAACTGCTGGTACTCGACGAGGCGACCAGCCACCTCGACGTGTGGAACGAGCAAGCGGTGAACGCGGCGATCCGGACAATCCAGCTCACGCGCATCATCGTCGCGCACCGGCCGGAGACGATTTCCATGGCGCAAAGGGTCGTCGTGCTGCAGCAAGGCGCCATCGTCCAGGATGTGATGCAGCAGACGGCGCCGCCAGTGCCTGTGGCTGCTTGAGCTGTTGACACCGATGCAGAATTGACCCGGGCCGCCGGAATTAGTAGACACGCTAGCGTGCTCGGCAAACACAGGCCCAGTGCGGGAAATAGCTGCTCGCGCATAGATCGGTCAAATTTGGTCGCCTGGGTTAAAGGCGCGTCGGCACCAACAAGCTAGGCGGTTTCAAGTTCCAACCGCAACACTGGGTTAATTAACAGTATTCGTCGGGTGCCGTAGCAGGGCTATGTGCTGAGTATAAACGACCAGCGGCGATTCAAATCCAAGCCTGGCCCGAGGGCGCGTATTGAGCGACAGCGCAATGGCGTCAAGCTCGTCTTGGGAGTAGATCGACAGGTCCGATCCCTTGGGCATGTACTGGCGCAACAGGCCGTTAGTGTTCTCGTTGGAGCCGCGTTGCCAGGGGCTGTGCGGGTCGGCGAAGTAGATCTGCACGCCGGTGCGCTCGCTCAGTATTTTGTGACCGTGCATCTCGCGGCCCTGGTCGTAGGTCGTGGTTTTGCGCATCGCCGTCGGCTCGCCATTGAGCGCTGCGGCGAAGCTTTCGACGACGGCAGCGGTGGTAGCGTTGTCCATTTTGGCCAGCGCCATGCAACCGGTCGTGCGTTCGCCCAGCACGCCGACTGGCGAGCAGTAGCCAGCGCCATTGATCAGGTCACCCTCCCAGGGTACGGGGATGAGGCGCTCCGTGATGTCCGGAGACCTCACCCTAGTCCTCAACGTCATCCCAACCCTCGGCGCACGCCAGGATCGCGACAGCGCGGTCACCCAACTAGCAACGAGCATGCGATCACTGCAGTCAGTGAGGCTCGGATCGTCTTTTCCTCTCAAGCGTTGCATCAAAATCCTGCCTGGGTTCCTGTCCCTTCAAGTTCAAAAATCGAGAGTAAATGCTGGTTCGTCTTCGTCTTTGTCTGCAATGCCATGTGGCAACTTCTTGTTTATTAACGACTTTTACCGCTCAGCTTCCGGGAAAAGGTATTGAACGTGATCTTTGAGAACGCCCTTTGTATATAATTGCCATTGCTCAATAATAAACACGGTCTTCGCGCGCCTCGCCGTCGTCCCGCTCAACAGGAATCTGCCATGGCATTATCGAAGGGAAGACCGCGCCGCGCGGCGCTGGCGCTGGCCGTCTGGCTGGGCGCGGGCGCGTCGGCGGCGGCGCAATCGGCCGAGACGCTGAGCTTCGCCGAGGCGCTGCGGCAGGCCGCCGGCGCGTCCGGCGCCGTGCAGGGCGCGCAGCTGGACGCGCGCGCCAAGACGCTGAAGGCGCAGGCGCTGGCGCGCATCGACGGTCCGTCCCTGAGCCTGAACGCCTTCCAGGGGCGTCTGTCGACCAGCATCAACATCGACACCAGCAAGGTCGCCGGCGTGGTCGGCGGCATCGAGGCGGCCATTCCCAGCCTGCCGCTGCCGGAGATCCCCAATTCCATCAACCGCAATCTGGTGACGAATCTGTCCTCGGTCGGCCTGAGCAGTATCTGGCCGCTGTACACGGGCGGGCGCCTGGACGCCGTCAAGGGCCTGGCGGCGGGCATGAGCCGCGAGGCGGAAGCCGACAGCGCGGAAGCCGAGGACAAGCTGGCCACCCAGGTGGCGCAGCGCTACTTTCAACTGCTGCTGGCCGAGCGCGTCGTCAAGGTGCGCGCCGAGGCCAGCGCCGGCATCGCCGAGCATCAGCGGCACGCCAGGAAGCTGGAGGCGGGCGGCCTGATTTCGCGCGCCGAGCGGCTGCGCGCCGACGTCGCGCTGGACGGCGCCCGCAGCGACGAGGCGCAGGCGCGCAGCGATCAGGAGATCGCCCAGGTGGCGCTGAACCGCCTGCTGGCGTCGGCCACGGCGGTGCGTCCGCGCACGCCGCTGTTCGTCCACAGCGCCCCGGTCGGCCCGCTGCAGTCGTTCATCGACGCCGGCATGGACAGCAATCCCGCCTGGAAGAAAATCGACGCCAAGCGCATGCAGGCGGAGCAGGCGCTGCGCCTGCACGGCCGCGAATACAGTCCGACCGTTTTCGCGGTCGGCAATTACAACCGCAACCGCAGCGCCGACAGTCTGGTGCAGTCGACCTGGATGGTCGGCCTGGCCCTGAGCGTGCCGCTGGTCGGACGCATCGACACGGGCAAGATGATCCAGGCGGCGAAGCTGGACCAGGAGCGCGTCGAGGTGACGGCGCGGCAGGCCGGGCGCGACATCCCGACGCTGATCGAAAAGAACTGGCGCGCGCTGGAAAACGCCCGTATCCAGTATCTGTCCAGCGCCTCCTCGGTGGAGCTGGCGCGGGAAAACATCAAGCTGCAAAGCGCGGCCTTCCAGAACGGCCAGGTGACGGCGCTCGACGAGGTCGACGCGCGCCTGAGTCTGGCCAAAATCGATATCCAGCGCGCGCAGACGGCGTACGCCTATGTGATGGCGCTGGCGCAGTTGCTGGAGGCGAGCGGCCAGCCGCAGCGCCTGGCCACGCTGGCCGCGTCCGCCGACGTGCTTCTCCCCATTGAGTGAAATGACTATGCCGACATCCCCGAAAAACAAGCCCCTCCTGATCTGGCTGGCGCTGGCCGTCGCGGCGCTCTTCCTCGTCTGGGGGCTGGTCAAGGCCTTCCAGCCGCAACGCCTGCCGCTGCAGGCGCAGATGGACGCGCAGGAGATCAACGTCTCGTCGAAGGTGCCGGGCCGGGTCGCCGCGCTGCATGTGCGCCTGGGCCAGACGGTGCAGCGCGGCGCCCTGCTGTTCGAGTTGACCAGTCCCGAGGTGCAGGCCAAGATCGCCCAGGCCACGGCGGCCGGCGAGGCGGCGCAGGCGCTGGCCGCGAAGGCGGAGGCGGGCGCCCGTCCGGAGGAGATCGAGGCGGCGCGCGCCAACTGGCAGCGCGCGAAGACCGGCGCGGTGATCGCCCGCACGACCTTCGAGCGGGTCGACGCGATGTATCAACAGGGCGTGCTGGCGCGCCAGAAGCGCGACGAGGCCGAGGCGCAGTGGCGCGCCGCCGACCAGTTGGCGCAGGCCGCCGAGGCGCAGCACGCGATGGCGCGCAAGGGCGCTCGCAGCGAGGACAAGCAGGCCGCCCACGCCCAGGCGCGCCAAGTGGCGGGCGTGTTGAGCGAGGCGGAAATCGCCCTCGCCGAGACGAGGATCGTCGCCCCGGCCGCCGGCCAGGTGAGCAAGATCCAGATCCAGCCGGGCGAGCTGGCGCCGCAGGGCTTCCCCGTCGTCACCCTCGTCAATCTGGACGACGCCTGGGCCGTGCTGCAGGTGCGCGAGGATGAAATGGCGTCCTTCGCGATGGGCAGCACGCACCAGGGCGAGGTGCTGGCGCTCAAGCAGCAGGTCTCGTTCACGGTCAGCTCGGTGGCCGTGATGCCCGACTTCGCCACCTGGCGCGCGGCGCGTCCGGGCGGCGCCGACCTGCGCACCTTCGAAGTGCGGCTGCGCCCGGCGATCAAGGTCGATGGACTGCGCCCCGGCATGTCGGTCGTCTTCCCGCCGCTCTGAGCGCGGCGCACATGAGCGAACACGCAAAGGCCGGCGCGCCCTCGGTGCTGGCGCGCGAATGGGCGCGCCTGCGCGGCGACTTCTGGGATCTGGGCATGCTGAGCTGGATCCCGCTGCTGCTGTACGCGCTGACCTGGGCCATCTTCTCGGGCGGCATCGCGCGCGACATCCCGGTGGCGGTGATCGACCAGGACAACAGCGCCGTCTCGCGGCAACTGGCGCGCTGGCTCGACGCCTCGCCCGGCGTGGCCGTGGTGGCGCGCCCGGCCGACAGCGAGGCCGCGCTGGCGCTGCTGCGCGAGCGGCGCGCCTACGGCTTCATGCTGATCCCGCGCGGCTTCGAGACGGAGCTGTTCAACGCCCGTCCGGCCAGCGTGCAGTGGATCTACAACGGCCAATTCTCCTCGCACGCGGGCGGCCTGCTGCGCGACGTGCGCACTGTCGTCAGCACGCTCTCGGCCGGCGTCGAGATCACCGCGCGCGGCAAGCGCGGCGCCGGCGCCGTGCAGGCGGCGCAGCAGTTCGAGCCGATCCGCGCGCGCCTCGTCACCCTGTACAACGAGAACACCAGCTATGAATCCTTCCTGGCGATGGCGCTGATTCCGTCGATGCTGCAAATCTTCGTCGTCGTCGCGGTGGTGACGACGATAGGGCGCGAACTGCGCGACGCCACGGTGCCGCAGTGGTTGGCGGCGGCGCGCGGCAGTTGGCCGCGCGCCGTGGCCGGCAAGCTGCTCATTCCGCTGCTGGCCTTCGCCGCGCAGGCGCTGCTGTTCCTGCTGTTTTTCGCCGTGCTGCGCGGCTGGGCCGTGGCCGGCAGCGTGGCGGCGATGGTGTGCGCGCTGTTGCTGCTGGTGCTGGCCTATCTGGGCGTCGGCGTGCTGCTGATCGGCGTCACGCTGTCGCTGCGCAACGCCTTGTCGGCGGCCGCCTTCATCACCGCGCCGGCCTTCGCCTACGCCGGCCAGGGCTTTCCCGTGCTGGCCATGCCGCCGCTGGCGCGCGCCTGGGCCGAGGCGCTGCCGCTGACGCACTATCTGCAATTGCAAAGCCGCCACTGGCTGGGCGGCGCGCCGTGGCGCTATGGCGTGGCCGATCTGCTGATACTGGCCGGCTTCGCGCTCGGCTGCGGCGCGCTCGGCGTCCTGCTGCTGAGCAAACGGGCCGGCCGCGCCGACGCCTGGGGCAAGACATGAGCGCGCCGCGCGGCTGCATCGGGCAGGTCGGGCGGGCGTTCGCGCAGTGCTGGCGCGCCATGCTGTCCGACAAGGGCGCGCTGACTCTGCTGTTCGTCGGCGGCATCATCTATTCCTTCTTCTATCCCCTGCCGTACAGCCAGGAAAGCGTGCGCCGGGTGCCGGTGGCCGTCGTCGACCAGGACCGCAGCGCGCTGTCGCGCCAGCTCACGCGCTACGCGGCCGCGCATCCGTCCATCAAGGTGGTGGCCGTCGTGGCGGATCTGGCGCAGGCGCAGGATCTGCTGTGGCGCAACGAGATCGTCGGCACCCTGTTCCTGCCTGCCGGTTTGCAGGAGAAGGTCCTGTCGGGCCGCGCGGCCGAGGTCGAGGTGGCCGGCAACGGCCTCTATCTGATGCTCAACAAGGTGGCGCTGAACGGTCTGGCCGAAGTGGTGGGCACCGTTTCCGCCGGCATCGAAATCAAGCGCATGGGCGCGAGCACACCGTCGCCGGCGCAGGCGGCGCAACTGCGCCAGCCCATCGCGGTCAACGCCGTGCCGCTGTACAACGTGCGCGAGGGCTACGGCTCCTACATCGTGCCCGGCGTGGCCACGCTGATCATCCAGCAGACGCTGTGGATGGCGATCACGATGATGTTCGGCACCTGGACGCAGGGGCGCAACTGCCCGCTGGCGCGCGACGCGGCCGGTTATTGCGGCATGCTGCTGGCGTACGCCTCGGTGGCGGCGCTGAACTGCGTGTATTTCTTCGGCTTCGTGTTCTGGTGGCAAGACTATCCGCGCGGCGGCAATCCGGCCGGGCTGCTGCTGTTCATCGCCCTGTTCGCGCTGACCGTGGCGGCCTTCGGCATCTGGCTGGGCACCTGGTTCCGCACCCGCGAGCGGGGCGCGCAATTGCTGATCGTCACCTCGCTGCCCATCCTGTTCGTCGCCGGCCTGGCCTGGCCGGACACGGCGCTGCCGCGGGCGCTGTACTACGCGCGCTGGTTGTTGCCGTCGACTGCGGGGATAGAGGGATTCATCGCGCTGAACCAGTTGGGCGCGTCGCTGGCGGAAGTGGGCCGCGAGGCGCTGGCCCTGCTGGGCTTGTTGCTGCTCAGCGTCGCGGCGGGGCTGCGGCGCTGGAAGAATGCGCCCGCTGTCGACGATGCAGTGGAAACCGGGGACAGACCACGATTTTGAAGAAACAATTGCTCGAAATTCGTGGACTCGGCGTCC
Source organism: Janthinobacterium sp. (assembly GCA_025356595.1). Lineage (GTDB taxonomy): Bacteria > Pseudomonadota > Gammaproteobacteria > Burkholderiales > Burkholderiaceae_D > Janthinobacterium. The sequence goes on along the minus strand of JANXSQ010000019.1, from coordinate 151 downwards.
CCGTCTGTCCCTAATGCCGCTAAGTTAAGCTTTCTTGGTTAGCCGTTTCTCTGGATATCGTTGTGCCACCGCTTTAACGACCCGGTCGAATTTTCGTCCGGGTCGCTGCGCTTTCAGGTCGAGCACCAACCTCTCGCGCAGTCGCTTGAGC
>JANXSQ010000396.1 GCA_025356595.1 Janthinobacterium sp. | reverse complement strand
GGGGCGGCGTAGGAGGGCGCGTCGCTGAGGCGGCCGCGCATATACGGGTCGAGCGAGAGGTAGATGGTGCGCAGCAGCACTTGGCCGGCGGCCGGCGTCGGCACTGCGCCTTCCTTCAGGCCGAAGGTGGCGGCGGTGGGCGCGCCGTGCGGGCGGGCGTTGAGGACGATGCTGCGGTTGTTGGTTTTGCTTTGGGACATGATGTTTATGCTTTCAAAGTAGTTGTCGGGTCAATTAAGGCGGTGCGACTACGGGGCGGACCCCGCTTGTGCGCTGCCGGTGTTGCAAAGGCGGCGCTTACTCTGCGGCTGCCTGGACGTGGTAGCCCAGGCGGGGGAAATGGATGTGGACCAGGCCGGTCGCGGCGCTGTCGAGGGCGACGCTGACACCATTCTCGTCAAGGCGCACGAGGCGGCCGCGCACGGCTTCGCGCGGGTAGCCGAGCGGCATCACCTCGACCTGGCCGCCCGGCGCCAGTCCGGCTTCGACGCTGTGCGGCGCCAGCGCGGCCGGCGCGGCGCGCAATGCGACGTCTATCGCCTCGGCGGCCGTCATCGGCGTCGCATTGCCCTTGCCGAAGGCGGCCATGCGCGCCATCCACGCCCGCAGATGGACCGCCTCGGGCGCCAGCGCGGCGACGCCGCCGACGTTGTTCAGGAACCAGAGCGGGTGGTAGAGGCCGAAGTCGCCCGGCGCCGGCAGTGCGCCGCCGAAGAAATCATCCTCGGCCAGCGCCGCGTCGAGCAGGGCGAGGACGGGGCGCAATTGCGCCGCCACCTGCGGCAGGTCGGCGGCCAGCGTGGCGCGCTCGAAGCGCATCTGCGGATGCATTTGCTGGCGGTCGTCGAGCATGCTCTGCGGAATCTGCTCGGCGCGCAGGCCCATCACGTAGCGCACGGCGCGCCAGAACAGATCCTGGTCGACCCAATGGCTGAGCAGTCCGGCGCTGGCCCCGCGGGCGCCGCCGGCCAGCGCCGGGCTGGCGTGGAGCCGCTCGATCGTCGCGCCGATCAGGGCCGAGTCGCAATACACGTCGGCGCCGATCTGCAGCACCGGCGCGCGCCGGTAGCCGTGCGTCAGGGTCATCAGGTCCGGCTTGGGCAGCATGGGCGCGATGCCGACGGAGCGCCAGTCCAGCCCCTTGTAGCCGAGCAGCAGGCGGATTTTCTCCGAGTACGGCGAGCCTTCGTAATGATGCAGGATCAATTCTTCACGCATGGGGCTGGACTCCGGTGGAATTACAGTGCGGCCGTCAGGATGGCGCGGCTGACGTCAAGGTTGATCGCCTGGTGTTCGCCCAGCGCGGTCATGCCGTGTTCGCCCAGTTGCGCGACGACGGCCTCGACCGCTTCCACGCCCAGGCCGTAGCCGGACAGGCGTGTCGGGATGCCCATGCCCTCGAAGAAGGCGCGCGTGGCGGCGATGGCCGCGTCGATGCGCTCTTCCTCGCTGCCCGAGGTGATGTTCCAGACCCGTGCGCCAAACTGTAGCAGTTTGGCGCGTTTCACGGCGCGCTGCGAATCGAGCAGGGCCGGCAGGACGATGGCCAGGGTGCGCGCGTGGTCGATGTTGTAGAGCGCGGTCAATTCGTGGCCGATCATGTGGGTGGCCCAGTCCTGCGGCACGCCGGCGCCGATCAGGCCGTTCAGGGCTTGCGCGGCGACCCACATCAGGTTGGCGCGGGTGTCGTAGTCGTCCGGCGCGGCCAGCGCCTGCGGGGCGATTTCGACCAGGGTCTGCAGCAAGCCTTCGGCGTAGCGGTCCTGCACCTTGCCCTGCACCGGATAGGTCAGGTATTGCTCGACGATGTGGACGAAGGCGTCGGCCACGCCGTTCGCCACTTGCTGGGTCGGCAGGGTGAAGGTCTTGCTCGGGTCCAGCACGGAGAATTGCGGGAACACGTGGCGGCTGTGGAAGGGCAGTTTGGTGTGCGTGGCGCGGCGCGTGATGACGGCGCCGTTGTTCATTTCCGAGCCGGTCGCCGGCAGGGTCAGGACGGTGCCGAAGGGCAGGGCGCCCTTGACGACGCCGCCGAAGCTTTGCAGGATGTCCCACGGCTCGCCTTCGTAACCGGCGGCGGCGGCGACGAACTTGGTGCCGTCGATGACCGAGCCGCCGCCGACGGCGAGCAGGAAGTCGAGTTTTTCGCGGCGCACCTGTTCGACGGCGCGCATCATGGTTTCATAGCTTGGGTTCGGCTCGATGCCGCCGAATTCCTGCACCAGGCGGCTGCCCAGCGCGGCGCGCACTTCGCCCAGTGTGCCGGTCTTTTCGGCGCTGGCGCCGCCGTACAGGATCAGCACGCGGGCATTGTCGGGCACCAGCTTGGAGAGTTTGGCGATGGTGTCGGCGCCGAAGACGATCTTGGTCGGGTTGTAGTATTCAAAATTCAGCATTCCATGCCCCTAAAATTAGACTGGTCGTCTAGAATTGGCGGTAAAAAAATCGCCGGGACGGGCTGGTGGCGCCCGTCGCGGCTGCGTTCGGTATCGGGTGTTACTGTGCGGCGGGCAGATTCAGCAGGCCCAGCGTGGCGTGCATCGCCGCTTGCAGCGCGCTGCGGTCGCGCCGCAGCTTGGTCAGCAGCGAGGCGCCCAACCACAGTTGGTACAGGGTCAGCGCGGTATCCTGCGCATTGAAGGCGCAGCGCAGCGAACCGTCGTCCAGGCCTTCGGCGATGCAGGCGGCCAGGCGTTCGACGATCAGGTTGGTGCCGCGCAGCAGGGCCACGCGCATCGCCTCCGACATGTCGGACACTTCGCCGGCCAGTTTGACCACCAGGCACTTGCCGTCCGGACCTTCGCATGCCTGCGTGTCCAGCCAGCCCGCCCAGTAGCGCATCAGGCGCTGCGCGGCCGGCGTGCCGTCCGCTTTCAGTACGTCTTCCAGATGCAGCATATAGGTGCCGACGTAGTTCTCGAGCAAGGCCTCGCCGAAGGCTTCCTTCGACTTGAAGTAATGGTAGAAGGAACCCTTCGGCACATTCGCGCTCGTCAAGATCTCGTTCAGGCCCACGGCGGCGAAACCCTTGCCGTTGATGGCGGTCATGCCGGTGGCGAGGATGTGTTGGCGGACGTCTTTGTATTCAGTGCTCATGCGATGCATCATACATCAAATTAGACCGGTCGTCTAGTGACTGCGAAGTGCCTCGCTCGCCACAAAGCGCCGGGCGGCGCCGGGGCGGCAGGGTTGCCACGCGCCGCACGGCGCGGCACCGGCCGAACTGGCGCACATCGTCGATAAAGAGGTGTTCGTCGCCAGCCGCGCCGGCCCGCCGCCGGCGCGAGGGAGGCGTGACGGTCTGGCCGTTCAGCTGTTCTTTTGCATGCGGATCACCAGCCAGCCGGCCACGACGGTGAAGCTGACGACGATGACGGCGATGATCAGGAAGCCGTGCGGATGCTGGGCCAGCGGGATGCCGCCCACGTTCATGCCCAGCATGCCGGCGATGATGTTGATCGGCAGGGCCAGCACGGTGACGATGGTCAGCACGAACAGGCTGCGGTTGTTGTCCTCGTTGACGCCGGCGGCGATCTCCTCCTGCAGCAGCTTGATGCGCTCCTGCAGCGAGGACATGTCGCGCAGCACGACGGCGAATTCCTCGGTCGACTGGCGCAATTCCTGCGTGTCGAGCTCGGCCACCCACGCCGGCGGACGCTGCAGCATGCGGAACAGCGCGGCCGGCTCGGGCGCCAGCAGGCGCTGCAGGCGCACCAGCACGCGCCGCAGCGCGCCCAGGTCCTCGCGCTTGCGCGTCAGCCGTCCGGCCAGCAGCCTGTCCTCGATGTCGTCGACGCGGGCGCCGGCGTCGCGCACGATCTTCACCAGCACGTCGGCCTGGTCGCGCAGCAGATGCACCAGCAGTTCGACCGAGGAGCGGATCGGCTCCTCGCCCTTCACCGCCTGGCGCAGCCGCTCGATCGATTGCAGCGGCGTGCGCCGCGCGCTGATGACGATGCGCCGCGTCACGCTCAACCACAGCGTGGAGATGTCGGAAGCCTCGAAGGAAAAATTGTGCAGCACGTCGTTGACGACGGCGATCAGGGTGTTTTCGGCCAGTTCGATGCGCGTCGAGCGCGAGCCCTGGTGCAGGGTTTCATAGAATTCCTCGGCCAGGCGCACGTGCGTCTTCAACCACTTTTCGCTGGCCGCGTTGGACAGGTTGAAGTGCAACCAGATGAATTCGTCCGGCGCCTGCTGCTCGGCGCGGTTGAGCCAGTCGAGGGCGGCGGCCGAGTCGAGCGCCAGCGCCTGCGCGCCGCGCCCGAAGAGGTAGCCCCAGACCAGGCCGGAGGGGTCGGAACCATAGGAGAAATCAGCTACTTCCATGCACATCCCTGAATGCGGTCTATCGTGGCGGGATTGTATTACAGATAAGCGCTGTCGGAGGCAAAGCCGGCGCCCGAATCCGGGCCCGCACCCTTGGAGGGCGAGCCCGGCGTTCAGGCGCCGGCTTTTTGCGGCAACTTAGTCGCGGCGCGGATTGTCGGGATGGCGGTCGTTACGGTTCGGCACGCCATCGTTATCGCGGTCGTGATCGTAGCGGTTCGGCACACCGTCATTGTCGCGGTCGTGATCGTAGCGGTTCGGGATGCCGTCGCCGTCGCGGTCGCCGCGTCCGCCGTGCTGCTGCCAGCGGCCCGGTTCCATCTGCCATTGGCCGTCGCGCTGGCTCCAGCCCGGACGGCTGTAGACGTAGCCGCGCCGCTCGGCGATCCACACGCCGGGCACCCAGTCGTAGCGCTGGCCGCGCCATTCCCAGTGGCCGTCCGACCAGACGTAGCCGTGGCGGGCGCGCGGCATGTGTTCATGGCGCGGCGGCGGCGGGGCCGGTTGCAGGATCTCGGTCTGGATCACCTGGCCGGTGGCGACGTTCCAGCCGCCGCGGTTCAGGCGCCAGCCGTCGTTGTCGCGCACCCATTCGGCGGGGCGGTAGTGGCCGCCGCGGCGCTCTTGCTGCCATTCGCCGGCGCTCCACACGTGGCGCCGGCCGTCCCAGTTCCAGTATCCGGGCGCCCAGACGTACCCGAGGCGCGCTTGTGGCACGCTTTCGAATTTCGCTGGGGGTGGGGCGTTGCGGATAACAACGCTGACGTCGACTTGGGCCATCGATTGCGTCGGCATGAAGGCGGCGGCGCTGATGGCGAGCATGGCTGCTGCGTAGAGGCTGTATTTCATTTTTGTCTCCATTTCGTTATTGCGTGAAATGGACTATAGCGGGGTGTTCGCCTTTGCGGCAGAACTGATGCAACTCATTACAACTGACACATCCGGCGTACAGCTTGCGCCTGCTTCAGGCCGGCGGCGTGCGCGCGCCGCGCCGTGCTCACGATTTGCGTTCGTTGGTGGCCACCATCTGCTGGCGCTCTTCGATCAGGGACTGTTTCTTTTCCTGCGGCGTCATGCGTTTGGCGCTGATGACGACGACCGGAATGGCGGCGCCGCTGACGCCGGGCTGGGCCGGCGCGCGCGTGAAGCTGACATAGCTGGCGGCGGCCAGGGCCAGCGCGACGGTGAAGATAATCTCCATGTTTTTCAGGACTTTCATGATCATTCCTTTCGGGGGCAAGGTTGGGATGAGTGGACTTTAAGATAAGGCCGGGCGGCTCGCCAGCGGATTGCGACAAGGGGCTCTTTTCGCGGCTCCAGATGCAAAAAGCAGGCGCTGAAACGACGCGCCGCCGGGACGGCTTTTTGCGCTCCCTCCGCTAAGCCCGTCGAGACCGCCGGCGCCGCGCCGGACGCGCTCATTTCTCGCCGAAGAGGGGCCGATGCGACGCTATTTCCACTCTGTCTTGCAGGTGCTGGCCGCACGCCTGCGGGCGCGCCGCCGCGCCGGCAATCTGCGCGCCGGCCGCGCCGCGCCGCTGCGGCCGGCGCATTCCGCCCATTCCGCG
>JANXSQ010000135.1 GCA_025356595.1 Janthinobacterium sp. | reverse complement strand
CACATGGATTTACGAAAACTCAAGACCTTGATCGACCTGGTCGCCGAATCGGATATCGCCGAGCTGGAAGTGACCGAAGGCGAGAGCAAGGTCCGCATCGTCAAGTCGTCCGCCATGCCGCAAAACCAAGTTGTCATGATGCAGCCCCAGGGCATGCAGCAGCATTACCAGCAAGCCGGCGCGCCGATGGGCGCAGCTCCGAGCGCAGCGGCGCCCATCGCCCCCGCCGAGCCTACCGGTTACGTCGTCAAGTCGCCGATGGTCGGCACCTTCTACCGTTCGTCGGCCCCGGGCACCGCGGCCTTCGTCGAAATCGGTTCCACCGTCAAGGAAGGCGACACCCTGTGCATCATCGAAGCGATGAAGCTCCTGAATGAAATCGACTCGGACAAAGCCGGTGTCGTGACCCAGATCCTGGTCGAAAACGGCCAACCGGTCGAGTTCGGTCAACCCCTGTTTGTGATCGGCTGACAGCCGGCACGGCGGCCGGCGACGGCCGCCAGTTGCGACGTCCCTCATTCCCCATGTAGTTGCCGGCTCGCCGGCTCTCACAGACATACGCGAACCTACCATGTTTGAAAAAATCCTTATTGCCAACCGTGGTGAAATTGCCCTCCGCATTCAGCGCGCTTGCCGCGAAATGGGCATCAAGACGGTTGTAGTCCACTCCGAAGCCGACAAGGACGCGAAATACGTCAAGTTGGCCGACGAATCCGTTTGCATCGGTCCGGCCCAGTCGGCGCTGAGCTACCTGAACATGCCCGCCATCATCAGCGCGGCGGAAGTGACGGACGCCGAGGCGATCCATCCGGGTTACGGCTTCCTGTCGGAAAACGCCGACTTCGCCGAGCGTGTCGAGAAATCCGGCTTCGTCTTCATCGGCCCGCGTTCGGAATCGATCCGCCTGATGGGCGACAAGGTGTCGGCCAAGCAAACCATGATCAAGGCCGGCGTGCCCTGCGTGCCCGGCTCCGAAGGCGCCCTGCCCGACGATCCGAAGATCATCATCCAGACCGCGCGCAAGGTCGGTTATCCGGTCATCATCAAGGCGGCCGGCGGCGGCGGCGGGCGCGGCATGCGCGTCGTCCACACCGAGGCGGCCCTGCTGAACGCGGTCGCGATGACCAAGACGGAAGCCGGTTCGGCCTTCGGCAATCCGGAAGTGTATATGGAGAAGTACCTGGAGAATCCGCGCCACGTGGAAATCCAGATCCTCGCCGATGAGTTCAAGAACGCCGTCTGGCTGGGCGAACGCGACTGCTCGATGCAGCGCCGCCACCAGAAGGTCATCGAGGAGGCGCCGGCGCCGGGCATCCCGCGCAAGCTGATCGAAAAGATCGGCGACCGCTGCGCCGAAGCCTGCCGCAAGATCGGTTACCGCGGCGCCGGCACCTTCGAGTTCCTGTATGAAAACGGCGAGTTCTATTTCATCGAAATGAACACCCGCGTCCAGGTCGAGCATCCGGTCACCGAGATGATCACCGGCATCGACATCGTGCAGGAACAGATCCGCATCGCCGCCGGCGAGAAGCTGCGCTTCCGCCAGCGCGACGTGATGCTGTCCGGCCACGCCATCGAGTGCCGCATCAACGCCGAGGACCCCTTCAAGTTCACCCCGTCGCCGGGCAAGATCATTTCCTGGCACACGCCGGGCGGCCCGGGCATCCGCGTCGACTCGCACGCCTACGCCGGCTATTACGTGCCGCCGCACTACGATTCGATGATCGGCAAGGTCATCGCCTACGGCGCGACGCGCGAACAGGCGATACGCCGCATGCAGATTGCCCTGTCGGAGATGGTCGTCGAGGGTATTTCGACCAACATCGCCCTGCACCGCGAACTGATGATCGACGCCCGCTTCATCGAGGGCGGCACCAACATCCATTATCTGGAACAAAAACTGGCGGACATGCCGGACTTGTCAAAGAACTTGAACAAGGTGAGCCCCAGCATCGCCAGCAAATCGGAAGTGAAGGTCAAAGCATGAGCTGGACAGAAATCGTCATCGAAATCGCGCGCGCCAACGCCGAGGCCCTGTCGGACGCCTTGATGGAAGCGGGCGCCCTGTCGGTGTCGGTGGAAGACGCCGACGAAGGCACGGAAGCCGAGCAACCCCTGTTCGGCGAGCCGGGCATGGAGCCCGACGAGGCGGCCTGGGAACACAGCCGCGTCGTCGCCCTGACCGACGTCGACGCCGACCAGGCGGCCATCGTGGCCGCCGCGGCCGCCGCGATCCGCCTGAAAACCGTGCCGGCCTTCACGCTGCGCGCGGTCGCCGAGCAGGATTGGGTGCGCCTGACGCAATCGCAGTTCGCGCCCATCCATATCGGCAAGAACATCTGGGTCGTGCCGAGCTGGCACGAGGCGCCGGATCCTGAAGGCTTGATCCTGGAACTCGATCCCGGCCTGGCCTTCGGCACCGGCAGCCATCCGACCACGCGCCTGTGCATGGAATGGCTGGAGGCGCATCCCACCGCCGGCAGCGTGCTCGACTACGGTTGCGGCTCCGGCATCCTGGCCATGGTGGCCAAGAAGCTCGGCACGGCCGTCGTGACGGGCGTCGACATCGATCCGCAGGCGATCGAATCGGCGCGCGACAACGCGCAGCGCAACAACTGCGACATCGCCTACTTCCTGCCGGACGGCTTCGCCACGTCCATCCACGCCGAGCAGCGCTTCGACACCGTCGTCGCCAACATCCTCTCCAGCCCCCTGAAGGTGATGGCGCCGATGTTGTCGGGCCGCGTCGCCGACGGCGGCGCGCTGATCCTCTCGGGCGTGCTGGCGCGCCAGGCCAAGGAAGTGATCGAGGCCTATGCCCCCTTCATCAAACTGGCCGTGTGGGCCCAGCAAGAAGACTGGGTGGCCCTGCACGGCCGCCTCGGCAGCGATGCCGCTCCGGCGCCGCGCGACCAAGAAGGCGCGTAAACACCGCGATGGCCCTCGCCACCAAATGCCCCCATTGCAACACGATTTTTCGGGTCGCCGCTGACCAGTTGAAGTTGCGTGGGGGCATAGTGCGTTGCGGCTCTTGCCAGGAAGTATTCGACGGCAACGCCACCCTGCACGATCCGGACGCGCCACCGCCGCCGCCGACCGCAGTTCCCCCCTTACCAGCGCCGCCGCCCGTTCCCGACGCCACGTCCGACAGCGACGACACGGCCGGGTACACGCTCGACTTCGACACCTCCTTCGATCCCTTCGGCACCCTGCCCGAGTATGCCCAGCTGAAACCGGCGCCGCCGCCCGAACCGGAAGACGAAACGCCCTACGAACTCGACGCCGAACTGGCGTCGGCGCTCGAAGCCGAGACTGAACCTGAGGCCGAACCCGAACCCGACGAGGAGCTGGTCGCGTCCGCCCTGCCCGACTCCGACTCCGACTCCCACTCCCACTCCCACTCCGGCGACGGCGACGGCGACGACGACGACAATGCTGATGCCGATGGCCGGCGCGAACCGTCCCTCGACGCCCATCCCGGCGCGCAGGAAGAATATTTGAACGGCGCCGCCGCGGCCGACGCGCGGCGCGACAGCGCCGCAACGGACGCGGCGCAAGACGAGGCCGAGGAACCGGCCTTCGTCAGACAGGGGCGGCGCCGCCAGCGCACCGGCAAGACACTGCGCCTGCTGATGGGCCTGGGCTCGCTGGCGCTGCTGCTGGCGTTGCTGGCGCAGGGCCTGGGCACCTTCCGCAACCAGGTGGCGGCGCAGTGGCCGGCGCTGAAGCCGGCGCTGGTGTCGGCCTGCGCGCCGTTCGGCTGCCGCGTCGAGCTGCCGGCCCAGATCGACGCCTTGTCCATCGAGCAAGGCGAGCTGCAAACCCTGGCCGAGCACACTTTTTCCTACGCCACGGTGCTGCGCAACCAGGGCGGCAACGCGCAAGCCTGGCCGCACATCGAGCTGATCCTCAACGACGGCAACGACAAGGCGCTGCTGCGCCGCGTCATCGCGCCGCGCGACTACCTGCCGGCGACGCTGGATGCGGGCAAAGGTTTTCCCCCGCGTTCCGAACAAGCCGTTAAACTCTACTTTGAATTGTCCCAGCCCAAAGCGGCTGGCTATCGAATCGCTATCTTTTACCCTTAAAACAATATCATGACCAAGACCTCCCTGATCTGCGGCTCCCTCGCCATCGACACCATCATGCAATTCGACGGCCGCTTCGGCGAGTCCCTGCTGGCCGACCAACTGCACAAGATCAACGTCTCCTTCGTCGTGCCGAGCATGCGCAGCGAGTTCGGCGGCTGCTCCGGCAACATCGCCTACAGCCTGAAAATGCTGGGCGGCGAGCCGCGCATCGTCGGCGTCATGGGCCAGGACAGCGGCCCCTATCTGGAACGCCTGGAAAAACTCGGCATCTCGACCGCCAACATCCTGATCAAGGCCGACAGCTACAACGCCCAGTGCTTCGTGACGGCCGACGCCGACAACAACCAGATCAACGCCTTCCATCCTGGCGCGATGTCCTTCGCGCACGAAAACAATGTCGCCGACGCCGGCCCGGCGCGCGTCGCCATCATCTCGCCGGACGGCGACATGGGCATGCTTAAGCACGCCGTCGACCTGGCCGCGCTGAACATCCCCATCATGTTCGATCCGGGCCAGCAACTGCCGAGGTTCAATGGCGAGCAATTGATCGACTTCATCGACAAGGCCACCTACGTCACCGCCAACGACTACGAAATCGAAATGCTGATGGAACGCACCGGCCTGACGCTGCAGGACATGGCGGCCCGTCTGGAGGCCCTGATCGTCACGCGCGGCGCGAACGGTTCGGAGATTTACACGGGCGGCAAGCGCATCGACATTCCCGTCGTCGTGGCGGACGCGGTGCTGGACCCGACCGGCTGCGGCGACGCCTACCGCGCCGGCCTGCTGTTCGGCATCACCAACGATCTGGACTGGGAAACCTCGGGCCGCCTGGCCAGCCTGATGGGCTCGATCAAGATCGCCCACCAGGGCGCGCAAAACCACAAGCTGACAACGGCGCAGATCGCCGACCGCTTCGAAGCGGCATTCGGCTACCGTTACTGAAGCGACGCGGCGGCGTCAAGGCGCCGCCACTGCGGAAATGAAAACAGCGGCGTGAATCGCGGGCTTGGGCCCGGATTCACGCCGCTGTTTTTTTGCGCCGCCTTGCGCCCCGCAACGCCCTCAAATTCCCAGCAAGCGCGCGACGATTTCCGGCGTCAGCTTGGCCGAGGCGATTTCCAGCAGCTTGCGTTTGTTCGTCTGCCCGTGGGTGAGCGTAATGGCGCTCTTCGGCACGGCCAGGGTGTCGGCCAGGAAGCGGATCAAGGCCTCGTTGGCCTTGCCCTCGATGGGCTGGGCGTGCAGCTTGAGCTTGAGCGCGTCGTCGAGCAGGCCGATGACCTCGGTCTTCTTGGCGTTCGCCGTAATCTGCACCGCCAGACGGACACCGCCCGGCAGCGCCGAACACCACGCTTTACTCATCAGATTTTGCTCCGAGAAACCTCGCCCTTCAGGGCGGGGAGGAAAGGAGCCGACCGCGCAGCGGTCGATGCCTTTCGGTTGAATGGCCGGGAACCTTGACAAAAAACCGCTGCCAAAATTATATGATTATCGTCTAC
>JANXSQ010000280.1 GCA_025356595.1 Janthinobacterium sp. | reverse complement strand
GGCACCCGCGCCCGCGCCGAGCGCGCCCGAAGCGGCCGCCGCCGAAGCGGGCGGCGAGGCCGGCGACGCCGCCGACAAGCCGATGTTCGAACGCCTGGGCGGCATCGTGCGCCTGCTGCACGATTCGCTGCGCGAACTCGGCTACGACAAGGCGCTGACCGAGGCCTCCTCGCAGATCGTCGACGCCCAGGACCGCCTGGAATACGTCGCCAGCCTGACCGAACAGGCGGCCAACAAGGTCCTCAACACCCTCGACGACGGCATGCCGGCGCAGGACGTGCTGTCGAAAAAAGCCAAGGAGATGGACGCGCGCTGGACGGCGCTGTTCGCCGGCAAGCTCAGCCTGGAGGAATTCAAGACCCTGGCGGGCGACTCGAAGCAGTTCGCCCAGACCGTGGCCGAGGCCACCGAGGCGGAGAAGGCGCGCCTGCTGGAAATCATGATGGCGCAGGACTTCCAGGATATCACCGGCCAGTTGATCAAGAAAGTGGTGATGATCACCAAGACCGTCGAACACGAACTGGCCGAGCTGCTGCGCGACAACGCGCCGCCGGCCGTGCGCGAAAAACTGGCGCACAAGCCGGTGCCGCTGATGCAGGGTCCGTCGGTGCCGTCGGCCGCGCTGGACCAGGACAATGTTGATGATCTTCTTGCCGATCTGGGATTCTAATGGACGATATGCTGAAGGATTTTGTCGTCGAGGCGATGGATCTTGCGGTCAACGTTGAAGAGCATTTGTTATGCCTTGAACGCGACCCGGACAATAAAGAAACCCTGAACGCGGTGTTCCGCTCCTTCCACACCATCAAGGGCGGCGCCGGTTTCATGAATCTGCCGGCCCTGGTGGCGGCCTGCCATCTGACCGAAAACCTGTTCGACGCGCTGCGCACCGGCGCCGCGCCGGTGACGCCGATCGCCATCGAGGCGGCGCTGCAGGCCTCCGGCTTCGTCGCCGACCAGCTCACCGAGCTGGCCAACGGCAACGCGCCGGAAAGCCTGCCGGCCATGCCGGCCGAGCTGGAGCTGATCCTCACCAACGCCATCGAAGGCAAGGCGATGGCGCCGAAGGCCGCAGCCGCGCCGGCGCCCGTCGCCGTGGCCGCCGTGGCCGCCGCACCCGTCGTCGCCGCCGCAGCAGCGGCCGTGATCGGCGCGGATGGCCTGGACTGGGAGGCGATGTATGTCGCGGTCGTGCCGGAGGGCACCTACGTGGCCGCCGCGCCGCCGCAAGTCGAGGCAACACCCGCCGTCGCCACCGCCGCTGCCGCCGCGCCCGCCGCCGCCGCCGCCGCCAAACCCGGCGGGAAGAACTGGGACGGTGTCGACCGCCGCGAGGAGCGCCCCGAGGTGCGCACCGCCGCGCCCGTCAAGGAGGACAGCATCCGCGTCGACGCCGTCAAGCTCGACGCGCTGCTCGAGGTGGCCGGCGAATCCGTGCAGGCCGCCAACCAGGCCGCCGTCCTGCTCGAACGCCTGCTGCAGTTCAAGTTCGAGGGACAGGCCGCGACGCTGATGGCGACCCTGGCCGAGACGCTGGAGCGGGCCTCGCGCTACTCCACCGAATTGCAGCGCGCCACGCTGGCCACGCGCATGCAGCCGGTCGGCCGCCTGTTCCAGAAATTCCCCCGCCTGGTGCGCGAGCTGGCCAAGGACCTGGGCAAGGACGTCGAGCTGACCATCGAGGGCGCCGAGACGGAAGTCGACCGCGTCGTCGTCGACAGCCTGTACGATCCGCTGGTGCACATGCTGCGCAACGCGCTCGACCACGGCGTCGAATCGCCCGAGGAGCGCGTCGCCGCCGGCAAGTCGACCAAGTCCTACATTTCCCTGAAGGCATGGCAGGAAGCGAACAGCGTCATGATCGTGCTGCAGGATGACGGCAAGGGCATGGACCCGGCCAAGCTGCGCAAGAAGGCGCTGGAAAAAGGCTTGATCAGCGAATCGGCGCAACTCAGCAACGACGAATCGTTCCAGCTGGTGTTCCTGCCCGGCTTCTCGACCAAGGACGTGGCCTCCAGCGTCTCCGGGCGCGGCGTCGGCATGGACGTCGTCAAGACGGCCGTGGAGAAGAACCGCGGCGCCATCCACATCGATTCGGCGCTGGGCAAGGGCACCAAGTTCGCCATCCGCCTGCCGATCGAACTGTCGATCGTGCCGACCATGCTGGTGTCGACCTCCGGCGCCGCGCTGGCCCTGCCGATGGCGGTGGTGCAGCGGGTGGTCGAATTGCCGGAGACCTTCATGGAGGTGGGCGGCTTCCCGGTCCTGAAGGACCAGGGCCGGCCGCTGCCGGTGCGCTCGCTGGCCGGCTCGCTGGGCTACGAACTGTGCAACGAAAGGGTGGGGATTGTTGTGGCGGCGCCACAACCCTACATTCTCGCGGTCGAGGCCGTCGACGGCACGGCCGACCTGGTGATCAAGCCGATGACGGCCATCGCCGTCGAGGGCATCACCGGCACGGCCCGTTCGGCCGAGGGCGAACTGGTGCTGGTGGTCGGCCTATCCTTCCTAATGGACGGTTGCAAGGGGAGTGCACGCATGGCGGCCTAGCATTCACGCTGGGAAGACACAAAATGCCTGCCTCATCCGCAGGCATTTTTTTTGGCCCAGGCCCGCCTCGCGGTGGGGTTGGTTTATAGCAATGTTTGTCATGTTTTGTTGGGTGAAACCAAATTTCGTATCGCCGCGGCCCGCTTCGGCCCGGCCTGGGTTTTGCAGTGCACAAAATATGGCATAATCATTGTGGATCATTCACTACAGGCTGTGGCTAGGCCGCATAAATCATAATGAAGACGCTTTACGACAAACTTTGGGAATCCCACGTTGTGCGGGCCGAAGATGATGGCACGACAATCCTTTACATCGACCGCCACCTGGTGCACGAAGTGACCAGCCCGCAAGCCTTCGACGGCCTGCGCGCGGCGAACCGGCAACCGTGGCGCGTCTCGGCCAACCTGGCCGTGGCCGACCACAACGTGCCCACCACCGGCCGCGCCGAGGGCATCGCCGATCCGGTCTCGCGCCTGCAGGTGGAAACGTTGGACCACAACGCCAAGAGCTACGGCCTGACCTACTTCAACATGAACGACAAGCGCCAGGGCATCGTCCATGTGATCGGCCCCGAGCAGGGCGCGACGCTGCCCGGCATGACGGTGGTGTGCGGCGACTCGCACACCTCGACGCACGGCGCCTTCGCCTGCCTGGCGCACGGCATCGGCACCTCCGAGGTCGAGCACGTGCTGGCCACGCAGACCCTGCTGGCGAAGAAATCCAAGGCCATGCTGGTGCAGGTCGACGGCGCGCTGCCGGCCGGCGTCACCGCCAAGGACATCGTGCTGGCCGTGATCGGCAAGATCGGCACCGCCGGCGGCACTGGCTACTGCATCGAATTCGGCGGCTCGACCATCCGCTCCCTGTCGATGGAGGGCCGCATGACGGTCTGCAACATGGCCATCGAGGCGGGCGCGCGCGCCGGCATCATCGGCGTCGACGACACCACCATCAACTACGTCAAGGGCCGGCCGCTGTCGCCGGTCGGACCGCACTGGGACCGCGCGGTCGATTACTGGCGCAGCCTGCATTCGGACCCCGGCGCCCGCTTCGACCTGGTGGTCACCCTGAACGCGGCCGAGGTCAAGCCGCAGGTCACCTGGGGCACCTCGCCGGAGATGGTCGTCGCCGTCGACGGCCGGGTGCCCGATCCGGACCTGGAAAAAGATCCGGTGCGCCGCGACGCCATGGAAAAGGCCCTGGTCTACATGGCCCTGAAGCCGAACACGCCGATCGCCGACATCCGCATCGACAAGGTCTTCATCGGTTCCTGCACCAACTCGCGCATCGAGGACTTGCGCGCGGCGGCGGCGGTGGTGCGCGGCAAGTACCGCGCCTCCAACGTCTCGCTGGCGATGGTGGTGCCCGGTTCGGGACTGGTCAAGGACCAGGCCGAACGGGAAGGCCTCGACCAGATCTTCCGCGACGCCGGCTTCGAATGGCGCGATCCGGGTTGCTCGATGTGCCTGGCGATGAACGCCGACCGGCTCGAGCCGGGCGAGCGCTGCGCCTCCACCTCGAACCGCAATTTCGAGGGCCGCCAGGGGCAGGGCGGACGCACCCATCTGGTGTCGCCGGCGATGGCGGCGGCGGCGGGCATCGCCGGCCACTTCGTCGACGTGCGCACCCTGCGCTGAGCGCATCCGCCGCCCGCGCCGGCGCGGCACCCGCGGGTGCGGCGCGGCGCCGGCGGTGTGAAGAACAAGGTTTCAAGAACAACGCTACTCAAACGTGGAAAAAGCAATGAAAAAACTATTCGCCCTATGCATTGCCGTCCTGCTACTGAGCGGCTGCAACACCGTCTCCGGTTTCGGCAAAGACGTACAGAAGGTCGGCCAGAAGGTTGAAGGCGCCGCCCAAAAATAACCGCGCGATGCGGCGGGCCGGGTGGTCCGTTGATCGGCACACTGCAGAGCAATCATGGACAAATTTACGATATATGAAGGTTTGGTGGCCCCCCTTGACCGGGCCAACGTCGACACCGACGCCATCATCCCGAAGCAGTTCCTGAAGTCTATCCACCGCAGCGGCTTCGGCCCGAACCTGTTCGACGAGTGGCGCTACCTGGACCACGGCGAACCGGGCCAGGACAATAGCCGGCGTCCGCTGAACCCCGAGTTCGTGCTCAACGAGGCGCGCTACCAGGGCGCCTCGATCCTGCTCACGCGCAAGAACTTCGGCTGCGGCTCCTCGCGCGAGCACGCGCCGTGGGCGCTCGACCAGTACGGCTTCCGCGCCATCATCGCGCCCAGCTTCGCCGACATCTTCTTCAACAATTGCTACAAGAGCGGCCTGTTGCCGATCGTTTTATCCGAAGCGCAGATCGATCATCTGTTTAACGAAGTCAAAGCCTTCCCCGGTTACAAGCTGGTGGTGGATCTTGAACAGCAGCGTGTGACGACCAGCAATGGCAGCGTCTCCTACCCGTTCCAAATCGACGCCTTCCGCAAGTACTGCCTGATGAATGGACTGGACGATATCGGCCTGACCCTGCGCCACGCCGACGCCATCCATAGCTTCGAGGAGCGCCATCTGGCCACGCAACCGTGGTTGGCGAA
Source organism: Janthinobacterium sp. (assembly GCA_025356595.1). Lineage (GTDB taxonomy): Bacteria > Pseudomonadota > Gammaproteobacteria > Burkholderiales > Burkholderiaceae_D > Janthinobacterium. The sequence continues at coordinate 3,079 of JANXSQ010000280.1, read as the reverse complement.
CGTCATCTAATTGATCGAGTGAATATGAAAATTGCAATCCTGCCGGGCGATGGCATAGGCCCGGAAATCATGCAGCAAGCCGTCAAGGTCTTGAACGCGCTGGGCGAACCGTTCGAGATGGAAACGGCGCCCGTCGGCGGCGCCGGCTACGCGCAACACGGCCACCCGCTGCCGGAGGCCACGCTGGCGCTGGCCAAGGCGGCCGACGCGGTGCTGTTCGGCGCCGTCGGCGACTTCCAGTACGACAATCTGGAGCGCGCGCTGCGCCCCGAACAAGCCATCCTGGGCCTGCGCAAGCACCTCGGCCTGTTCGCCAATTTCCGTCCCGCCATCCTGTATCCGGAACTGTCCAACGCCTCGACCCTGAAGGCGGAGATCGTTTCCGGCCTGGACATCCTGATTATCCGCGAACTGACCGGCGACGTGTATTTCGGCCAGCCGCGCGGCGTGCGCGAATGCCCGGACGGCGCCTTCAAGGGCCAGCGCGAAGGCTACGACACGATGCGCTACGCCGAGGGCGAAATCCGCCGCATCGCCCACGTCGCCTTTCAGGCGGCGCAGAAGCGCGACAAGCGCCTGACCAGCGTCGACAAGGCCAACGTGCTGGAGACCTCGCAGTTCTGGCGCGACGTGATGATCGACGTCGGCAAGGAATATCCCGACGTCGCGCTCGAGCACATGTATGTCGACAACGCCGCCATGCAACTGGTGCGGGCGCCGAAGAAGTTCGACGTCATGGTGACCGGCAACCTGTTCGGCGACATCCTGTCGGACTGCGCGGCCCAGCTGACCGGCTCCATCGGCATGCTGCCGTCCGCTTCGCTGGACGCCGACAGCAAGGGCCTGTACGAGCCCTCGCACGGCTCCGCGCCCGACATCGCCGGCAAGGGCATCGCCAATCCGCTGGCCACCATCCTGTCGGCGGCGATGATGTTGCGTTTCTCGCTGAACCGGGCCGAGCAGGCCGACCGCATCGAGGCGGCCGTCAAGAAGGTGCTGGCGCAGGGCTTGCGCACGGGCGACATCTACGAGGCCGGCACGACCCGCGTGGGCACCGTGGAAATGGGCGACGCCGTGCTCAAGGCGCTGGCGTAATTAAATCATTGAAGCGCGGGGCGGGGCCCCGCATATTGTTGAGGAAATGTGATGAAACTAGTAGGCTTGGTAGGTTGGCGCGGTATGGTCGGTTCGGTCCTGATGCAGCGCATGCGCGAAGAGGGCGATTTCGCCCACATCGAACCGGTGTTTTTCACCACCTCGAACACCGGCGGCGCGGCGCCCGCGATGGCGAAGAACGAAACCACGCTGAAGGACGCCGGCAGCATCGATGAATTGAAGAAGTGCGAGATCATCATCTCCTGCCAGGGCGGCGACTACACCTCGGAAGTGTTTCCGAAGCTGCGCGCGGCCGGCTGGAACGGCTACTGGATCGACGCCGCGTCGACCCTGCGCATGGAAAAGGACGCCGTCATCGTGCTCGACCCGGTCAACCTGCACGTCATCAAGGACGCGCTGGGCAAGGGCGTCAAGAACTACATCGGCGGCAACTGCACGGTCTCCTGCATGATGATGGGCCTGGGCGGCCTGTTCCAGCACGACCTGATCGACTGGATGACGTCGATGACCTACCAGGCCGCGTCCGGCGGCGGCGCACAGCACATGCGCGAACTGCTGACCCAGTTCGGCACCATCAACAGCTCGGTGCGCGCGCTGCTCGACAATCCGGCCTCGGCGATCCTGGAGATCGACCGCCAGGTGCTGGCCACCCAGCACGGCTATTCGGCCGACGAGATCAAGCAATTCGGCGCCCCGCTGGCCGGCAACCTGATCCCGTGGATCGACAAGGATCTGGGCAACGGCCAATCGAAGGAAGAGTGGAAGGCCGGCGCCGAGACCAACAAGATCCTCGGCCGCGGCCTGGATTTCGGCAGCAAGGAAATCCCCGTCGACGGCTTGTGCATCCGCATCGGCGCCATGCGCTGCCACTCGCAGGCCCTGACCATCAAGCTGAAGAAGGACGTGCCGCTCGACGAGATCAACGACATCATCGCCAGCAACAACGAGTGGGTCAAGCTGGTGCCGAACACCCGCGAAGACTCGGTGCGCGACCTGTCGCCGGCGGCCGTCACCGGCAGCCTGACGATACCGGTCGGGCGCGTGCGCAAGATGAGCATGGGCGGCGAGTACCTGTCCGCCTTCACCGTCGGCGACCAACTGCTGTGGGGCGCGGCCGAACCGCTGCGCCGCATGCTGCGCATCCTGCTCGACGCCTGATCGAAGGCCGCGCCGGCGCGCCGTCCGGCGCTCCGTCCGGCGCCGGCAAAACGGCGCTGAAAACCGGGCGCGGGGGATAGGGCCAGAGCCCGCTTCGCGCCCTTGGTTTTAGCAGTGTAAACCGGGCTTTTTGCCGCCAAACAGGGGGCAAAAGTCCAAGTTGCCCGCCCGCAGGGGTGGAAAGCGTGCGCAAAGCTTGCACGCGCCTGTGCATGATGATATGTTGAGACTTCCGGGAATGTCGCTTTCTTCCCCTGTCAACCATGATGCCGCCAACTATGCCTGTAAATACTCGTCCCGGGATCGTCTCCTTCGCGCTGAAAACACTCACCAGTGCTGTCGCCTGTGCAGTGTTGTTGTCACCCGCGGTGCAGGCGGCCGGACTCGGCAAGCTCACCGTCTTATCCTCCCTCGGCCAGCCGCTGCGCGCCGAAATCGAACTGAGCTCGGTGTCCGCCGACGAGGCCGCCGGATTGGTGGCCAAGCTGGCCCCGGCCGACGCCTTCCGCCTCGCCAACATCGATTTCAACCCGACCCTGCTGTCGCTGCGCTTCGCCGTCGAACAGCGCAACGGTGGCCAGTTCATCCGCGTCAGTTCGGCCCAGCCGGTGAATGAACCCTTCGTCGACATGCTGCTCGAACTGAGCTGGAACGGCGGCCGCCTGGTGCGCGAATACACCTTCCTGCTCGACCCGGCCGATATGCGCCAGCCGCAGACGGCGCAAGTGGCCGCGCCGGTGGACGTCGCCGCGCCGCCCGCCCGTACGGCGCCGGCCGCCGCGCTTGCCGCCGCCAGGGCCGCCGC
>JANXSQ010000262.1 GCA_025356595.1 Janthinobacterium sp. | reverse complement strand
CCGTTCCGGGCTACGCCCTCCACGGATTCCCCTTCTTTATTTGGTACACTTATCCACAGCTGCTACTCAAAAACGCAGCGTCCCGCCCTGGGTCAAATTTGGATCGGCGCGGTGGGTCAATATTGGATCGGCGCCAACAAGCGGGAACAGGAAGCGGATCACGTTGCCGTACACGCCGCAGGTCAGCAGAATCAAGCCCCGCTCGAGCGCCCGGCGCTGCACCCGCTTGGTGAATTCGGCGTCCGGCGCGCCGTCCGGGCGGGCGAATTCGACCGCCACCATGGCGCCCAGCGCGCGCACGTCGGCGATCTGCGGCAGTGTCGCGCGCCACTCCTCCAGGCGCGCGGCCAGGCGCCGGCCCAGCACGGCGGCGCGCTCGACCAGGCCTTCCTCGGCGATCACGTCGAGCACCGCCAGGGCGGCGGCGACGGCCAGCGGATTGCCGGCGTAGGTGCCGCCCAAGCCGCCCGGCAGGGGCGCGTCCATGATCTCGGCGCGGCCGCAGACGGCCGCCAGCGGCATGCCGCCGGCCAGACTCTTGGCCATCACCATCAGGTCGGGGATGACGCCGGAATGCTCGCAGGCGAACAGCTTGCCGGTGCGCGCGAAACCGGTCTGCACCTCGTCGACGATGAGCAGGATGCCGTGCCGGTCGCACAGCGCGCGCAGGGCGTGCAGGAAGGCGTCCGGCGCGGCGTAGAAACCGCCCTCGCCCTGCACCGGCTCGATGATGATGGCGGCCACGCGCTGCGGGTCGACGTCGGCCTTGAACAGGCTGTGCAGCGCCGCCAGCGCCTCGTCCGGGCTGACGCCGTGCAGGGCGATCGGGAAGGGCACGTGGTAGACCTCGGCGGGGAAGGGACCGAAGCCGACCTTGTAGGGCACCACCTTGCCGGTCAGCGCCATGCCCATCATCGTGCGGCCGTGGAAGGCGCCGGAAAAGGCGATGACGGCGGTGCGGCCGGTGGCGGCGCGGGCGATCTTGACGGCGTTCTCGACCGCTTCGGCGCCGGTCGAGAACAGCGCCGTCTTCTTGGCGTGGCCGCCCGGGGTGATGGCGTTGATGCGCTCGGCCAGGCCGACATAGCTTTCATACGGCACCACCTGGTAGCAGGTGTGGGTGAACTTGCCCAGCTGCGCCGCGATGGCGGCGACGATCTTCGGGTGGCGGTGGCCGGTGTTGAGCACGGCGATGCCGGCGGCGAAGTCGATGTAGCGGCGCCCCTCGACGTCCCACAGTTCGGCGTTCAGCGCCCGTTCGGCGTAGAACTGGCACATGACGCCCACGCCGCGCGGCGTGGCGTCATCTTTTCGTTGTTGTAATTTCGCATTGTTCATCCGGTTTCCGATCTCGCTAAATGGGATAAATCGTTTCTCCACGACTAGGGAATCCATACTAAGGCCGCGATGGCACTACAATACAGAGCCACTTTCATTTTTCTGATGGAGCCACTTTTGCGCATCGCCTCACTCGCCGATTTTCTGCTGCAACGCATCGACCGCGCGCCGCGCGCGAGCGGCCAGCGCCAGCCCGTCAACCGGCAGATTTACCAGGTGCTGCGCGAGGCCGTCTGGTCGCACGCCCTGCCCGTCGGCCTGCAGTTGCCGTCCTCGCGCTACCTGGCGCTGGAGCTGGCCGTGTCGCGCAATACCGTCACCTACGCCTATGAGCAGTTGATTTCCGAGGGGTATCTGGAGACGCGTCCGGGCGCCGGCACCTTCGTCGCCGACACCGTGCCGGACCAGATCGGCGCCGGCGCCGACAGCGCGCCGCAGGCGGCCGCGGCGGGCGACGCCGTCGGCCTGTCGGCGCGCGGCGCCAAGCTGGTCGGACTGGCCGGCGTCAACAAGGTGCAGTGGGGCGCCTTCATGCCGGGCATCCCGGATGTGACGTTATTTCCCAACAAAATCTGGAGCCGCCTGCAAAACAAGCACTGGCGCCGCTCGCGCCCGGAGCTGCTGACCTACGCCGACGGCGGCGGCTATATGCCGCTGCGCGTGGCCATCGCCGATTACCTGCGCGTGGCGCGCTCGGTGAACTGCACGCCCGGCCAGGTGCTGCTGACGACCGGCATCCACCAGTCGATGGATCTGGTGGCGCGCCTCTTGGGCGAGCACGGCGACCGCGCCTGGGTCGAGGATCCCTGCTACTGGGGCACGCGCAGCGTGCTGCAGTCGCTCGGCATCGAGACGGTGCCCATCCCCGTCGACGCCGAGGGCATGCTGCTGCGCCCGGACGACCTGCGCCACCCGCCCCGCTTCATCATCGTCACGCCCTCGCACCAGTACCCGCTGGGCACGGTGATGAGTTTGTCGCGCCGGCGCACGCTGCTGGAGTACGCGGCGGCGCGGCAAGCCTGGATCATCGAGGACGATTACGACAGCGAGTTCCGCTACGGCAGCCGGCCGCTGCCTTCGCTGCAGGGCATGGACGCCGGCGCGCGCGTGCTCTACATGGGCACCTTCAGCAAGACCACCTTCCCCGGCCTGCGCATCGGCTACCTGGTGGTGCCGGAGGCGCTGGCGCCGGCCTGCACCACCGGCCTGGCCGAGTTGTACCGCGGCGGGCAGATGTTCACCCAGGCGATCCTGACCGATTTCATGACCGAAGGACATTTCGCCTCGCACATCCGGCGCATGCGCATGCTCTACGCCGAGCGCCTGCGCCTGCTGCGCGTCGCCATCGCCCTGGAATTCGGCGCCAGCGTCGGCACCAGCGGCGGCGAGGCCGGCCTGCACCTGGCGCTGTGCCTGCCGGACGGCTGCGACGACCTGGCCATCTGCCGCGAGGCGGCCCGCCAGGGCTTGATCGCGCGCCCGCTGTCGCGCTACTACATGCACGCGGCGACGGCGCGGCGCGGCCTGATGCTGGGCTACGCCAGCGTCCCCAACGAGCAGATCGGCCCGGCCTTCGCGCGCCTGGCCGCGCTGATCCGCGCGCACTGGCCGGCGCCCTGAGGCGGGCGCCGCGCCGGCCGGGCTATTCCAGGCCGGCGAACAGCGGCGTGCTCAGGTAGCGCTCGCCGTAGGAGGGGATGATGGCGACGATGATCTTGCCGGCGTTGGCGGGGCGGCGCGCCACCTGCAGCGCGGCCCACAGCGCGGCGCCCGAGGAGATGCCCACCAACAAGCCCTCCTGGCGGGCCGCCAGTCGCGCCGTGGCGAAGGAATCCTCGCCGCTGACGCAGATGATCTCGTCGTAGATGGCGGTGTTCAGCACCGCCGGCACGAAGCCGGCGCCCAGGCCCTGGATGGGATGCGGCCCCTTGATGCCCTTCGACAGCATCGGCGAGGCCTCCGGCTCCACCGCCACGCACTGGAAACCGGGGCGGCGCTCCTTGAGCACCTCGCCGATGCCGGTGATGGTGCCGCCGGTGCCGATGCCGGCCACCAGGATGTCGACCTGGCCGTCGGTGTCGCGCCAGATTTCCTCGGCCGTGGTGGCGCGGTGCACGGCCGGATTGGCCGGATTGTTGAATTGCTGCGGCATGAAATAGCGCGGGTCGGCCGCCACCATCTCCTCGGCCTTCCTGATCGCCCCCAACATGCCCTCGCTGCCGGGCGTGAGCACCAGCTCAGCGCCGTAGGCGCGCAGCAGCATGCGCCGTTCGCGGCTCATCGTGTCGGGCATGGTCAGGCAGCAGCGGTAGCCGCGCGCCGCGCACACCATCGCCAGCGCGATGCCGGTGTTGCCGCTGGTCGGTTCGAGGATGATGGTGTCGGGATGGATCAGGCCGGCCGCCTCGGCGGCGGCGATCATCGACAGGCCGATGCGGTCCTTGACGCTGTGCGCCGGATTGTAGAACTCCAGCTTGGCGAGGATGGTGGCCGGCGCGCCGGCCGCCATCCGGTTGATGCGAACCAGCGGCGTGTTGCCGATCAGTTCGGTGACGTCATTGGCGATATTCATGGCTCGATCTCCGCTGCGGAACTAGGAAGATCGAGTCTACCGCGTTTTGCCCGGCCCACGCGCGGAGTTGCCGCAAACAAAGTTCGCGGCGGCCCCCGAACGCGTTTATTTGACGTCGACCAACTCCACGTCGAAAATCAGGGCCGAATTCGGCGGAATCTCGCCGTTGCCGGCGCCGCGCGGGCCGTAGGCCAGTTCGCTCGGGATGATCAGGGTGCGCTTGCCGCCCACCTTCATGCCGGCCACGCCCTGGTCCCAACCCTTGATGACGCGCCCGGCGCCGAGCTTGAAGGCGAGCGGCTCGCGGCCCACCGAGCTGTCGAACTGCTTGCCGTGCGACAGCTTGGCGAGGGGACGGTACAACCAACCCGTGTAGTTGACCAGCACCTCGGTGCCGGCCAGCGCCTCCTTGCCGGCGCCGACCTTGCTGTCGGTGACGATCAGGCTGTCGGCGGCCGGACCCGGCGTGGCCGAGGACATCAGGGCCGGCGCGGCGGGGGCGGCGGCCTTATCGGTCGCCTGCGCCATCGGGGCGGCGGCGCACAGCAGGGCGAGTAAAACGGAACAAGGCTTCATGAGGTATGCTTTCAATGAGGTTCGGTGGATCTTCGCCGGCGCGGCGGCCGCAAAGCTGCGCCGTCATCATAGCAAACCCGGGGGAAGAGATGGCAACAGCGACGCGCCGGCCGCGCCTTTTTTTCGCGCTCTGGCCCGATCCGGCCACGCGCGCCGCGCTGGCGCGGCTGCAGACCGGCCTGGCCGGCCGGCCGCTGGCGGCGCACAAGCTGCACCTGACGATGGCCTTCCTGGGCCAGCGCGGCGCGGCCGACCTGGCGCCGCTGGGCGCCATCCTGGCGCGCGTCGAGGCCGCCGCCGCGACGCTGGAATTCGACCGCCTCGACTATTTCAGCGGCCAGCGCATCGCCTGGGCCGGCATGGGCACGGCGCCGCCGGCGCTGGCCGAGCTGCGCGCGGCGCTGATGCGCGAGCTGGCCGCCGAAGGCTACGCGCCGGCCTTCGAGCGGGACCGCTTCCGCCCCCACGTGACGCTGGCGCGCCAGGCGCCGCCGCTGGCGCCGGCCGCCATCGCGCCGCTGCGCTGGCGCGCCGACGCGCTGGTGCTGGCCGCCTCGGAAGGCAACGAGGCGCCGTACCGCATCCTGGCCGCGCGCAAGCTCGCCTGAGCCGCGCCCGGCGCCTCAGACCGGCGCGTCCGGCGCCGGCGCGGCGACGCCGTCGGCCAGCTTGCGCAGCAGGTGGCCGGCGGCCACCATGCCGAAACTGGCCGTGACCACCATGCTCGAACCGAAACCGGCGCAGTTCAGGCCGGTCACGCCCTCGCGCGCGCCGGCCTCCGGCGCGTCGACGACGCAGGCCTGCCCGCTGTCCGGGAAGACCAGGCGCTCCATCGAGAACACGGCGTCGACATTGAACTTGGTCTTGGCGCCGCGCGGGAAATCGTGCGCCGTGCGCAGGTATTTGCGCACCTTCTTGAGCAGCGGCTCCTGCTCCGTGCGCGACAGGTCGCGCACGGCGATCTGGGTCGGATCGGTCTGGCCGCCGGCGCTGCCGATGGTGATCAGGGGCAGCGCGCGGGCGCGGCAATAGGCGATCAGGGCCGCCTTCGACTTGGCGCTGTCGATGGCGTCGACGACGTAGTCGTAGTCGCCCGCGCCCAGCAGTTGCGGCAGATTGTCGGGCGTGATGAAGTCCTCGACCTGGTGCACGCGGCAGCCCGGATTGATCTGCGCGATGCGCGCGGCCAGCGCGGCGATCTTGGCCTGGCCGATGCTGTCCGTCAGGGCCTGGATCTGGCGGTTGATGTTCGACTCGGCCACGTTGTCGAGGTCGATCAGCGTCAGGGTGCCGACGGCGCTGCGCGCCAGCGCCTCGACGACCCAGGAACCGACGCCGCCGACGCCGATCACGCAGACGTGGGCGGCGCGGAAACGCGCCAGCGCGCGCGCGCCGTACAGGCGGCCGATGCCGCCGAAGCGCCGTTCATAGTCGATCTCGGCCGCCGCAGCGGCCTCGGCCGGGGGAATAATATCGTTGGTGGATGTCTTCATGCCGGTATTTTAACGGACGCGGCCTCCAGGATATTCTAAAATGTGGCAGCTGACAGACCGACAAGTTGCCGATCTTCTTTTTGACTGCATCTACGAAAGCGCATATGACCGCCCCCCTGTTCGATACCATCCCCGGCTTTGACCAGCCTATCGCCGTGCTGAAACATTGCCACGACAAGATACGCAAGCAAATTACCACCATGCAAAACCTGCTGAGCCACCTGGCGCAGTACGGCGCCAACTTTGACGCGCAACAAGGCGCGAAGGCGGTGCTCCAGTACTTTAACAAAGCGGCCCATCTGCATCACGAGGATGAGGAAGTCGATTTGATGCCGATGCTGCAGGCCAGCGCCGACGGCGCCGACGCGGCCCTGCTGCGCGCGCTGGTGCCGGAAATCCTGGCCGACCACCAGCGCATGGACCAGGCCTGGGCCGCGCTGAAACTGCAGCTCGAGGCGATCGCCGAGGGGCGCGCGAACACGCTGTCGGCCACCGATGTGGAGGCCTTCTGCGCCGCCTATCAGGCGCATATGGCGAAAGAGGAAACGCAGCTGGCGCCGATGGCCAAGCGCATCTTCAGCGCCGCGCAGATGGCGCAGCTGGGCGCGGCGATGCAGAAGCGCCGCGGCATCGGGGCCGCGCCGGAGCCGGAGCCGGCCGCCGCCGTGGGCAGCGCGCTGGCGGGGCTGCGCAAGGACTACAGCCAGTCCAGCCTGATGGAGGCGGACGTGCTGGCCGACCCGCTGGCGCAGTTCGGCAAATGGTTCGACGAGGCCCTCAAGGCCGAGGTGGACGAGCCCAACGCGATGACGCTGGCCACGGTCGGCGCCGACGGCAAGCCCAGTGCCCGCATCATGCTGATCAAACAGTTCGACCAGCGCGGCTTTAGCTTCTTCACCAATTACGGCAGCGACAAGGGGCGCCAGTTGACCGACAATCCGCACGCGGCGCTGCTGTTCTTCTGGCGGGAGCTGGAGCGCCAGGTGCGCATCGAGGGGCGCGTCGAACGCACCTCGGCGCAGGAAAGCGACGATTACTTCGCCGTGCGGCCGCTGCAAAGCCGGCTCTCGGCGATCGCCTCGCGGCAGAGCGCGGTCGTCGCCAGCCGCGCCGAGCTGGAGGCCAATTTCGCCGCCGTCGCCGCCGGCGCCGGCGAGCAGCCGCCGCCGCGCCCGGCGCACTGGGGCGGCTACCGCGTGGTGCCGGAGCGGATCGAATTCTGGCAGGGCCGCCGTTCGCGCTTCCATGACCGCATCGTCTACACGCGGCAGGCCGACGGCAGTTGGCAGATCGAGCGTTTGCAACCCTGACGGGGGCGCTGCGAACCCGCCCTCTGCCTGAACCGGCGGCGCGCCGCGCCGCCAGACGGAGGTTGACGTGTTCGCACAAAAACGCCTGGATGCCTGGGCCGCCGCGCTGCGCGGCCAGGGTGCGCTGCCGCTGCGCATCGAATTGTGGAACGGCCAGCGCCTCGACCTGTCGGCCGAGGCGCCGCGCGTGACGATACGCCTGCCGCGCGCCTCGGCGGCGCGCTACCTGCTGACGCCCTCGCTGGCCAACCTGGGCGGCGCCTATGTCGAGGGCGACATCGAGGTGCGCGGCGCGGCGCACGACATGATCGCCATCGTCAACGCGCTGGCCCGCGCCACGCTGCGCGCCGAGGGCAAGTTCGCCCGCGTCTGCCGCGCCGTGCTGCACGACCAGGCCGGCGACGCGGCGGCGGTGCGCTACCACTACGACGTCTCGAACGAGTTCTACGCCCAGTTCCTCGACCCCGAACTGGTCTATTCCTGCGCCTACTTCGAGCGCGGCGACGAAACCCTGGAGCTGGCCCAGCGCCAGAAGATCGACCACATCCTCAACAAGATCCGCCTGCGCCCGGGCCAGAGCCTGCTCGACATCGGCTGCGGCTGGGGCGCGCTGGTGCTGCGCGCGGCGCAGCGCCACGGCGCCCGCTGCGTCGGCGTGACGCTGTCGGAAAACCAGTGCCGCCTGGCGCGCGCGCGCGTCGCCCGGGCCGGCCTGGAGCATCTGGTCGAGATCCGCCTGCAGGACTACCGCGAGGTGCGCGGCCAGTTCGACCGCATCACCAGCGTCGGCATGTTCGAGCACGTCGGCCTGCGCCACCTGCCCGAGTATTTCCGCGCCATCCACGCGCTGCTGGCGCCGGACGGCGTGGCGATGAACCACGGCATCACCTCGAGCGACCCGGAGAACGGCCAGGCGCCCTACGGCGGCGGCGACTTCATCGAGCGCTATGTCTTTCCGCGCGGCGAACTGGCGCACATCGGCCAGGTGCTCAAGGCCATGCAGCAGGGCGGCCTGGAGGTCTACGACGTGGAAAACCTGCGCCGCCACTACGCCCGCACCTGCGCCCTGTGGACGGAAAACTTCGAGGCCAACGGGGCCGCCATCCGCCGCCTCGGCGGCGACAAGCGCTTCCGCATCTGGCACGTCTACCTGGCCGGCTCCAGCTACGCCTTCGAGCAGGACTGGATCAGCCTGTACCAGATCGTCTGCGCCAAGGCGGGCCTGCCGGCGGCCACCCTGCCCTGGTCGCGCCACCACATCTACACCGGCGCCGCGCCCGGCCCGGCCTGAGGCCGGCCGGGCCGCGCGGCCCCGGCGCCGGCCCGGATAATATTCCAAGTATTTACTTGACTTATTATCGCCGTCCCGTAAAAATGCTCCCGTACATGGCGCGCCGACCGGACGCGCCGCACCCAGGGAGCTCATATGACGACGCAAAACAGCAGTTGGGGGGACTTGTTCTCAGGGAAAAACGCCGCACGTTCGCTGGCGCTATCGGGCGGGGTCGCCCTGCACGCCATCAACATCTACATCGCCACGACCATTCTGCCCACCGTGGTCAAGGAAATCGGCGGCCTCGACCTGTACGCCTGGAACACCACCCTGTTCGTGGTCGCCTCCATCCTCGGCTCGGCACTGACGGCGCGCCTGCTGCAGGGCGCTGGGCCGCGGGCCGCCTACGCGGTGGCGGGAGCGCTCTTCCTGGCCGGCAGCCTGATCTGCGCGCTGGCGCCCGCCATGCCGGTCCTGCTGCTCGGGCGCGCCGTGCAGGGCCTGGGCGGCGGCCTGCTGTTCGCGCTGTGCTACGCGATGATCCAACTCTTGTTCGAGGAGCGGTTGTGGCCGCGCGCCATGGCGCTGGTGTCGGGCATGTGGGGCGTGGCGACGCTGGTCGGCCCGGCCATCGGCGGCGTCTTCGCCGAAATGGGCGTGTGGCGGGCCGCCTTCGCCAGCCTGCTGCCCGTCACCCTCGCCTACCTGGCGCTGACGACGGCCGTGCTGCCGCGCCGCGACGCGAGCCAGCCGGCGGCCGGCAAGCTGCCGCTGCGCCAATTGCTGCTGCTGGCCGGCGCCGTGCTGGCGGTGGGCGCCGGCAGCGCCTCGGCGCTGCCGCTGTGGAACGTCGCCGGCGTGGCCGCCGCGCTGCTCCTCGTCTGCCTGCTGCTGCGCCACGAGGCGCGCGCGCCGACCCGCCTGCTGCCGCGCAACGCGCTCGACCCCGGCGCGCCACTGTGGGCGCTGTACGCGACCATGGGCTTGCTGGTGGTCGGCATGACCAGCGAAATCTTCGTGCCGTATTTCCTGCAGACGCTGCACGGCCAGTCGCCGCTCGTGTCGGGCTATCTGGCGGCGCTGATGGCGGCCGGCTGGACCTTGTCGGAGGTGATCAGTTCGGCCTGGAAGGATGCCGCCGCGCGCCGCGCCATCGTCGCCGGGCCGCTCTGCGTGCTGGCCGGCCTGATTCTGCTGGCCGTCTTCGCGCCGCGCCAGGGCGGCGGCGACCAGGTCCTGCTGGCGCTGATCTGCGTGGCGCTGACACTGGTCGGTTTCGGCATCGGCCTGGGCTGGCCGCACCTGCTGACGCGCGTGCTGCAGGGCGCGGCGGCGCAGGACCAGAACGCGGCGGCGGCCTCGCTGACGACGGTGCAATTGTTCGCCACGGCGCTGGGCGCGGCGCTGGCCGGCATGATCGCCAACCTGGCCGGGCTGAACGATCCGGGCGGCGCCGAGGGCGCGGTGCGCGCGGCGCGCTGGATGTTCGCCCTGTTCAGCGTGGCGCCGGCGCTGGCCCTGTTGACGGCCCTGAGGGCGACGGCGGCGCGCCGCGCCGGCGGCCTTGCCGATGGCGTTGCCGGGGGCCTTGCCGGGGGCGTTGCCGGTGCCCTTACTTCAGGCGCTCGGCGTAAGTCTTCCTGAACTTGGCCACCTTGGGCGCGACCACGAAGGCGCAATAGCCCTGCTCGGGATGCTGGCGGAAATAATCCTGGTGGTAATCCTCGGCCTTGTAATAGGTCTGCGGCGGCTGCAACTGGGTGATGATGGGGCCGTCCCAGACGTTCGCCATCTCGGCGATGACCTTGCGCGCCACCGCCTCCTGCTCGGGCGACTGGTAGTAAATCACCGAGCGGTACTGGGTGCCGACGTCGTTGCCCTGGCGGTTCAGCGTGGTCGGGTCGTGGATCGTGAAGAACACTTCGAGCAGGTCGCGGTAGCTGACGAGGGCCGGATCGAACTCCAGCCGCACCACTTCGGCGTGGCCGGTGGAGCCGGCGCAGACCTGCTCGTAGGTCGGATCGGGCTGCTGGCCGCCCGTGTAGCCGGACTCGACGTGCAGGATGCCGCGCATCTCCAGATACACGGCTTCAAGGCACCAGAAACAGCCGCCGCCGAGCACGGCAACTTCGTTTTTTTCATTGCTCGTCATTGCGCGCTCCATACGGGTAAAGGTCAACCATATCGTGCACTGTAACGCAAAGCGCCGGCCCATGCACTGCCTGTGTGGGATGATTACCACAGCGCGCCGTGCCCGACGGAAATGGCGGCGGCGCGCCCGCCGCCGCAATCTTTGGCATAATGGCAGAAAGATACAGGTCACCTATGAACACTAGCTCCCCCCGCGCGCCGGCGCCCGAATTCGACAGCGCCCATTTCCGCCTGGCCCTGTCACAGTTCGCCACCGGCGTCACCGTCATCACGACGCGCCTGGCCGACGGCAGCTTCCGCGGCCTGACGGCCAGTTCCTTCAACTCGGTGTCGCTGTCGCCGCCGCTGGTGCTGTGGAGCCTGGGCGCCGGCGCCAACAGCATGCCCGTCTTCAGCGGCAATTCCCACTATGTGATCAATGTGCTGGGCGCCGACCAGGCCCACCTGGCGACGCTGTTTTCGCGCCGCAGCCCGGATCCCTTCGAGGGCGTCGACTATGAATTGTCGCGCACCGGCCAGCCCATCCTGAAGGGCGTCTCGGCCTGGTTCGAGTGCCACAACCGCAGCCGCTACCCGGAAGGCGACCACGTCATCTTCGTCGGCGAGGTGGAACAATGCGCGCTGACGCCACAAGCGCCGCTGATTTTTCACAATGGGCAATTCGGCAGCACGCAAACGCGCTAGAATTGCGTTTTGGCCAAGCAGTCTATACAAGCAAGACTGCACGCCAGACAACCATAATGAGACCAGGACCCCGCCATGACCCAAGCAGACTCCAGCCGTAAAGCGCAATTCCACTGGGACGACCCGCTGTTGCTGTCGAGCCAATTGAGCGACGAGGAGCGCATGGTGCGCGACGCCGCCGCCGCTTACAGCCAGGACAAGCTGCAGCCGCGCGTGCTGGAAGCCTTCCGCCACGAGAAGATGGACACGTCGATCTTCCGCGAAATGGGCGAACTGGGCCTCTTGGGCGTGACCATCCCGACCGAATACGGCGGTTCCGGCCTGAACTACGTCAGCTACGGCCTGATCGCCCGCGAAGTGGAGCGGGTCGACTCCGGCTACCGCTCGATGATGAGCGTGCAGTCCTCGCTGGTGATGGTGCCCATTTATGAATTCGGCAGCGAGGCGCAGCGCCAG
>JANXSQ010000258.1 GCA_025356595.1 Janthinobacterium sp. | reverse complement strand
GGCGCCGCCCGCCGATGCGGGCGGCGCCGTCCCTCAAGCCTCGACCTTGTCCGAATCGAACTTGAAGGTCCGCTTCTCGAATTTCAGGTTGCTGTTCGGGCCGTACCATTTGAAGAACAGCTTCTCGCCTTCGCCGGATTGCTCCAGCTCGCGCAGGACGTTGTCGACCAGGCCCTTCAGGCCCGTCTCGCCCTTCCTGATGCCCAGCGCCAGCGCCTCCGTGCTCAGGCTCTGCGCCAGCACGAGGTAGTCCTTTTGCGCCGCGCCCAGCTTGGCGTAATTGTTCAGCAGCGAGGATTCATCGTCGACATAGCCGGCGCCCTTGCCCTGCTGCAGCGCCAGATAGGCTTGCACCGTCGTCTCGTAGGTCACCACCTCGACCGAGGGCACGGCCTTGCGGATGTTCGGCTCCTGCGTGCCGCCCTTGACGGTGAGCACCTTCTTGCCGGCCAGTCCGGCCAGGGCGACGATGTTGCTGCTCCTCTTGACCAGCACCTTCTGTCCGGTGATGAAGGTGGAAAGGGAGAAATCGACCAGCGCCTCGCGCTCCTTGTTGTGGGTCAGCGAGGCGGCCAGGATATCCACCCGGCCCTGCTGCAATTCAGGAATGCGCGCGGCGACCGCGAGTTGCTTGATGGCCGGCTTGACGCCCAGCTTCCTGGCCACCGCATTGCACAGGTCGACCTCGTAGCCGACGATCTGGCGCGACTTCGGATCGACGAAGCTGTTCGGCTCGTCGGTGCCGAGCACGCCGCAGACCAGTTCGCCCTTGGCCTTGATGGCGGCGATCTGGTCGGCCTGGGCCGGCGCGGCGCTCAGCGCGCCGGCGGCGAGGGCGGCGGCAAGGACGGCGGTGGTGAAGCGTGGATGCATGGGTTCTCCTTGGCGTGGTCGGGATGCGCGGGGTGCGCATGCAAACCATTAGAACCCATGCCGCTCATTTGAAAAACGAATGAATATGCGCAAAGATATGCGGAAAATGCGCCAAGCCCCGGCCGCCGGGACCGCAGTCGGCCTCAGGTCCCGGCCGGGCTCAGGCTGGCCGGCGGGTTGACCGGCAGGCGTATCGTGAAGCGCGTGCCCTTGCCCACCTCCGAGGCGACCTCGAACTTGCCGCCGTGCTTGGTGATGATGCCGTAGGAGAGCGACAAACCCAGCCCGGTGCCGCTGCCCACCGGCTTGGTGGTGAAGAAGGGCTCGAAGATGCGGTTCAGGTTTTCCGGCGCGATGCCGCAGCCCGTGTCGCCCACCTCGATCCACACCCAGTCGTTGGCGCAGCCGGTGCGGATGGTGATGGTGCCGCGCTCCTTGATGGCGTGGCCGGCGTTGACCAGCAGGTTCATGAAGACCTGGTTGAGTTGCGAGGCCAGGCACTTCACCGGCGGCAGAACGCCGTACTGCTTCTCCACCGTCGCCTTGTACTTGATTTCGTTGGAGACGATGTTGAGCGTGCTGTCGATGCCGTGGTGCAGGTCGGCGATCTGCCATTCCGTCTCGCCCACGTGGGAAAAATCCTTCAGCGACTGGACGATGTCGCGCACCCGCTTCAAGCCGTCCATGGACTCGCGCACCAGGGCGTTGACGTCCTCCTTCAGGAAGGCCAGGTCGGCGCCCTCGCGTATCTGCGCCATGCGCGCGGCCAGTTCCGGGGCGCCCTTCTGGGCGGCCAGCGTCTGCTCGTACTCTTCGATGACGCCGAACAGGGTCGTCACATAGCCTTGCAGCGAGCCCATGTTGGAATTGACGAAGCCGACCGGATTGTTGATTTCATGGGCGATGCCGGCCGCCAACTGGCCGATCGAGGCCATCTTTTCCGATTGCAGCAACTGGTCGTGCGCCTCCTGCAGCTTGCCGATCAGCGATTGCTGCTCCTCGCCCTTGGCCTGCAGCGCCTCCTCCATCGTCTTGCGGCCGGTGATGTCGGTCAGCGAGCCGATCACCTCCAGCGGCGCGCCCTGCTCGTCGCGGATCAGGCGCAGCGTGTCGTGCATCCACAGATAGGAGCCGTCGCTGACGCGGAAGCGGTACTCATAGGCGCGCTGGCCCTCGCTGAACACCAGCGCCAGGCTGGAGAAGATGCTGGGCGCGTCGTCCGGGTGGATATGGTCGAACCAGAAATTCGGGTCGGCCACCATCTCCTCGGGGCGGTAGCCGAGCACATTGTAGGCGTTGTTGCTGACGAAGGTCATCTTGAAGTCGCCGCTGGGCACCGTGCAATAGATGATGGCCGGGGTGTTGTCGACCAGGTACTGCAGGCGCACGATGGGCGAGGCCGCCTCGCGCGGCGCCGCCACCGGGGCCGCCGGGGCGTCGGACGAAAAGAATTCGAATTCCTCGAACTGCATGGAGCTGGCCTCGTTTCGGAATAGGAGGACGCGCCGTCGGAATATTCTGACTGTGCGTGGTGGGTTTGATTATGCGCCCATTTGATTCCACACAGATACTAATTCACGGATGGGCGGCGTGCTCCCGCGGCGCCGGGGGGCTCAGCCACTCGCGCGGATCGACCCTGTAGTATTTTTGAAACTCCGCGTACAGGGCGGCGTGCCGCTCGGCCATCTGATGCGGCTTTTCGAAGAAGGTTTCGGTGGCGACGGCGAAGAACTCGGCCGGATTGCTGGCGCCGTAATGGTCCATCACGCTGTGCTGGCGGTAGATGGCGTCATGGCGCAGTTCGGCGTAGTCGCGCGCCAGCACGGCCGACCAGTTGTGGTAGCTGGCCGTGTCGCCGAGGTAGGGCGCGCCGTTCGGCTGGCCCGATTCGCTGTCGAGCTGGTGGGCGAATTCGTGCAGCACGACATTGTGGCCGTAGCTCCAGTCGGCCGCGCCGCGCTGCACGTGGTCCCAGGCCAGGATGACGCGGCCGTCGCCCCAGGATTCGCCCAGCAAGCCGTCCTCGCTGTGGCTGACCACGCCGCCCGGCCCCACCTGCTTGCGCCCGACCACGAATTCGCCGGGATAGACGAGGATGGTGCTGAGCTCGGGATACACCTTGCTGTGCCGGTTCAGCAGCAGCAGGCAGGCCTGGCCGGCGATCGTCGCGCGCATCTCGTCGTCGATCTCCAGGCCGTCGCAGCCGACGAATTTCTTCTGGTACAGGAATTGCGCGACGAGGCGCTGCAATTGCGCCCGCAGCCCGGCCGGCATGCGCGAATAGACGGGGATGTTGCGCTCCATGACGGCCAGGATGGCGGCCGGCAGCGGCCGCGCCAGCGCCAGCTTCAGGCGCCAGCGCGGCAGCCAGAGCGGCAGGACGATGATGAGCGCCGTCGCGCCTATCCAGATCAGCGCGTCCATCATGCGGACGGACGGCGGGACGCGGCGGTGGATGCGGGGACGGCGAGCGGCATGGACGATTCCTTCGGAGCGGTGCGGCGATGAGAATACCACCGGCATGCGTCCCCAGATGGGGCGCCTTGCGGCCATTTCAATTCGCGGCGCCACAACATTTTACGCCCAGCAACAAAAAGGCCGGGCGCGCGGCCCGGCCCGTCCACCCGCCAAGGGCGTTTACTCGCTTTTTTGCTGCGACGGCGCCAGGCCGAACAGGGCGGCCACGAGCGGGTCGCGGGTCGCCGGCGCGCGGTTGACGCGGATCGCGTAATGGGTGTCGTCGGCCAGGATGTGGAAGTGGCGGCCGCTGCCGGCCATGCTCTGCTCGCGCAGGCCGGGCCGGTCCTTGCGCGGCGCCGCGCCTTCGCGCTTCGGCTGCACGATGGCGGCCAGGAAGGCGCGCACGCGCTCCGGATCCGGCGTCAGCTGGTAGACGGCCTTGCCCAGATAGGTGGCCGTGCCTTCGATGTAGCGGGCCAGTTCGATGACGCCGGCGTCGCGCAGGTCGCGGATGTATTTGCGGGCGCCGGACGGCGAGAATTTCAGGAACCAGGCGATTTCATCGGCCAGCATCTCGTGCAGCGACAACTCGCCTATCAGTTTTTGCATGTTTTCAATCCGGCGCAGCGTGGCCGAGGTCGAGCGCACGCGCTCAATGGGCGCCATCGAAATCGGGCTGCGGCGTTCCGCCTGCAGCGGCGCGCTGCGTTCGATCAGCGCCTTTTGCAGGGAACGCTCGGCGCCTTGAAGGTCCTGGTGCGCTGCCGTCGTATCGCCGGCCAATGTGTCCTGGGATTGTCTGATTGCATGCATTTGAATACTCCTTAGTAACGATAGCGAATAGTCGCCAGCCAGCCACCGCGACCAATCCCGCGCCACATGAACCGCTTTCTACGACTTCTGCCATAAGAATGCCACCGACCGGCGCACTGGTCTGTGCGTTAACGAACATAAGAGCAAATAGACTAATAGAGTCGAAGCAATAACATTCATTCCGCGGGTAAATCAGCAAATCACGCGCTGTGTGCGCTTTCGTACAGATCGAATCCGCCCGCCTGCTTATGCTCAGTCCAGTTCATGCGGGCCCAGACCTGATCCGCCGCGTTTCCCGCGGCCCGCTGCGCTGCGCACATCCGGTGCCTGGCCACTTCTCAAAGGAATCATCATGAAAAAATATTCATTCATCCTCGCCCTGATCGCCGCCTTCGGCCTGAGCGCCTGCGAAAAAACCGTTAACAATCCCGCTCCCGTGGTGAAAGCGCCCGACACCGTCGTCGTGCCGGTGGCCGTGCCCGGCCCCGCCGGCAAGGCGGGCGCCGACGGCGCCACCGGCGCCACCGGTAGCTCGGGCTCCTCCGGCATGACCGGCGCCACGGGCGCCACGGGCGACACCGGCGCCACGGGCAACACGGGCAACACGGGCAACAGCGGCGTCGACGGCGCCAAGGGCGACACCGGCAAAACCGGCAAGACCGGCGACACCATCATCGTCGTGCCCGAAAACAAATAAACCGGCGGCCCCGCAGTCCCGCGCGGGATTAAATTCCCCGCCCCCTGCAGGCTTGCGTCCCACGGACCAGGCCGCGCCGCGCGCCAGCGGCACGGCCCGCCGGCTCCCCGCCGGCGAACCTGCTTATCGGTTTGATCGGCCCCTGCCGACTTAGTTCTCCCTCCCTTCCCCCTCCTTCCTTGTGCGGCATTCCGGACAGCACGGCGACGCTTTGTGCGGAAATCCCGAAACGGCCTTTTTCCGCGCCGCCGCCGCGCCCCGCATAGTCGTTGCAAATCAATTACTTATGCAATATCCTCCAGCCTCATCCGGTGGCACGAAAGATGCTCTTACTTTCACACCGCTGCCGCAGAAGTAGCGACGCTGGAATCCATTCGAACATTGACAGGAGAAGACACATGGCGACACAGACTGGTATCAAAGCCTTCCTCAACACCAAGGTGCTGGCCGCCGCGCTGACGCTGGCCGCGCAACTGCCGCTGGCGGCCCAGGCGGCCGACCTGGTGCGCCTCGGGAATCTGAAATTCGCCCATTACGGCGCCGTCGCGTACATGAAGGAAATCGCGCCGAAATACAACCTGAAGATCGAGGAGCGCACCTTCGCCAAGGGCCTCGACATCGTTCCGGCCATCATCGCCGGCGAAATCGACGTCTCGGCCAGCGCCCTCGAGGCGGCCATCACGGGCCGCGCCAGCGGCGTGCCGGTGTATCTGGTGGGCGGTTTCGCCAAGGGCGGCGTGCGCATCGTCGGCCGGCCCGAGCTGAACATCCGCAGCATCGCCGAACTCAAGGGCAAGAAGGTCGGCGTCACCCGCGGCGGCCCGCAGGAAATCCTCTTGTTCGCCGAACTGGCCAAGAACAAGCTGAGCTGGTCGGACAAGCCGGGCAAGGACGTGCTCATCCTGTACATGGGTTATCCGGATCTGAACCAGGCCCTGCTGACCAAGGAAATCGACGCCATGAGCCAGTCGGAACCGTATTCGACCCAGGCCATCCACAAGAAGTACGGCAGCGAAATCATGAAGCCCTACGACACGGCGCTGGGCGAACCGATCCGCGCGCTGGTGATGTCGGAGAAAATGTACAAGGAAAAACGCGACGTCGCCGAACGCTTCATGCAGTGCTTCGTCGCCGCCACGCGCATGTTCATCGCGGACCCGAAACTGGCCGAGAAATATGTGCGCGAGACGATGTTCAAGAACCAGGTCTCGTCCGAGGATTACCGCGACGCCATGGACAACGCCAGCTTCACCGAAGACATGACGCTGAGCCACGTGCAACTGACCACCGACTACATGGTCAAGTACGGCGTCGGCCGCATGAGCGCCCCGCCCGCCGCCAAGGACTGGGTCAAGCTGGACTTGCTGGAGGCGGCCAAGAAAGCCGTTTCCGCGAAATAAAGAGGCGCCTCGATGAATGTCCTTTTCCTGAAACGCCTGCTGCACGGCGCCATCGTGCCGCTGGCCGCGCTGGCGCTGTGGCAGATGCTGGCCGCTTTCGGCTGGATCAATCCGCAGATCCTGCCCTCGCCCGTGCAGGTGATGCGCAAGTGGTTCGAATACCTGTCGCCGATGGAGGCCTACGCCCCCGAACAAGGCAACTACCTGGTCTGGCTGGTGTCGGGCGAACTGCCGCACGACGCCTGGGCCAGCCTGACGCGCGTCATCGGCGGCTTCGTCATCGGCGCCGGCCTGGCGCTGCCGCTGGGCCTGCTGATGGGCGCCAACCAGACCATCTACAAGCTGTTCGACCCGCTGCTGCAGATCCTGCGCCCGATCCCGCCGATCGCCTACATTCCCCTGGCCATCCTCTGGTTCGGCCTGGGCAATCCACCGGCCTTCTTCCTCATCAGCATAGGTTCCTTCTTCCCCGTGCTGATGAACACCATCGCCGGCGTGCGCCAGGTCGACGGCATCTACCTGCGCGCCGCGCGCAACCTGGGCGCCGGCCAGATGACCATGTTCCGCCGCGTCATCCTGCCGGCCGCCACGCCCTACATCCTGTCGGGCGCGCGCATCGGCATGGGCACCGCCTTCATCGTCGTCATCGTCGCCGAAATGATCGCCGTCAACAACGGCCTGGGCTTCCGCATCCTCGAGGCGCGCGAATACTTCTGGTCCGACAAGATCATCGCCGGCATGTTCACCATCGGCTTCTTCGGCCTGGCCATCGACACCGCCATGAACGCCCTGAACAACCACTTGCTGAAGTGGCACCGCGGCCTCGAGCACAACTAGGAAGCGCCATGACAACCATACACATCAACGCAGTCAACAAGGTCTTCGCCGGCGCCGGCGGCGACGTCGTCGCCCTCAAGGACATCAATCTGGAGATCGCCAGCGGCGAGTTCATCTGCCTGCTGGGCCCTTCCGGCTGCGGCAAGTCGACCCTGCTCAACGCCATCGCCGGCTTCTCCCACCCGAGCTCGGGAAAGATCCTGGTCGACCAAGTGCCCGTCACCAAGCCCGGTCCCGACCGCGGCATGGTGTTCCAGGAATACGCGCTCTTTCCCTGGATGACCATCGAGAGCAACATCGCCTTCGGCCTGGAGATCGCCGGACGCAGCGCGGCGCAGATCAAGGAGCGCGTCGACATGCTGCTCAACATGCTGGGCCTGCAGGACTTCCGCGCCCGCTTCCCGAAAGACCTGTCCGGCGGCATGCGCCAGCGCGTCGCCATCGCCCGCGTGCTGGCCCTCGATTCGCCGGTGATGCTGATGGACGAGCCCTTCGGCGCCCTCGACGCGCTGACGCGGCGCAATCTGCAGGACGAGTTGCTGAAGATCTGGAAAGTCTTCGGCACCACCATCGTCTTCGTCACGCACAGCATCGAGGAATCGATCTACCTGGCCGACCGCACCATCGTCATGACCTACCGGCCCGGCACCGTCAAGCGCGACGTGCCGATCGCGCTGGAGCGTCCGCGCGACCCGAGCGACCCGGAATTCAACCGCATCAAGCGCATGCTCGGCGAGATGGTGATGGAGGAGCAGCAACGCCACCACAACGCCGAATTGAAAAGCAGCACCGCCGACTGAAGCACCGACCAAACCTATAAGAAAGAGACACATGACAAGCAAACCACGCTTCCAATGGGACGACCCGCTGTTGCTGACAAGCCAGTTGAGCGACGACGAACGCATGATCACCGAGGCGGCCCGCGCCTACTGCCAGGACAAGCTGCAGCCGCGCGTGCTGGAAGCCTTCCGCCACGAGAAGATGGACACTTCGATCTTCCGCGAAATGGGCGAACTGGGCCTGTTGGGCGTGACCATCCCGACCGAATACGGCGGCTCCGGCCTGAACTACGTCAGCTACGGCCTGATCGCCCGCGAAGTGGAGCGGGTCGACTCCGGCTACCGCTCGATGATGAGCGTGCAGTCCTCGCTGGTGATGGTGCCCATTTATGAATTCGGCAGCGAGGCGCAGCGCCAG
>JANXSQ010000215.1 GCA_025356595.1 Janthinobacterium sp. | reverse complement strand
GTGACATGCAAGACCTGACCCCGATCTGGCGATCTGTGGCGCCGATTTTCGGCGCCGGGTGTCAGCCCAACAGCGCGGCGATGCCGGCTTTGGCGATTTGCGCGTCTTCGGCCGATTTGACGCCCGAGACGCCGACCGCGCCGATGTAGTGGCCGTCGACGACGATGGGGACGCCGCCCTCCAGCATGCCTTCGATCTCAGGGGCGCTGAGGAAGGACATGCGGCCGTTGTTGATCATTTCTTCGTAGATGCGCGATTCGCGCTGGCCCAAGGCGGCCGTTTTCGCCTTCGCCGGGGCGATGTGTGCGGAGATCGGCGCGACGCCGTCCATGCGCTGCAACCACAGCAGGTGTCCGCCGTCGTCGACGATGGAGATGACCACGGCCCATTTGTTGGCCACGGCCTCCGCTTCGGCGGCGGCGGCGATTTTTTTCACGTCGTCAAGCGACAAGACTGGTTTCGATTGCATCATTCATCCTTATAAGAAGAGCCCGAATTGTACGCCAGGCCGGCGCCGCGCGCACCCGCCCTATCGCCCTATTGCCCGCGCTTGGCCTTGAGTCTTTGCTTGAGCAGCGGCATCACCGCGAAGGCGGCCTGCTCCCCGGCCAGGATGGCTTGGTTGCGGCCGTTGAAGTCGTTGCCCTTCATCAGCCCCAGGCTGGGCTGGATGACGATGTCGGCGTCCTTCAGCTCGAACTGGTTGATGCGCTGGCCCATGATGCTGAAGGTCTGCATGATCACCTCCATCGAGCTGATGGCGGCCTGGGCGTCGGTCTGCGTCGAAATGTTGACGGCGATGATGAAGTCGCCCCCCATGTCGCGCGCGAAGCGCACCGGCACCGGCGCCACCAGGCCGCCGTCGACGTAGTTGTGGCCGCCGATGCCGACCGGCTGGAACACGCCCGGCACGGCCGAGGAGGCGCGCACGGCCATGCCGGTGTTGCCGCGCTGGAAGAGGATCGGCTGGCCGTTCTTCAGGTCGGTGGCCACGGCGCCGAAGGGGATCTTCAGTTTCTCCATCGGCAGGTTGTTGACGGCCTTGTTGACGTAGCTTTGCAGTGCCTCGCCCTTGAGCACGCCGGAGGATTTGCCGAACAGCGGCATGGCCCAGTCGGAAATGGCGGCCTCGTCCATGTCGAAGGCGATCTTTTGCAGCGCGAAGCCGGAGTTGCCGGCCGCGTACAGGGCGCCGACGACGGCGCCGGCGCTGGTGCCGACCACGATGTCGGCCTCGATGCCCTGCGATTCGAGCGCCTTGATGACGCCGATGTGGGCGAAGCCGCGCGCGGCGCCGCCGCCCAGCGCCAGGCCGATCTTGATCTTGCGCGGCGCCGGCGCGGCGGCCTGCGGCGTCGGCGGCGCCACCGGCGCGGTGGTTTTACAGCCGGCCAGCAACAGGGCCGCCAGGGCGATCAGGGAATAACGGCGTGGGTGCATATAAGGATGAGTGGACCGCGAAATGGCGTGGCAGATTGTAGCGCACTGCGCGCCCCTGCGCCCGAGGCCGGCATGAGGAAGTCGCGCCGGCCGGACCCGGCGGACCTTATTGGGCCAGCAATGCGGCGCCGGCCGGCGTGGTCACCGATTTCGGCAGGTTGACGATGAAGCTGCTGCCCTTGCCTGCCTCGGATTTGATCGACAGCGTGCCGCCGTGGCGCAGCAGGACGTGCTTGACGATCGCCAGGCCCAGGCCGGTGCCCTGGGTTTCCCGCGAACGGCTCTTGTCGACCCGGTAGAAGCGCTCGGTCAGGCGCGAGATGTGCTCCGGACTGATGCCGATGCCGGTGTCGCGCGCGATGAATTGCGGTCCGTTGGCGCCGTCCTGCCACAGCAGGTGGATGGCGCCGCCGGCCGGGGTGTAGCGCACGGCGTTCGAGGCGAGGTTGCCGAAGGCGCTGTAGAGCTCGTCGTAACTGCCCAGCATGTCCGGCCCTGCCACCTCCATCGTCACCTCGTGCTTGCCGGCCGACAGGGCGCGCGCGTCGCGCAGCACCCGCTCCATCAGGGTCTTGACGTCGACCCGCTCGGGACGCAGCGGGTAGTCGACCGATTCCAGGCGCGACAGGGTCAGCATGTCCTCGATCAGGTGCTGCATGCGGTGGGCCTGCTCGGTCATCAGCTTGATGTGGGCGGCGCGCGTGGCGACGTCCAGGTCGAGCTCGGCGCCGGCGATCTCCAGGAAGCCGACGATGACCGTCAGCGGCGTGCGCAATTCGTGCGAGGCGTTGGCGATGAAGTCGCGGCGCATCATTTCGATGCGCTCCGTTTCGGTGGCGTCGTGGGTGACCAGGATCTGCCGCCGGTTCTCGAAGGGGATGATCTGCACGATCAGCTTGCGGTTGCGGAAGCTCAGCGTCAGCGGTTGCTCGTAGCGGCCCAGGATGATGTAGTCCATGAACTCGGGACTACGGATCAGGTTGGTCACCCGCATGCCCTTGTCGCGCTCGTGGGTCAGGCCCAGGTGGCGCTCGGCGGCCGGGTTGCACCACTCCAGGAAGAGCACGTCGTCCATGATGACGACGCCGTCCGGCAGCAGGTGCATGGCCTGGCGGAAGCGCGCCAGCCATTCGGTCAGCTCGGCCTGGCTTTTCTCGTCGTCGCGGCGCAAGCGGTACAGGCGCGAGAAGATGTTGGTCCAGGAGCCCCAGCCGTCGGGCAGCCTGGCGCTGTGCGGATTGTCCAGCCAGTTGCTGAGCTGGTACAGATAGGAGAGTTGCACGAAAACCATGACGACCATCATGGCGAAGGCGACCACGAGGGCGGCGACGACGCCGAAGAGGAACCACAGCACGGCCACGCCGACCAGCACGAGCACCATGCGCAAGGCGGCCGGTACCCAGAACAACAGTTTCGGATTCATAAGACCTATTTTTCGGACAACATGTAACCGACGCTGCGCACGGTCTTGATCAGGCTCTCGGCCTCCTTCAGCGCCTTGCGCAGGCGCAGCACGTGGACGTCGACGGTGCGCTCCTCGATGACGACGTGGTCGCCCCATACCTTGTCGAGCAGCTGGCTGCGCGAGAAGACCCGCTCCGGATGGGCCAGCAGGAATTTCAGCAGCTTGTATTCGGCGTGGCCGATGTCGATCTTCTGTTCGTCCATCATGACGGTGCAACTGACCGGGTCGAGCGCGACGTTGCCGGCGCGCATGGGCGCCTGGGCGTGCTCCGGGCTCTTGCGGCGCAGCAGGGCCTTGGCGCGGGCCAGCAACTCGCGCGGCGAGAACGGCTTCGTCACATAGTCGTCGGCGCCGCTGTTCAGGCCGGCCAGCTTGTCCTCCTCCATGCTCTTCGCCGTCAGCATGATGACGGGGATTTCATTGAACTGGCGGTCGGCGCGGATGCGCGAGAGCAGGCGCAGGCCGGTCTGGTCGGGCAGCATCCAGTCGAGCAGGATCAGGTGCGGCGTGCGGTGCTGGATGAAGTCCCAGGCGTCGGCGACGTTCTGGACGGAACAGCAATTCCAGCCGGCCTCGCGCAGCGAGTAGGTGACCAGCTCCACGATGGCCGGCTCGTCTTCTACTATCAATACCGTGGTTTTATCGGATGCCATAAATCTTTACTCGGGAATTTCAATCGCCGCCGGCGGCGTCGTGCGCGAATGGCGGATGTCCTTGCCTTCGACCACATAGATCACGTATTCGGCGATGTTCTTGGCGTGGTCGCCGATGCGCTCGATGGCCTTGGCCACCCACAGCGTGTCGAGGGCGGCCGAAATGGTGCGCGGGTCCTCCATCATGAAGGTGATCAGGTTGCGCATGATGGAGCGGAACTCGTGGTCGATGATGGCGTCCTGGGCGATCAGCTGCAGCGCCTGGTTGCCGTCGTTGCGGGCGAAGGCGTCGAGGGCGTCGTGCAGCATGTCGCTGGCGTTGTTGGCGATGCCGCGCACCATCTCGTAGTGGTTGACGACGACGTTGCCGCGCGCGTGCAGGCTCTTCGCGACGCGGGCGATCTTGGTGGCCTCGTCGCCGATGCGCTCGAGGTCGGTGATGACCTTGATGGTCGCCATGATGGTGCGCAGGTCGTTGGCGGCCGGCTGGCGGCGCACGATCAAATGGCTGCAGGCGTCGTCCAGCGACACTTCCAGCTGGTTGACGGCGTCGTCCTCGCGCATGACGCGGTCGGCCCGCTCCGGGTTGCCGATGCGGAAACAGGTCATCGCGTCGAGGAATTGCGTCTCGACGATGCCGCCCATGAGCAAGACCTTGGAACGGATGGCCTCGAGTTCATTGTCGTACTGCTTGGATGAGTGCTCACCTAACATGCTGTGTCTCCGTATTCTTCAATGGGTGGGGGTGCCGGCGCGCTGCTTAACCGAAGCGGCCGGTGATGTAATCCTGCGTCTCTTTGCGGGCCGGATTCATGAAGATCTGGTCGGTTTCACCGAACTCGACCAGCTCCCCCAGGTACATATACGCAGTGTAGTCGGAACAGCGCGCGGCCTGCTGCATATTGTGCGTGACGATGGCGATCGTGTAGTCCTGTTTCAGCTCGCTGATCAACTCCTCGACCTTCGAGGTGGAGATCGGATCGAGGGCCGAGGTCGGTTCGTCGAGCAGCAGCACGTCCGGCTTGACGGCGACGCCGCGGGCGATGCACAGGCGCTGCTGCTGGCCGCCGGAGAGCGACAGGCCGCTCTTGTTGAGCTTGTCCTTGACCTCGCCCCACAGGGCCGCCTTCTTCAGCGCCCATTCGACCCGCTCGTCCATCTCGCCCTTGCTCATGTCCTCGTACAGGCGCACGCCGAAGGCGATGTTGTCGTAGACCGACATGGGGAACGGCGTCGGCTTCTGGAACACCATGCCGACCTTGGCGCGCAGCATGTTGACGTCCTGGTCGGCGTCGAGCACGTTGCGGCCGCGGTAGATGATCTGTCCCTCGGCGCGCTGGCCCGGGTACAGATCGTACATGCGGTTCAGGGTGCGCAGCAGGGTCGACTTGCCGCAGCCCGAGGGGCCGATGAAGGCCGTGACCTTCTTCTCGTGGATGTCGAGGTTGACGTTGTGCAGGCTCTGGGTTTTGCCGTAAAAGAAGTTCAGCCCCGAGATCTCGATGGTCTTTTTCTTCGGCGCCAGCTCGGCGGCGGTGTCGTTAGTCATTTGCGTATTCATGGCGATCGCTCAAGTGATAGTTTAATTCGGGATTTTCTGGCTGAACAGGGTGCGCGAAAGGATGTTCAGGGCCAGCACGCTGAAGGTGACCAGCAGCGCCCCGCCCCAGGCCAGCGCGCGCCAGTTGTCGTACGGGCTCATGGCGAACTGGTAGATCACGTAGGGCAGATTGGCCATCGGCGCGTTCATGTCGGCGCTGAAGAACTGGTTGTTCAGGGCCGTGAACAGCAGCGGCGCCGTTTCGCCGGCGATGCGCGCCAGCGCCAGCAGCACACCGGTGACGACGCCCGCCTTGACGGCGCGCAGGCGCACCAGGGTGGCCACCTTCCAGCGCGGCGCGCCCAGCGCGAAGGCCGCCTCCAGCAGGCTGTTCGGCACCAGGCGCAGCATATTGTCGGTGGTGCGCACGACCACCGGCACGGCGATCAGCGACAGGGCGATGGAGCCGGCCCAGCCGGAGAAATGCTTGACGTTGGCCACGTACAGGGCGTACACGAACAGGCCGATGACGATGGAGGGCGCCGACAGCATGACGTCGGTGACGAAGCGGGTCACCTGCGCCAGCCAGTTTTCCTCGCCGTACTCGGCCAGGTAGATGCCGGCGAAGATACCGATCGGCGTGCTGACGGCGGTGGCCAGGCCGACCATCATCAGGCTGCCGACGATGGCGTTCATCAGGCCGCCGCCCTCGCTGCCGGGGGCCGGCGTGGTTTGCGTCAGCATGTTCAGCGACAGGCCGTCGATGCCCTTCACCAGCAGCGTGGCGAGGATCCAGACCAGGAAGATCAGGCCGACCGACATGGCCGCCACGGACAGGGCGATGCCGACGCGGTGCACCATCAGGCGCTTGCGGTAGACGGGGTTCATTACGGGAGCTTGCTTCATTTCACGCCTTCCTTGCGGGACATTCCGGCCAACATGATTTTGGCGGCCGACAGGACGATAAAGGTGATGGCGAACAGGATCAGGGCCAGAGCGAACAGCGAGGACACGTGCAGCGGCGATTCCGCTTCGGCGAACTCGTTGGCCAGGGTGGAGGCGATGCTGTTGCCGGCCGCGAACAGCGACCAGGACAGTTTGTTGGCGTTGCCGATGACGAAGGTGACGGCCATGGTCTCGCCCAGCGCGCGGCCCAGGCCCAGCATGACGCCGCCGACCACGCCGGTCTTGGTGTAGGGCAGGACGATCTTGCGCACCACTTCCCAGCGCGTGCAGCCGAGGCCGTAGGCCGATTCCTTCAGCACGGCGGGGACGATCTCGAAGACGTCGCGCATCACCGAGGAGATGAAGGGGATGATCATCACCGCCAGGATCAGGCCGGCGGTGAGGATGCCGATGCCCATCATCGGGCCGGAGAACAATTGCCCGATGACGGGCAACTGGCCCAGCGTGGCCTTCAGGAAGGGCTGGACGTGGTCGGCGAAGAGGGGCGCGAAGACGAACAGGCCCCACATGCCGTAGATGATGCTGGGCACGCCGGCGAGCAGCTCCACGGCCGTGCCGAGCGGACGGCGCAACCACGGCGGGCAGATTTCGGTGAGGAACAGGGCGATGCCGAAGCTGACCGGGAAGGCGATCAGCAGCGCGATGATGGACGTCGACAGCGTGCCGACGATGGCGATCAGGGCGCCGTACTTGTCATTGACGGGATCCCATTCGATGGTGGTGAGGAAGCCCGGGCCGAATTCCTTGAAGGCCGGCCAGGCGCCGATGATCAAGGAGATGATGATGCCGACCAGGACGAACAGCACCGACATGGCGAACAGCATCGTCACCTTGTGGAACAGGAAGTCCTGCAGGCGCTGCTTGCGCATGGTCGTGTGCATAGCGCTCGTTTCGGCCATGAAGGTCTCGGGCAGGGTGATCGAGGGAGAGGATAAGTGTGCGCTCATATTGTGCCATTAGATGTGGGCTAGCCGGGAACGCCTGAACCGCGCGAGGCGCGCGGCCCGGGCGGTCCCGGCTAACTCCCTCGCCGCGGCCGGGCGGCCGCCGCGAGGGAAAAACGGATTAGTAGATTGCTTTACCCGAGGAATCCTTCAGGTTGGCTTTCCACGATTCCTGCACCAGCTTGACGACCGATGCCGGCAAAGGCACATAGTCCAGGTCGGTGGCGGCGCTGCCGCCGTTCTTGAAGGCCCAGTCGAAGAACTTCAGCACTTCCTTGCCCTTGGCCGCGTCGGGCTGGGTCTTGTGCATCAGGATGAAGGAGACGCCGGTGACGGGCCAGCTGTTCTTGCCGGCCTGGTCGGTCAGCACCACGCCGAAGCCCGGCGTCTTGGTCCACTCGGCGCTGGCGGCGGCGGCCTTGAAGTTGTCGTCGTCGGGTTGCAGGAAGTGACCATCCTTGTTTTTCAACTGGGTGTGCGACATCTTGTTTTTCTTCGCGTAGGCCCACTCGACGTAGCCGATCGCGCCCTTGATGCGCTGCACGTTGGCGGCGACACCCTCGTTGCCCTTGCCGCCCACGCCGACCACCCATTTCAGGGCGGTGCCGGCGCCGATCTTGGCCTTGAATTCAGGATGCACCTTCGACAACCAGTCGGTGAACAGGAAGGAGGTGCCCGAACCGTCGGCGCGGTAGACGACGGTGATGTCGGTGGCCGGCAGCTTGACGCCGGCGTTCAGCGCGGCGATCTCGGGTGCGTTCCACTTGGTGACTTTGCCCAGATAGATGTCGGCCACGACCTGGCCGGTCATTTTCAACTGACCCGGCGCGACGCCGTCCAGATTGACGACGGTGACGACGCCGCCCATGATGGCCGGGAACTGCATCAGGCCCTCGGCGTCCAGGTCTTC
The DNA here is from genome assembly GCA_025356595.1 of Janthinobacterium sp. Lineage (GTDB taxonomy): Bacteria > Pseudomonadota > Gammaproteobacteria > Burkholderiales > Burkholderiaceae_D > Janthinobacterium. The sequence goes on along the minus strand of JANXSQ010000215.1, from coordinate 12,473 downwards.
CGCCTTCAGCGGCATGTCGGAGGCGCCGAAGTCGACGGTTTTTGCCTTGATCTGTTTGATGCCCGCGCCGGAACCGACGGATTGATAGTTCAAGCCGTTACCGGTGGCGGCCTTGTACGACTCCGCCCATTTGGCGTAGATCGGGTATGGGAACGTTGCGCCAGCGCCTGTCATGTCGGCGGCCATGGCGGTGGACGAAAAGGCCACCACGGTCGAAGCGCCGACAACGAAAGATTTAACTATTTGCTTCATTTGCATATCAAGTCCTCTGGGTTGTAACGAAGGCATGCGTCTCCGTCAATGCTGCGCAGTCTACCGCGCAAATATGACAGGTTTATGACATGTCTCATTTCGTACAAAAATAGTCATCCGCCGGGCGGCACGGGGCATATTGTCATAATATTGCGTCGCTGGGGTCCTTCCTGTCACAAAGTTGTCATATTTCACAATTACACTATGGAAGCGCCAAAAAGGGCTAGAATTAACTATCTGCAAAGACAAAAAAGCACATGAAACCAGACCTGCACGCGCACATGAAACCCGAAACGCACGCCGAAATTAACAAATCGGGCACCCTGCTCGACCGCGAACTGTCGCAACTGGCGTTCAACCGCCGCGTCATGGCGCAGGCCGAGGACAAAAGCATCCCCCTGCTCGAGCGGCTGCGTTACCTGTGCATCATGAGCAGCAATATGGACGAGTTCTTCGAGGTGCGCGTGGCCAGCCTGCTGGCGGCCGGGCACGCCGGCGGCGAACTCTCGGGCCACCCCGCCCTGCTGGCGACGCTGGCGCGCATCAGCAACGAGTGCCACCTGCTGGTGCAGCATCAATATGAGATCCTCAACGCCGAGGTGCTGCCGCAACTGCGCGCCAAGGGCGTGCACCTGCTGCGCCACAACGACCGCAACGAGGCGCAGCGGGCCTGGGTCAAGGACTATTTCGACCGCGAGGTGCGCCCGCTGCTGACGCCGATCGGCCTGGATCCGGCCCACCCCTTCCCGCAGGTGGTCAACAAGAGTCTGAACTTCATCGTCTCGCTGAGCGGCAAGGACGCCTTCGGCCGCGGCACCGCGATCGCCATCGTCAAGGCGCCGCGCGTGCTGCCGCGGGTGATCCGCCTGCCCGACGAGCTGTCCGGCGGCGGCGTCTCCTTCTGCCTGCTCTCCTCCATCATCCACGCCCACATCTCCGACCTGTTCGCCGGGCGCGAAGTGCTCGCCTATTCGCAGTTCCGCGTCACCCGCGACAGCGACCTGTGGGTCGACGAGGACGAGGTGAAGAACCTGCGCCAGGCCTTGAAGGGCGAGCTGGTGGGGCGCCAGTTCGGCACCTCGGTGCGCCTCGAGGTGGCCAGGAACTGCCCGCCCGAGCTGTCGCAGTTCCTGCTCGACCAATTCAGCCTCGACCAGAGCCGCCTGTACCGCGTCAACGGCCCCGTCAACCTGGTGCGCCTGACCGAGCTGATCGACCATGTGCAGCAGCCGGCCCTGCGCTTCGCGCCCTTCTTCCCCGGCGTGCCGGGCAAGGCCGCCTCGGCCGACATCTTCGCCGCCCTGAACAAGCACGACATCCTGCTGCACCACCCCTTCCAGTCCTTCCAGACCGTGATCGACTTCGTGCGCAGCGCCGCCTACGACCCGGCCGTCGTCGCCATCAAGCAAACCATCTACCGCACCGGCATGAACTCGGACCTGATGGAGTCGCTGATCGCCGCCGCGCGCATGGGCAAGGAGGTGACCGTCATCGTCGAACTCATGGCGCGCTTCGACGAGGAGGCCAACATCAACTGGGCCGACAAGCTCGAACAGGCCGGCGCCCAGGTGGTCTACGGCGTGGTCGGCCTGAAGACGCACGCCAAGGTGGCCCTGGTGATCCGCCGCGAGGAGGGCGCGCTGCGCTTCTACGCCCATCTGGGCACCGGCAACTACCACCCGACGACGACCAAGCTGTACACCGACTTCGGCCTGCTGACGGCGCGCCAGGAGCTGGCCGTCGAAGTCAACGAAGTCTTCATCCACCTGACCAGCCTGACCAAGCCGCACAATCTGAGCCACCTGTGGCTGGCGCCCTTCGGCCTGCAGAGCGAGATCATCAAGGCGATCCGCAACGAGGCCAAGATCGCCCGCGCCGGCCGGCCCGGCCGCATCATCGTGAAGATCAACGCCCTGGTGGACGAATCGGTGATCCGCGCCCTGTACGCGGCCTCCAACGACGGCGTCAAGATCGACCTCATCGTGCGCGGCGCCTGCACCCTGAAGCCGGGCGTGCCGGGACTGTCGGCGAACATCCGCGTGCGCTCCATCATCGGCCGCTTCCTCGAGCACAGCCGCATCTATTATTTCCGCAACGACTTGGCGCACGACGTCTACCTGGCCAGCGCCGACTGGATGAGCCGCAACCTGTTCCGCCGCGTCGAAGTGGCCTTCCCGGTGCTGGACCGGACCCTGAAGCGGCGCGTCATCGCCGAGGGCCTGAATCCCTACCTGAAGGACAACAGCAACGCCTGGGAGCTCGAGGCCAACGGCGCCTACACGCGGCGCAAGCCGCGCGCGCGCCAGGCCAGCTTCAGCGCCCAGCAATACCTGATGCAGACCCTGGGCATGCCGCAGACCGAAACGGGAGAGTAGTGTAGTGTTGCGCTCTGGGGGCCGCGGATGGCGGGACACGAACGCCCATTCAACAGGGAGAACAGCATGGATCTGATTTTGTGGCGTCATGCCGAAGCCGAGCCCGGCTTTCCGGACCTGGAAAGGGCCCTCACCGTGAAGGGCCAGAAGCAGGCGCGGCGCATGGGCGAGTGGCTCGGCTCGCAACTGCCCGACACCTGCCGCATCCTGGTCAGCCCGGCCCTGCGCACGCTGCAGACGGCCGAGGCGCTGGGGCGCAAATTCAAGATGCACGCCGAACTGGCGCCCGGCGCCGAGGCCGCCGACGTGCTGAAGGTGGCGAACTGGCCGGCCTCGAAGGAGGCCGTGCTGATCGTCGGCCACCAGCCGACGCTGGGCCAGGTGGCGGCGCTGCTCCTGTCCGGCGAGGAGCAGGATTGGGAAATGCGCAAGGCCAGCGCCTGGTGGTTCGCGCAGCGCGATCCGGGCGACCCGGCCAGCGTCTACCTGAAGGCCGTGATGGCCCACGACCTGGTCGTCAAATAGGCGAAAATGCCGCCCGGCGAGGCTTGCAAAGCGGCCCGCTTCTGCTAGAGTTTATATGTATCAACTCTCCAGGGGGGACCGCCCAAAGGCGGCCAGGAACATCATGTTCTACCTACTCGTCATCGGTATTTTCGGCGCAATGATCAGCCTCATCATCTACGAAGTCGTCGATGAACTCAGGGGCAGCACGCATAAACTGGAGGATCGCTATCACGAGTAGCGCGTCGCCCCCGCGGCGTCGGCGGCGGCCACCCGGCCCGCCCCCGCGCCCGTTTCACCGTCCCGTTTTACCCCTCTAAATTCCCGTCTTGAACTTCGTGTAGATGCGCGTGATCGAGCGGCGCATCTCGGCCGTGGTCGCCTCCGGCGCGGCCATGCGCTGCTTGTCCTGCTCGGACAGGAAGATGGCCTTGTTCTCGGCGATGTCCTTGCGCACGTACTTCAGGCTGGCCGTGTTCGGGTTGGCGTAGAAGACCTTGTTGCTCAGGCCGGCGTGCACCTCGGGGCGCAGGATGTAGTTGATGAACAGATGGGCGTTGTTGGGATGCGGCGCGTCGGCCGGGATCGCCATGGTGTCGAACATCAGGGCCGCCGAGGCCTTCGGCACCAGCACCTGGATCTCATTGCCGTTCTTCGCGTCGAGGGCGCGCTGGCGGGCGATGTTGATGTCGCCCGACCAGCCCAGCGCCACGCAGATGGCGCCGTTGGCCAGGTCGTTGATGTAGCCGGAGGAACTGAACAAAGTCACATACGGACGCACCGCCTGCAGCACCTTGGCCGCCTCCTGGTAGTCGGCCGCCACCTTCGAGTACGCCTGCTTGCCCATGTACTGCAGCGCGGCCGGCAAGACCTCGGAGGGCGAATCGAGGAAGGAAACGCCGCAGGACTTCAGCTTCGCCGCGTATTTCGGATCGAAGATCAGGTCCCAGGCGTTGGCCGGCACCGGCAAGCCGCCCAGCGCCGCCTTGACCTTGGCGACGTTGATGCCGACCGTCGTGTAACCCCACAGCCAGTCGACCAGGTGTTCGTTGTTCGGATCGAGCCGGGCCAGCTTGGCCTGGATGGCCGGATCGAGGTTGCCCAGGTTGCTCAGCTTGCTCTTGTCGAGCTTGCGCAGCAGGCCGGCGTCGATCTGCAGGCGCGCCCACTGCGCCGTCGGCACGACGATATCGTAGCCGGACTTGCCGGCCGCCAGTTTGGCGTTGAGGATCTCGTTGTTGTCGAACACGTCGTAGCGAACCTTGATCCCCGTTTCCTTCTCAAAATTCTTGACCGTATCGGCGCCGATGTAGTCGGACCAGTTATAGATGTTCAAGATTTTCTCTTCCTGCGCCCGCGCCGGCAGCGCCAGCGCCAGGCCGGCCAGTCCCAGCGCCATGCACGACGCCAAGCGCCGCTGCCAATTCACCTCTGCCATACCCGTCTCCTGTCCGTATCGTCGAAATCATGCTCAAGCCGCAAGGCCAAGATCATAGCGCCGGCGCGGCGAAAAAAAAGAGGCCGGGCCGGTTTTTCGAAAAAATATTTTCCGAAAACCCAGCCCGGCCCCCTGCCCCGCCAAACTCTGAGCCGCTAGGCCATGAAGTCGAACAGCGAGTTGCCCTTGCCGCCGGCGGCGCCGCTCTGGCTTTGCTGCGAATACAGTTGCACCAGCGCCGAGGCCTGCGCCGTCAGGGCCTTCGCCATCACCGCCTTCTTACCGTTGAGGGTGGTGATTTCCTTGCCCACCGACGTCACTTCCTTCTTCAGCACGCCGCTATCGCCCGTCAGCGCGGTGATCTTGTCGACGAACTGGTCGGCCACGCCCTTGCCGTTATTGGTGAACAACTTGCTGACGGCCTCGGGATCGGCCGCTATGGCGCTCTGCAATTTCTTCTCGTCGAGCACCATATTGCCCTTCTTGTCGAGCGTCACGCCGGCGTTCGCCAGCACCGAACTGGGCACGCCGTTGCCGCCCGACGTCAATACCTGCGCCAGTTGCGAGCCGGCCTGCGACAGCGCCGTGTCCGATTTCAGCTCGCCGCCCTGCAGCGCCTGCATCTTCGCGTTCAGACTGTTGTAGGCGTTCACCAGCGCGGCGACGTTGCTGCCGATCTGGGCCGGATCCTTGCTCACCACGACGCTGGTCGCGCCCTTGCCGGTCAACTCCAGGGCGACGCCGGCGATGGCCGCGCCGAGTTTATTGCTGGCGCTCTTGACCTCGCTGCCGTTGACGCTCAGCAGCGCGTCCTGCGCGGCGGCCGTCTCGCCCATGCCCTTCGTCGCGCCGGGGCTGTAGGCCAGCAAATCCTTGACGGCGGCGTCGCCGCTGACGCTGATGCGCATGCTCGAGGCGGCGCCGCTGGCGCCGTTCAGCGCCAGCGCGTAGCCGGTGCCGCTCTTCACCACTTGCGCGTCGATGCCGGCTTCCTTGAACGCGGCCGCGATGCCTTGCAGGGTATTGTTGCCGCTCTTGATGGTCAGCGTCTTCGTGCCCTTGGCGTCGCCGGGCGTGAAACTCTTGCCGTCGGAACTGCCGAATTCGATCTTGACGACCGCCGGCGCGCCCGTGCCGATGAGGGCGTCGGCCGCTTTCTGCGCCTCGCTGGTCAAGGTCTGGCCCTGCGCCAATTGCTTCACATCGACCGCATAGGTGCCGCTGACGGCCTTGCTGTCCGTGCCGACGTTCAGCACGCCCTTGTTCGATGACGTGGCCGAGGTTGCCAGGCCGGCGCCCGACAAGCCGCGCGCCACCGACTGGAACTTGGCCAGCGCGTTCTGCAACTGGCCCAGGCCCGACAATTTGGTCTGGTCGCGCGTCAGCGCGTCGTTCAGGCGCGTCACGCCCTTGGTTTGCGTCGCCATGACTTTTTCGACGCGGGCATACACGTCGGCGGAAATGCCGCCTTGGGTGCCGGTGGCAGTCGGCGGTTTGGTATTGACTCCGAAGTTGTACATGGTTGGGCGTCCCGTCTCAGTTTGATTTCACGGCAGGGCGGATAGCCCGCCTGCCCCACAAGCGATGGGCCGCCAGCTTGTGGCGCGCCGGCCGACGCTCTCTAAGTTGCACATTATGCAGCTTTACCAAAAAAATAAAGCCGCGAGAAGAAGCCTATTCCTCCCGCAATCCCGCGCATGGCTCAACGCATGTATTTCGCGATGGCGTTGGCGACGCCCAGCTCCAGGTTGAAAAACTGCAGCCCGACGCTATAGCCGTCGTGGCTCAGGATGGAATAGGTGACGCCGACCTGGCCCTCGATCATATTGCCTTTGCCGTCGATGAAGATTTCGAACATGATACGCCCGCGCGCACCCAGGCTGAGCCCCTCGTCCACGGTGACCGACACGCCGCCGGTGCCGATATCATGCGTGCGCGCCGCCACCGGGGGCGCGCCATCCATCACCAACATGGCCTTGGCGCGCACAATCTTGCGCGCCGCCTGCCTATGATCTGCTACCACAATAATTTCCAATACAGTATGAGTATATGTCGGGCGCCGCGCGCCGGGCGCCGGACACCAGGCGCCGCACGCCGCCGCCATGGCGCCGTCCAGCTTGCTTCGCAACATTATAAATCCAAACAAATGGCGCGTTTGACAGCAAACGAACTAGTCGCACACTAGTCGTGCTCGCGCAATTTGTTGAAGGCCTCGTCGATGCGCTCGACAGCGATGATGGTCATGCCCTCGATGGCCTGCTTGGGCAGGTTGGCCTTGGGGATCATGGCCAGGGTGAAGCCCAGCTTGGCGGCCTCGCGCAGGCGCTCCTGGCCGCGCGGCGCCGGACGGATCTCGCCGGCCAGGCCGACCTCGCCGAACACCACCAGGCCGCGCGGCAGCGGCTTGTTGCGCATCGAGGAATTGATCGCCAGCAGCACGGCCAGATCGGCGGCCGGCTCGGTGATCTTCACGCCGCCGACGGCGTTGATGAAGACATCCTGGTCGAAGGCGGCGATGCCGGCGTGGCGGTGCAGCACGGCCAGCAGCATCGCCAGGCGGTTCTGCTCCAGGCCGACGGAGAGGCGGCGTGCGTTGGGCAGATGGCTGGTGTCGACCAGGGCCTGGATCTCCACCAGCAGCGGACGCGTGCCCTCCTGCGTCACCATCACGCAGGAGCCGGGCACCTGGTTGTCGTGCTGCGAGAGGAACAGCGCGGAGGGATTCGAGACGCCCTTCAGGCCTTTCTCCGTCATGGCGAACACGCCCAGCTCGTTGACGGCGCCGAAACGGTTCTTGATCGCCCGCACCAGGCGGAAACTGGAATGGGCGTCGCCCTCGAAGTACAGCACCGTGTCGACGATGTGCTCGAGCACGCGCGGGCCGGCCAGGGCGCCCTCCTTCGTCACGTGGCCGACCAGGATGATGGTCACGCCGGTCTGCTTGGCCATGCGCGTCAGTTGCGCCGCGCACTCGCGCACCTGGGCCACCGAACCGGGCGCCGAGCTGAGCGCGTCCGAATACACGGTCTGGATCGAGTCGATGACGGCCACGTCCGGCTTCAGGTCGGCCAGGGTGCCGAGGATCTTCTCGAGCTGGATCTCGGCCTGCAGCTTCAGGTCCTTGGCGTCGATGACGAGGCGCTTGGCGCGCAGCGCGATCTGCGCGCCGGACTCCTCGCCGCTGACATAGAGCACGCGCTTGCTGTGCGACATGTTCGCCAGCGCCTGCAGCAGCAGGGTCGACTTGCCGATGCCGGGATCGCCGCCGATCAACACCACGCCGCCGGCCACCATGCCGCCGCCCAGCACGCGGTCGAACTCCTCGATGCCGGTGCCGAAGCGCGGCACGTCGATGGCGTCGATGTCGGACAGCGACAGCACCGGCGCCGTCTGCGCCAGCGCCATGTGCTGCGGATTCGAATAGCGGTTGTTGCCGGCCGCCTCGGGCACGGTCTCGACCAGGGTGTTCCACTGCTGGCAGGCGGGACACTGCCCCGTCCACTTGTTGCTGATGCCGCCGCAATCGCTGCAGGTGTAATTGTTTTTTGCTTTTGCCATGGGAAAAGAGAACGCTTTCAGTGAAATGGGGAGCGGCGCGCCGCCGCCTGCGGGGCGGCGCGGCGCCGGGCCGGGTTCAGGCCGGAGCGGGTCTTCAGGCTTCGACGACGCGCACCCGCGGCGCCAGCGCGCACAGCAGCTCGTAGCCGATGGTGCCGGCCGCCTGCGCCACCTCGTCCACCGGCAGGCCGGCGCCCCACAGCGTGACGACGCTGCCGACGCCGGCGCCCGGCACGCCCGTCAGGTCGATGGTCATCATGTCCATCGAGACGCGCCCGATCAGGCTGGTGCGCACGCCGTCGACCAGCACCGGCGTGCCGTGCGGCGCGTGGCGCGGATAGCCGTCGGCGTAGCCGCAGGCGACGACGCCGACGCGGGTCGGGCCGCTGGCGCGGAAATGGCTGCCGTAGCCGACGACATCGCCGGCGCCGATGTCCTGCAGGCCGATGACGGCGCTGCTCAGCGTCATGGTCGGGCGCAAATCATAGGCGGCGGCCGGCGGCCCGCCCGGCGTGCCGCCGTACAGCATGATGCCGGGCCGCACCCAGTCGCTGGCCAGGTCGAGGTCCGGCTCGCCCAGGCGCAGCACGCCGGCCGAGTTGGCCAGGCTGCGCGGCCCGTCCAGGCCGTCCGCGCCGCTGCGGAAGCGGCGGATCTGCTCGTGCATGGTCAAGGACGGGTGGGCCGCCTCCTCGGCGTTGGCGAAGTGGGTCATCAGGGTGATCGTGCCGACGCCGGGAATGGCGCGCAGGCGCGCGTAGGCGGCGGCGCAGGCGGCCGGCAGGAAGCCGAGGCGGTTCATGCCGGTGTTCATCTTCAGGTGCAGGTCGAGGCGACCCTTGAGGGGCGCCGCCTCCAGCATGGCGATCTGCTCGACGCAGTGGACGGCGCCGTTGACGCCGCACTCCTGCATCATGGCTAGGTCGTCGGGATCGAAGAAGCCCTCCAGCAGCAGGATGGGCTTGCGCCAACCCAGTTCGCGCAGGCGCCGCGCGTAGTCCGGCTCGACCAGCGCCAGGCCGTCGGCGGCGGCGAAACCGCGCATGGCCCGCTCCAGGCCGTGGCCGTAGCCGTTCGCCTTGACCACCGCCCATATCTTCGCTTGGGGCGCGCAGGCGCGGGCCCGCGCCAGATTGTGTTGCATGGCATCGAGATGGATCGCTGCGACTATCGGCCTGGACATAAACGGTCTACCGGGTAATGGTGAAGCTCCCATTCTACCGGACGCGGCCCCCTCGGGCGCCCCGCAAGTTTGGGGGAACGCGGCCATTCATGGTATAAAGCAAGCCATATATATGATCTCAGGCACTTTAGAATGAATCGTGGTTTCTATACCATCATGGCGGCGCAGTTCTTTTCCTCGCTGGCCGACAACGCCCTGCTCTTCGTCGCCATCGACCTGCTCACATCCAACAAGTCACCCGCGTGGATCACGCCGCTGCTGAAACTGTCCTTCGTCCTGTTCTACGTGCTGCTGGCCGCCTTCGTCGGCGCCTTCGCCGACGCGCAGCCCAAGGGCCGCGTGATGTTCATCGCCAACCTGATCAAAATCTTCGGCTGCGCCCTGATCTTCAGCGACATCCACCCGTTGCTGGCCTACGCCGTGGTCGGCTTCGGCGCGGCGATCTACTCGCCGGCCAAGTACGGCATCCTGACCGAACTGCTGCCGGCCGAAAAACTGGTCGCCGCCAACGGCTGGATCGAAGGCCTGACCGTCACCTCCATCATCCTCGGCACCGTCATGGGCGGCGCCCTGGTCAGCACGCGCACCTCCAGCTTCCTGCTCGGCTTCGACGTGCCCGGCATCGACACCGGCATCAACACGCCGACCGAGGCGGCGCTGTGCGTGGTCGGCGGCACCTATGTGCTGGCGGCGCTGTTCAACCTGAAAATCCCCCTCACCGGCTGCATCTACCCGCACCAGGAACGCAACCCGATCAAGCTCATCACCGATTTCGCCAACTGCTACTCCATCCTGTGGAAGGACAAGCTGGGCCAGATCACGCTGGCCGTGACGACGCTGTTCTGGGGCGCCGGCGCGACGCTGCAACTGATCGTGCTGGAATGGGCCAAGAAATCGCTGCACATGCCCTTCGACAAGGCCACCAGCCTGGTCGGCGTCGTCGCCGTCGGCGTCGCGCTGGGCGCCGTGCTGTCGGCGCGCTTCATCCCGCTGCGCAAATCGCTCACCGTGATCCCGCTCGGCATCGCCATGGGCGTCATCGTCATCTTCATGACCCAGGTCCATTCGGTCTGGCTGGCCTATCCGCTGCTGGTGCTGATCGGCGCGCTGTCGGGCTTCTTCGTCGTGCCGATGAACGCGCTGCTGCAGCACCGCGGCCACGTGCTGATGAGCGCCGGCCATTCGATCGCCGTGCAGAACTTCAACGAGAACCTGTCCATCCTGACCATGCTGGCCGTGTACTCGGTGATGATACGGCTGCACCTGGACCTCGACATCATCATCGTCATCTTCGGCATGTTCGTCGCCGGCACCATGTACATGATCATGCGCAAGCACGCCGCCAGCCAGCGCGAACACGATTCCCTGGCCCTGATCGGCGAACACAAGCACTGAACACGGTCTGAATCCGGGCCCGCAGCCGGGCGGCCTGAGCCTGCACAGCGGCTCGGGACTCGACTATTGCGGCAGCCTGCCGTCGGCGCGCCGCTCGGCCGCCTGACGGCTCCAGTCGTCCGGGACGATGAAGCCGCGCTCGCGCTCGAGCAGCCAGCCGTTTTCCTCGCGCACGGCCGCCACCATCACGGCCGCCGGCGTGACGGCGAATTGCGCCGCCAACATTTGTCGCAGCGCGGCGCGGTCGAAGGCCGGCGTCGCCGCCGCCACCTTCAGCGGCGCCAGCCATTGCAGGCGCGCCATCGGCACATACAGCTCGTCGGCCAGGCCGCCGACCCGCTCCAGCGGGCACCAGAAGCCGTGGTTGTGCGCCGGCGCGATGCCGGCCATGGCGCGCACCACGCCGTCGGGATAGAACAGGCAGCCCTTGACCAGCGCCTGCGCGCTCTCGACCGCGCCCGGCAGCAGGCTTTGCGCGGCCGGATGAGCGGCCAGCGCGAGCTGCTTGTCGATGATCTTGCGCATTTTCAGGCCCAGGCTGTCGGCCAGGTTGGGGCCGATCAGGCGGTGGAAGCTGCCCGGATCGGGCGCGCCGTCGAGCAGATAGAATTTGGTGGCGAACTCCCAGTGCAGCAGCGCGCCGCCCTGGCGCAGCAGGAAATCGAACTCGCCCACGGTGTCGTTCTTGTTGGCGCGCACCTGCAAGCCGTGCGCCACCAGCACGCCCTGGCTGGCGAAGTAGAAGGCCAGCAGCTTTTCCGCGTACAGGCCGAGGCGCGAGTAGACGCGCGGCCCCAGCGCCGCCTCCAGCGGGGCCGGGTCGGCCTCCAGCGCGGCCAGCCAGTCGGCATTGGCCTGCGTCAGCGGCGCCAGCGTGGCGATGCGGCCGCCCCAGTGGGCGCTGGCCGGGTCGAGCAGGTCGGGCGCGTCGAGCAACCAGGCCAGCGCGCGCACGTGGGGACGCGTCAGATGCCCCCAGCGGCGCTCGAAACGCGCCTGGAAGGAGTCCGCCGCGCCCTCAGTCCAGGGCGGCATGGCTGCGCTTGGCAAGGCACAGGTCGCCCCAGGCCCTGGCCTTGCTGTCGGGCTGCGCCAGCATGTCCTGCGGGTGGTAGGTGGCGATGACGGGAATCTCGCCCAGGCGCCGCACGCTGCCGCGCGCCGCCGCCGGGCTGCGTATCAGGCCGGCGGCCGCCGCCTGACCCAGCGTCAGCACGATGCGGCCCCGCGTCAGCGCCAGCTCGCGCTCGAGGTAGGGCCGGCAGGCGGCGCTTTCCTCGGCCGACGGCGCCCGCTCGGCGCCGTCGGCGCCGGACGGACGGCATTTGACCAGATTCGTGACGTAGACGTTCGCCTCCGCCTGCACGCCGATCGCCAGCAGCATATTGTCGAGCAGCTTGCCGGCCGGGCCGCTGAGCGCCTGCGCGTCCCTTTCGTCGGCTCGGCTCGGGCCGCTGCCGACGAGGATCCAGTCGGCCTCGCGGTCGCCCCGGCCGAACACCACGCCCTTGCGGCCGACCGACAGCGCGCAGCGCGTGCATGTCGAGATGGCGGTCTTCAAGCCGTTCCAGTCCAGCGCGGCGATCGCCTCGTCGGACACCGGCGCCGGCGGCGCCGGCATGGGCGCGTCGTCGAACCAGGCCATGGAGGCCGCGTCGTCGGACGGCGGCGCGTCCGGCGCCGCGTCCGCCGCCTTGGCGGCGGGTGCGGCGGCGGGCGCGGGTGGACGCGCCATCGCGACGGGCGCGACGGGCGCCGGCGCGGCGAC
>JANXSQ010000213.1 GCA_025356595.1 Janthinobacterium sp. | reverse complement strand
CTGGCGGAAAGGGTGAGATTCGAACTCACGGTACACCAAAGATGTACACTGGATTTCGAGTCCAGCGCATTCGACCACTCTGCCACCTTTCCTGATTTACTGCTCTATCCCACTTCAGCGAAACAAGTCCACAACGGCGATTCACGCCGCGCAAGCACTGTAAAAAACAAAAACCCCAGTCACGGGGCTTTTGCTCGGCCACCTCAACACACAAGGTGCCTGAATTCTGGCGGAAAGGGTGAGATTCGAACTCACGGTACACCAAAGATGTACACTGGATTTCGAGTCCAGCGCATTCGACCACTCTGCCACCTTTCCTGCTTGCTGCTTGTCGCCTGCTGCTGCGAGAACAAGATTATAGCAGGGTATAAAAAAAACGGAAGGGGCAAAAGCGGAATTCTTCGGATTTCCGCCTTTGACCCTGTTTCACGCCGGGCGCGCTCCGGTCAGGCCGCGGCCAGGTGCGTCAAGCCGCCCATATACGGACGCAGGACGGCCGGGATTTCCACGCTGCCGTCGGCTTGCTGGTAGTTTTCCAGCACGGCGACGAGGGTGCGGCCGACGGCCAGGCCGGAACCGTTCAGAGTGTTCAGCAGTTCCGGCTTGCCCTGGGCGTTGCGGAAGCGCGCCTGCATGCGGCGCGCCTGGAAGGCTTCGCAATTCGACAGCGAGGAAATCTCGCGGTAGGTGTTTTGCGCCGGCAACCACACTTCCAGGTCGTACGTCTTCGAGGCGCTGAAACCGATGTCGCCGGTGCACAGGGCCATCACGCGGTACGGCAGGCCGAGGCGCTGCAGGATGACTTCGGCGTGGCCGACCATCTCCTCCAGCGCCTGATACGAGGTGTCCGGATGCACGACCTGGACCATTTCCACCTTGTCGAACTGGTGCTGGCGGATCATGCCGCGCGTGTCGCGGCCATAGCTGCCCGCTTCCGAGCGGAAGCACGGCGTGTGCGCCGTCATCTTCACCGGCAGGGCGTCGAGGGCGAGGATTTCATCGCGCACGATGTTGGTCAGCGACACTTCCGAGGTCGGGATCAGGTAGAAGGTTTCGCCCTCGCCTTCCTGGCCGCCTTTTTTCACCGAGAACAGGTCGGCCTCGAACTTCGGCAACTGGCCGGTGCCGCGCAGGGAATCGGCGTTGACCAGATACGGCGTGTAGCATTCGGTGTAGCCGTGCTCGTCGACCTGGGTGTTGAGCATGAACTGCGCCAGCGCCCGGTGCAGACGGGCGATGCCGCCCTTCATCACCGAGAAGCGCGAGCCGGTCAGCTTGGTGGCCACCTCGAAGTCCAGTCCCAGCGGCGCGCCGACGTCGACGTGGTCCTTGACCTCGAAGTCGAAGACGCGCGGCGTGCCGACCTTGCGCACTTCGACGTTGCCGCTTTCGTCGGCGCCGATGGCCACCGATTCGTGCGGCAGGTTCGGCACCGTCTGCATGAACTCGCTCATCTGCGCCTGCACCAGCGCCAGCGCCGCTTCGTCGGCCTTCAGCGCGTCGCCCAGGCCGGCCACTTCCGCCATCACGGCCGAAGTGTCCTCGCCCTTGCCCTTCAACATGCCGATCTGCTTGGAGAGCGAATTGCGCTTGCCCTGCAGTTCTTCGGTGCGCGTCTGGATCGCCTTGCGCTCGGCTTCGAGGGCGTTGAAACCGGCCACGTCGAGCTGGAACTTGCGTGTCGCCAGGCGGGCGGCGACGTTGGCGATGTCTTTACGGAGAAGTTGGATGTCTATCATGGAAGCTCAAGGGCGCTATGTCGAAAACGCAATTGTACCAAGCCGCGCCCACTTGCTCCGGGCTTTCGCGCAGATTCCCTCATTCCTGCAGGCAGGCGCCGGCCGGCTGTTCGGCCGCGCTGTGCACCAGTTGCCCCAGCTTGCTGACGGCGCGCTCGATTTCCGGGCTCCAGCTGTTGCCGCAGTTGAGGCGCAGGTAATTGCCGAACTTGCCCGAGGCGGAAAACAGCGGCCCCGGCACGAAGGCGATGCCCTCGCCGATGGCGCGCAGATGCAGCGCCATCGCGTCGACCGCCTCGGGCATGCGCACCCACAACACGAAGCCGCCCTGCGGTTCGGACACCGAGCATTCGGCCGGGAAGTAGGCCGAGACGGCGTCGGACATGCGGGCGATGCGCTGCGCCAGCACGCGGCGCATCTTGCGGGTCTGGTTGTCGTAACTGCTGCCGTCGAGGAAATCGGCCAGCACGGCCTGGAAGAAGTGGCTGGTGGCGCCGCTGGAAACCGCTTTCAGCAGGGCCACTTCCTGCGCGTAGCGGCCGGCCACGACGTAACCGACCCGCGCCGCCGGGGTGATAGCCTTGGAGAAGGAGGAGCATAGCAGGACGTGGCCGCTGGTGTCGTAGGCCTTCACCGGCCAGGGCCGCTCGGCGGCGAAGCACAGGTCGCCGTAGATGTCGTCCTCGACGAGGGGGATGTCGTGCAGGCTGAGCAGGGCCGCCAGGCGCTTCTTGTTCTCCTCCGGCATCACGCAGCCGAGCGGATTGTTGGCGTTCGGCACGAACAGACAGGCTTGCACCAGACCCGCCTGCAGCGCCAGCTCCAGCGCGTCCAGCGACGGCCCCGTCTTCGGATGGGTGGGAATCTCCAGCGCCTTCATGCCCAGGCTTTCGATCATTTGCAGCAGCACGAAATAGGTCGCCGATTCGATGGCGATGGTGTCGCCGGCCTTGGCGACGGCGCGCAGGCACAGGCTGATGGCTTCGGTGCAGGAACCGGTGACGATGATCTCCTCCGGGTCGAGGCGGCCCCAGTCCAGCGCGCGCCGGCTGATCTGGCGCAGGAAGCCCGGTTCGTTGGTCTCGAACACGCTGACCCTGGCCAGCAGCTCGGGCTCGCGGCGCGAGACGGCGCTGACGGTGCGCTGCACGCGCTTGATCGGCAGCATCTCGTCGGGCGGCCAGGCCGAGCCGAGCTGGATGATGCCGGGCGTTTCGTTCAGGCTCAGCACCCGCATCAGGCGGTTGTTGATGCCGACATAGGCCGGCTCCTTCAGGTTCTGCGTGTCCGTCATCACGGCCAGCATCTTGGCGCGGTGGCGCACGTAGAAGCCCGCCTGCGGCTTGGCCTCGACCAGGCCGCGGTCCTCCATCAGGCGCAGCGCCTGCATCACGGTGCTGATCGAGAGGCGCTTTTGCTGCGCCAGGTGGCGGATCGAGGGCAGGCGGTCACCGGGCGCCAGGACGCGGCTGGCGATCAGGGAGCCGAGTTCGTTGGCCAGAATTTCGTAGAGATTGATTGACATGGACATCCGACGATTGTGAGGCACACCCGGGGTGGGCAGACAGATACAGTTGCCTGCAATTTTAACCATCACAGTTTAGCCCAGACGCGACTGTGCCGGTAACAATAGCGGTTTATTGCATCTGTTATGGTCGGCGGCGACAACGTATTCTGATCCCATGATTTCACAGCCAGGGAGAACGCAATGACGAAACAACACCACGCCGATTATGAATTAAGCGACAAGCATCTGCTGCGCATGAGCAACGCGGCGGGCCACCGCATCGAGTGCGTGTCGGGGCGCGCCCTGATCACCGCCTACGGCGAGCGGATCGACTTCTCCCTGCGCCAAGGTAATGTCTTCATCATCCCGAACGACGGGCTGACCCTGATCGAAGCCATCGGCAACGGCCGCATCCGGGTCAGGCAGCCGGCGCTGCCGGGACAGGCCTGGCTGGCGCGCACCGGGCGCAAGGCCTCGGATGCCCTGGGCCGCTTGCGCCGCGGCCTGTTCGGCGACAATAAAATCGCCTCGTGACGACGCGGTTTCACGCCGCCGCGCATCCTATGGGCCGGGATGCGCGGCGGCGGATCGCTTACGCCTTGCCGGCCTTGCGATCCAGTTCGCGCAACCACGCCAGCTTGTCGGCGATCTTGCTTTCCAGGCCGCGCGGCACGGGGCGATACCAGCCCGGCTCCGCCATCCCGTCCGGGAAATAGGTTTCGCCGGCGGCGTAGGCGTCCGGCTCGTCATGCGCGTAGCGGTAGGCGTGGCCGTAACCCAGTTCCTTCATCAGCTTGGTCGGCGCGTTGCGCAGATGCACGGGCACCTCTTTCGATTTGTCGCGCTTGACGAAGGCCATCGCCGTGTTGAAGGCGTTGTAGCCGGCGTTGCTCTTGGCCGCGATGGCCAGGTAGATCACGGCCTGCCCAAGGGCCAACTCCCCTTCCGGCGAACCCAGGCGCTCATAGGTCGCGGCCGCGTCGTTGGCCATCTGCATGGCGCGCGGGTCGGCCAAGCCGATATCCTCCCAGGCCATGCGGACGATGCGCCGCGACAGGTATTTCGGATCGGCGCCGCCGTCTATCATGCGGCAGAACCAGTACAGGGCGGCGTCCGGATTGGAGCCGCGCACGGACTTGTGCAGGGCTGAAATCTGGTCGTAGAAATTGTCGCCGCCCTTGTCGAAGCGGCGCGAATTCAGGGTCAGCGCGTTGTCGACGAAGGCCGCGTCGATTTTGCTGATGCCGGCCGAGCCGGCGGCCGTCTCGGCCTGTTCCAGCAGGTTCAGGAAGCGCCGCGCGTCGCCGTCGGCGTAGCCTATCATCGTGTCGACCGCGACGTCGTCGAATTCCAGATGCGGCAGCGAGCTCGCCTGCGCCTTGTGGAACAATTGCTTCATCTCGGCTTCGTCGAGCGACTTCAGCACATACACCTGGGCGCGCGACAGCAGCGCCGAGTTGACCTCGAAACTGGGGTTCTCGGTGGTGGCGCCGACGAAGGTGACCAGGCCCGATTCAACGAAGGGCAGCAAGGCGTCCTGCTGCGCCTTGTTGAAGCGGTGGATCTCGTCGACGAAGAGCAAGGTGTGCTTGCCGGACTGATCCAGATTGTGCTGGGCCTGGTCCATGGCGGCGCGGATATCCTTCACGCCGGCGAACACGGCCGAGAGCGCGATGAACTCGCTGTCGAAGGCGTGCGCCATCAGGCGCGCCAGCGTGGTCTTGCCCACGCCGGGCGGCCCCCACAAAATCATCGAATGGGCCTTGCCGGCCTCGAAGGCGAGGCGCAGCGGCTTGCCGGCGCCCAGCAGATGCGTCTGGCCGATGACTTCGGGCAGGCTCTTGGGACGCAGCGACTCAGCCAGGGGCTGGCGCGGCGCGGTGGAAAACAAATCTGCCATGGGTGTGTACCGATTGCGCAGCGGGAAGGCGGCGGACGCCGCCCCAGCCTTAATTATTGAAGACGTCGGCGCCCTTGGGCATGACAAATTTAAAGTGCGCGGCGCTTTGCGGGGGATTTTTCTGGAAGTTCTTGAACGCCAGCACCGAGGTCTGGCCGAAGGAGTCGCGCAACTCCATCGCTTCCGGCACGCCGTTGCGCAGGCCGATGCTGATGTCGTCGAAGGTGGTGTCCTTCGCCTTCGGGGTCGCCTTCAGCCATTCCAGGCCGTCGCGCATGCCGGCCTCGGCCAGCGTGAAGTTCTTTTCCAGGTCGTTGCTGCCGAACAGGATCGCGGCCGGCGAGGAGCCCAGCGCGTTGCCCAGTTTCTTCACCGTGACCTGGTTCAAGTCCTTGTCGTAGATGAACAACTGCTCGCCGTCCGCCTGCAGCAACTGTTCGTAGGGCTTGATGTAGGTCCAGATGAATTTGCCGGGACGGGCGAATTCGAAGCTGCCGCTGGACGGGGTCGAGACCTTCGCCTTGCCGCCGGCGTCGGCCTTCTTGATCTGGTGCTGGGTGAATTCGCCCTTGGCGGCCTTGGTGCCGGAGACGAAGGTCTTGAATTGTTCCAGCGCGCTGGCCGAGGCGCCGCCCGCCAGCATGGCGCAGGCGAGGGCCAAGGCGCTCAGCGCGCCGGTTTTTTTGAATCGAGTCATGCGTTTTATCCTTGTTCTGCGCTCGCCACCGGCACCAGGATGTCCCGGTTGCCGTTCGATTGCATCGTTGACACGACGCCGCTCTGCTCCATCTGTTCCAGCAGGCGGGCCGCGCGGTTGTAGCCGATGCGCAGGTGACGCTGCACCAGCGAGATCGACGCCCTGCGGTTCTTCAGCACCACGGCGACGGCCTGGTCGTACAGCGCGTCGGCCTCGCCGCCGCCCTCGCCCGGACTGGCGCCCTCGGCGCCGCCCTCCTCCAGTGTGCCGCCTTCGAGGATGCCTTCAATGTAATTCGGTTCGCCCTGCGATTTCAAATGGTTGACGACCCGGTGCACCTCCTCGTCCGAGACGAAGGCGCCGTGCACGCGCACCGGCAGGCCCGTGCCCGGCGGCATGTAGAGCATATCGCCCATGCCCAGCAGGGCTTCGGCGCCCATCTGGTCGAGAATGGTGCGCGAGTCGATCTTCGACGACACCTGGAAGGCGATGCGGGTCGGGATGTTGGCCTTGATCAGGCCGGTGATCACATCCACAGATGGGCGCTGTGTCGCCAGAATCAAGTGCAGGCCGGCGGCGCGCGCCTTTTGCGCGATGCGGGCGATCAATTCCTCGACCTTTTTGCCCACCACCATCATCAAGTCGGCCAACTCGTCGATGATGATGACGATGGTCGGCAGCTTCTCCAGCGGCTCGGGCGAATCCGGCGTCAGGCTGAAGGGGTTGGGGATGTGCTCCTCGCGCTTTTGCGCCTCGGCGATCTTGGCGTTGTAGCCGGCCAGGTTGCGCACCCCCAGCTTGCTCATCAGCTTGTAGCGCCGCTCCATCTCGTTGACGGCCCAGTTCAGCGCGTGGCCGGCCTGGCGCATGTCCGTCACCACCGGCGCCAGCAGATGCGGGATGCCTTCGTAGACGGACATCTCGAGCATCTTCGGATCGATCAGGATCAGGCGCACGTCGTGCGGGTCGGATTTGTAGAGCAGCGACAGGATGGTGGCGTTGATGCCCACCGACTTGCCCGAACCGGTGGTGCCGGCCACCAGCAGATGGGGCATCTTGGCCAGGTCGGCGACCACCGGCTTGCCGGCGATGTCCTTGCCCAGCGCGATGGTCAGGCTGGAGACGCCGTCGTTGTACACCTTGGAGCCGAGGATTTCCGTCAGGCGCACGATCTGCCGCTTGGGATTGGGCAATTCCAGGGCCATGCAATTCTTGCCGGGGATGGTTTCCACCACCCGGATCGAGGTCAGCGACAGCGAACGGGCCAGGTCGCGCGCCAGGCCGACGATCTGGCTGCCCTTGACGCCGGTGGCCGGCTCGATTTCGTAGCGCGTCACCACCGGCCCCGGATAGGCGGCCACGACCTTGGCGTCGACGCCGAAGTCGGAGAGTTTCTTTTCGATCAGGCGGCTGGTGAATTCCAGCGTCTCCACCGACACCGTCTCGACGAAGGGCGGCGCCTCGTCGAGCAGCGAGAGCGGCGGCAGCTTGCCGTCCGTCGGCTCGTTGAACAGCGTGGCCTGGCGCTCTTTCTCGACGCGCTCGGATTTGACGACGTTGACGATCTGCGGCTCGATCTTCACCGGCGGCGCGGCGACATGCTTTTCGACATGCTTGGCGCGCTCGATGACGACCACCTCGTCGCGCTTGACGGCCGCCACTTCGCCCTGGCGGCGGTCTTCGCGGTCCTCGTAGCGCAGCACGAACCAGTCGAAGGCGGCTTCGATGGCGCCGCCTATGCGTTCGGCCACCGACATCCAGGAGACGTGGAAGAACAGGCTGAAACCCAGGCCGAACAGCAGCAAGAGCAGCAGCGTGGCGCCGGTGAAGCCGAAGGCGACGTCGGCCGAATGGCCGATCACCCTGCCCAGCACGCCGCCCGGATCGCGCGGCAACTGCACGTGCAGGGAACGCATGCGCAGGAACTCCAGGCCCATGCTGCCGATGAACAGGAGCACGAAGCCGACGCCGCGGATCAAACCCTCCTGGTGGTGCTCGGGATCGGCCTCCCGCTCCAGCAGGAAGCGCTGCGACAGGCGGCGGTAGCCGTTCCACACCACGCGCAGCAGGCAGACGCACCACCACCAGGCGGAAAAGCCGAAGATGTACAACAGCAGATCGGAGACCCAGGCGCCGGCGCGCCCGCCCAGGTTGGCCACCTTGGGCACCACGCTGGCGTGCGACCAGCCCGGGTCGGCCTTGGTGAAACTGATCATGATCAGCAGGAAATACAGGCCGAAGGCGGCCAGCGCGAACCAGCGCGCCTCCGACAATAGGCGTACCAGCCGGTTCGGCAGGGGCTGGCGCTCGGTCGCGCTGCGGGTGTAGCTGTTGGCGGTGGCTTGGCTTGGTTTCGTCATACTCTAGGAAGCGATGCAACGATGCTCTTGTTGCGGGCAGGGAAATACCCATATACGGGTATTCTAAGGCATATATGCCCGAGCGGCCGCTACGATTCATCGGCGCGCGCGGCTTCGTCTATAATCTCGCCAGTGCTGGCGCGGGCGCGAGGCGCGCCAGCCGGCCCGCCCGGCGCCATCCGGCCGGCGGCGGCCGCGCGCCTTGTTCTTGCGGCGATCGGCCCCACATCGTGTCCATCAAACTTAATTAGAAGCCCCCTATGACCACTACCAAACACGCCCGCGTTTTGATTCTCGGCTCCGGCCCTGCCGGTTACAGCGCCGCGGTGTACGCCGCCCGCGCCAACCTGAAACCGATGCTGGTCACCGGCGTCGAGCAGGGCGGCCAGCTGATGACCACCACCGACGTCGAAAACTGGCCGGCCGATCCGCTGGGCGTGCAGGGTCCGGAACTGATGCAGCGCTTCCTGCAGCACGCCGAGCGCTTCAACACCGACATCGTGTTCGACCACATCCACACCGCCAAGCTGAGCGAAAAACCGATCCGCCTGATCGGCGACAGCCATGAGTACACCTGCGACGCCCTGATCATCTCCACCGGCGCCTCGGCCCAGTACCTCGGCCTGGAGTCGGAGACGGCCTTCATGGGCAAGGGCGTGTCGGCCTGCGCCACCTGCGACGGTTTCTTCTACCGCAACCAGGAAGTGGCCGTCGTCGGCGGCGGCAACACCGCCGTCGAGGAGGCGCTGTACCTGTCGAACATCGCCGACAAGGTCACGCTGATCCACCGCCGCGACAAGTTCCGCGCCGAGGCGATCCTGATCGACCGCCTGAACGCCAAAGTGGCCGAAGGCAAGATCGTCCTGAAGTACAACCACACCCTGGACGAAGTGACCGGCGACGAAGGCGGCGTGACGGGCGTGAACATCAAGTCGACCATCGACGGCGCGGTGACGCCGCTGACCGTGCACGGCGTCTTCATCGCCATCGGCCACAAGCCCAACACCGGCATCTTCGAAGGCCAGTTGGACATGCACAACGGCTACATCAAGACCCGCACCGGCCTGGAAGGCATGGCCACGGCCACCAGCATTCCGGGCGTCTTCGCCGCCGGCGACGTGCAGGACCACATCTACCGCCAGGCCATCACCAGCGCCGGCACCGGCTGCATGGCCGCGCTGGACGCCCAGCGCTACCTGGAAGGCCAGGAGTAAGGTCCATGTCGTCCTTGAAAACCTTCGCCGACCTGAAATCCCTGCGCGGTACGCTCAAGGACCAGGCCGAGGCGCGCGCCGCCGAAACGGTCCAGCGCGCGCTGCGCGCGCGCGTGGTGGCGCACGAGACGGATCTGTTCCGCAACAGCGTGGGCAAGGTCGCGCCCATGCCCAAGCAGGACGCGCTGGCGCCGCGCCCGCCGGCCGGGCCGATGACGCCGCGCCAGCAGGAAGAGGACGACCGCGCCGTGCTGCGCGAATCGCTGTCGGACCTGTTCGAGGTCGACGCGCTGATGGACGAAGACCCGGCGCTGAGCTACACCCGGCCCGGCGTCGGCGCCGACATGGTGCGCAAGATGCGCAAGGGCCACTGGCCCATCCAGGACGAGCTCGACCTGCACGGCATGCGCCGCGACAGCGCGCGCGACGGCCTGGGCGAATTCCTGCGCCAGGCGACGCGGCGCAAGCTGCGCTGCGTGCGCGTGATCCACGGCAAGGGCCTGAGCTCGAAGAGCCAGGAGCCGGTGCTGAAGTCGATGGTGCACAGCTGGCTGGTGCAAAAGGATGAAGTGATCGCCTTCTGCGTGGCGCGTCCCTCCGAAGGCGGCGACGGCGCCCTGATCGTGCTGCTGCAGGCGGCCCTGCAGGCGGTGCGCTAGGGTGCGTTGCGGCGCGGCGCAAAACTGAGCCGGCGCGCCCGTTCTCCGGGTAAAAACTAGCTCCACATAGCGGCCCCGTTCGGGGCCGCGCCATGTTAACCTATGGGCATTCTATTTAGCCCCATTCGTCCGCCCATGATGCCTCCCCATCTGCCGCCAGGCTCGCTGATCCGCGTCATCGAAGTGATCGCCATCCTGGTCGGCGCATTCTCCGGTTTTATCGAAGCGCGGCGCAAGCGGATGGATCTGGTGGGCGTCTTCACGGTCGCCTTCATCACGGCCTTCGGCGGCGGCACGCTGCGCGACATCCTGCTCGACAAGCGCCCGCTGTTCTGGGTCGCCCACCAGGAATACGCCATCCTCACCTTCGTGCTGGCGCTGATCGCCGCGCCGCTGATCCGCACGCTGCGCCAGATCGTCTCCGAGCGCCTGATCATCATCGCCGACGCCATCGGCCTGGGCCTGTTCGCCATCGCCGGCGTGGCCGAGGCGCTGCGCGCGGGCATGCCGCTGTTCATCGCCTCGATGATGGGGGTGATTACGGGGATTTTCGGCGGGGTGCTGCGCGACATCGTCTGCAACGAGATTCCGATGGTGCTGCGCGACGGCAAGCCCTACGCGATCTGCGCCTTCATCGGCTGCTGGTTGTATCTGGCGCAGAAGCACTTCGGCGTGGCCGCCGACGTGGCCCTGTGGACCAGCGCGACGGCGATCACCGCCATGCGCCTGCTGACCTGGAAATTCGATATGCGCCTGGGGCGCTGAGCCCTCCCCAAGCGATGCCGCTCAAACGGCGTCGGGGCCGGTTTCGCCGGTGCGGATGCGGATGACCTGCTCGACGTCCTGGACGAAGATCTTGCCGTCGCCGATCTTGCCGGTGCGCGCGGCCTTGATGATGGCGTCCACCACCTGCTCGGCCATGGCGTCGTCGACGACCACCTCCACCTTCACCTTCGGCAGGAAATCGACCACGTATTCGGCGCCGCGGTACAGCTCGGTGTGCCCCTTCTGGCGGCCGAAACCCTTCACTTCGGTCACGGTCAGGCCCGTCACATTGACTTCGGCCAGGGCTTCGCGCACCTCGTCGAGTTTGAACGGCTTGATAACGGCGGTAATCTGTTTCATGGTCTGCTCCTTGAGATAATAATGGTCATTCGTAGAATTTCGAGGTGATCGGATAGCGCCAGTCGCGCCCGAAGCCGCGGTGCGTCACCCGTATCCCCACCGGCGACTGGCGCCGCTTGTATTCGTTGATCTTGATCAGGCGCGTGACCCTTGCCACGTCGGCCGGCGGATAACCGGCCGCGATGATGTCGGCGATCGGACGATTCTCTTCCATATACATCCGCATGATCGCGTCGAGCACCTCGTAGGGCGGCAGCGAATCCTGGTCCAGCTGGTCCGGACGCAGTTCGGCCGACGGCCCGCGCGTCAGGATGCGCTGCGGGATCACGTCGGCCACGCCGTTGCGGTAGGCGCACAGGCGGTACACCAGGGTCTTGGCGATGTCCTTGATGACGGCGAAGCCGCCGGCCATGTCGCCGTACAGGGTGCAATAGCCGACCGCCATCTCGCTCTTGTTGCCGGTCGTCAGGACGATGCTGCCGTGCTTGTTCGACAGCGCCATCAGGATGGTGCCGCGTATGCGCGCCTGCAGGTTTTCCTCGGTGGCGTCCTCGGCCAGGCCGGCGAAATCCTCCGCCAGCGCGGCGCGGAAGGCGTCGAAAATCGGGTTGATCGCCATCTCGTCGTAGCGTACGCCAAGACGCTCGACCATGTCGCGCGAATCGATGCACGAGATATCGGCCGTGTAGGGCGAAGGCATCATCACCGCGCGCACCTTGTCGGCGCCCAGCGCGTCGACGGCGATGGCCAGGGTCAGGGCCGAATCGACGCCGCCCGACATGCCGATCAGCACGCTTGGAAAACCGTTCTTGCCGATGTAGTCGCGCACGCCCAGCACCAGCGCCCGGTAGACCTGGGCCTCGTCCGACAGCGGCGCGGGCAGGGGCGCCGGGAGCGGGCGCGCGCCCTCGAATTCGACCACCTGGAAGTCTTCCTCGAAATGCTTGAGCTGGGCGCAGATCGTGCCGGCCGCGTCCATGACGAAGGAGTCGCCGTCGAAGATCAGCTCGTCCTGGCCGCCGACCAGGTTGGCGTACACCAGCGCCATGCCGTGCGCGCAGACGTTCTGCCGCATCACTTCGTAGCGCAGGTGCTGCTTGTTCATGTGGTAGGGCGAGCCGTTCGGCACCAGCAGCACTTGCGCGCCGGCCTCCTTGGCGCGGATCGGCGCGTGTTCGTACCAGGTGTCCTCGCAGATGTTCAGGCCGAAGCGCACGCCCTTGACGGCGAACACCAGCGCCGCGTCGGAGGAGGAGAAATAGCGCTTCTCGTCGAACACCGTGGTGTTCGGCAAATCGTGCTTGCGGTAGCTGCCCAGCACCTCGCCGTTGAGCAGCACGGAGGCGGCGTTGTAGCGCCGCGCGCCGCCCTCCTCCATCAGCGGCAAGCCGACGACGACGTGCAGATCCTTGAACTGGGCCAGGTCGCGGGCCAGCGCCGCAAACGTTTCCTGCGTTTTTGCGTAGAATGCGCTGCGCAGCAGCAAGTCTTCGGGCGGATAGCCGACCAGCGACAATTCCGGCGTCAGCACGATGTCGGCGCCGGCCTCGTGGGCGCGGCGGCAGAGGGCGAAGATCTTGGCGCTGTTGCCGGCCAGATCGCCGACCGTACTGTTCATTTGAGCGATTGCGACTTTGACTGTCATGATGGCGATAGTGGTAAATTCGTTGTGGTAAAGCGGGACCGATCCCGGGGGCGAACAGCGGCCCGACAATGGCTGGGAATGCAGACCGACAAAAATGGATTATCGCACGGGTATCGTTTCTTCTCTGGCCGAAATTGGCGAATCGGACTGGTCGGCGCTGCTCGCCGCCCAGGCCGACGCCAATCCCTTCCTCTCCTACGCCTTCCTGCACGCGCTGCACGCCTCCGGCTGCGTGAGCGCCGACACCGGTTGGCAAGTCGCGTATCTGGCGCTGTGGCGCGGCGCCACCCTGGCCGCCGCGATGCCGCTCTACCTGAAGTCGCACTCCTACGGCGAGTACGTGTTCGATTGGGCCTGGGCCGAGGCTTACCAGCGCAACGGCCTGGAATATTATCCGAAGCTGCTCTCGGCCATCCCCTTCACGCCCGTGGCGGGGGCGCGCCTGCTGGCCGTGGACGGCGCCGCGCGCGCCGCCCTGGTCGCGGCGCTGCTGAGGCGGCAGGAGACGGCCGGCGTCTCATCGAGCCATGTGCTGTTCCCGCCCGAAGAGCAGGCGCTGCAGTTGCAGGAGGCCGGCTTCATGCTGCGCAGCGGCGTGCAATTTCACTGGATCAACGAGGGCTACGCCGACTTCGAGGCCTTCCTGTCCACGCTGGAGCAAAAGAAGCGCAAGAACATCCGCGCCGAACGACGCAAGGTGGCCGAGGCCGGCGTGACGCTGCGCCGGGTGCGCGGCCGGGACGCCAGCGAGGCCGACTGGCGCCTGTTCCACCGCTGCTACAGCAACACCTACGCCGAGCACCGCTCCTCACCGTATCTGAACCTGGATTTCTTCCTGCGCATAGGCCGCGGCATGCCGCACAACATACTGCTGATCATCGCCGAGCGCGAGGGACGGGCGATCGCCTCCTCCCTGCTGATCCACAGCGCCGACACTCTGTACGGCCGTTATTGGGGCGCGCTCGAGCATGTGCCCTGCCTGCATTTCGAGGTCTCCTATTACCAGCCGCTGGAGTTCTGCATCGCCCACGGCATCGCCACCTTCGAGGGCGGCGCCCAGGGCGAGCACAAGATGGCGCGCGGCTTCCTGCCGCAAAAGACCTGGTCGGCGCACTGGCTGGCCCACCCTGCCTTCGCCGACGCCGTCGAGCGCTTCCTGGAGCGGGAAAGCGGCGGCATCGAAGCCTATATCGACGAACTGAACGAGCGCACGCCCTTCCGCAAGGGGGAGTAGCCGCCCCACCCGCCCCGCGTGCCGGCGCGCCGCACGGACGCGCCGACGCGCCCGCCTCAATGCGGCGCCGGCAGCAGCAGGGGTTCGCGCAGCTTGATGACGTGGTGGTAGAGCTCGCTGTCGACCACTTCCAGGCTGCGCAGTTCGCTGCCGAGCATGTCGACGTGCACCTGCTGCGGGTGGCGGATCATATGGTCCAGGCCCTCCACCGTCACGGCCAGGATGTCGCTGTGCACGTCGTAGACGAAGCCCAGCAGCGGCACCCATTCGGCGGCGATGTGGCTGCCGATTTCCAGCGCGTCCACCTCCACCTCGACGCTTTTGCCAATCAGCAGCGCCGACATCCGCCCGAAGTAGTCGTGCCAATGCGCCTTGTCGATTTTCGCTATCGTCATCTCCGCCTCCCTGTTTAGTGTCCGGCCGGCCTCATGCGCCGCTCGCCGCTGCGCCGCTCCACCCGCCCGCCGTCGCCGGACGGCGTGGGCGGGCGGGCTTCGGCCATGTAGGCGCGATAGGCCATGACCAGATACAGCAGCCCCGTCAGCAGCGCGTAGGTGCCGATCAGCCACACCAGCGCCAGCGCGCCGGCGCCCGGGTAGGCGATGATCAGCGCGCCGAAGGCCAGGGACGTCGCCGCGCTCAGCAGCAACAGCCATTCGCCGCGCACCACGTTGCGCAGGCGCACCGCCAGCATGATGTCGAGCAGGCCCGTGAGGATGGCGTTGAGGCCGATGACGATGACCAGGACCAGCGCCGTCAGCGCCGGGTGCAGGCTGGCCAGCGCGCCGGCGAGGATGCCGGCCAGGCCCAGCGTGAGCAGTATCCACCAGTCGCTGGCGTTGTGGCGGTTGCTCAGCGCGCCCGCCACGGCCACGATGCCGGCCAGCAGCGCGTAGACGGCGAACACGGCGATCAGCGACAGCAGCGTCAAGCCGGGCATGGCCAGCGCGACCACGCCGAACAGCACGCCCAGCGCGCCGCGCAGGGCGAACACCCACCAGTAGCGCAGCCGCGCGGTCGTCGCATGCATTTCCGGCTCCCAGAGTGGGCGGCACCCGCCCCATATGAAATCAGATCGGCGCGGTCGGCGCGGGTTCCGGTCAGGGCCGGCGCGCCCCCCGCGGCCTTGATCGGCGTCATGCGTCCCGCCATAAAAAAACGCACTCGGCCTTGACGGCGCGAGTGCGTTGTGCGATGGGCGGGAGCTCGGTTTAGGAGGCTTCGGCCGCGCTTTGCTTCTTGTACGCGGCGACGCCGCTGAGGATTTCCGCTTTCGCGTCTTCAGGGCCGTACCAGCCGTCGATCTTGACCCATTTGCCCTTTTCCAGGTCCTTGTAATGCTCGAAGAAATGCTGGATCTGGCGCAGGCGCAGTTCGTTCAGGTCTTCCGGCTTCTGCCAGTGGCTGTAGATGGACAGCACCTTGTCGACCGGCACGGCGAGCACTTTGGCGTCTTCGCCCGCTTCGTCGCTCATTTTCAGCACGCCGATGGGACGGCAGCGCACCACCACGCCGGGGATCAGCGGGAATGGCGTGATGACCAGCACGTCGACCGGGTCGCCGTCTTCGGACAGGGTGTTCGGAACGTAGCCGTAGTTGCACGGATAGTGCATCGCGGTACCCATGAAGCGGTCGACGAAAATGGCGCCGCTTTCCTTGTCGACTTCGTACTTGATCGGATCGGCGTTCATCGGGATTTCGATGATGACGTTGAAATCGTTCGGCAGGTCGCGGCCGGATGACACTTTATTCAGACTCATGGTGGTTCCTCAATGGGCGGACAATGTTTTCTAGTGTCGCAATTATAGCGACGCTTGGTGCAGCGCAGCAAGCGAAACGGCCCGTTCTTCCTGCGAAAAACGGGCCGCGCCTACAGAATCGTGGCCAGGGCGCACTGGCGGTAGTGCGCCGCCGCCTCGTCCGGCTGTTGCAGCGCGTCGTGCAGCTGCGCCAGCTTCAAATGGGCTTCGCGCACCATGCGCGCGTCGCCGGCGTCCGACAGCGCCTGTTCCAGGTGGCGCTGCGCCTTGCCCCAGAGTTTTTGCTTCAGGCACAGCGCGCCCAGCGTCAGCGCCAGTTCGGCGTCGGTCGGGCGCTGTCTGAGCCAATGCTCGCAGTGCTCGATCTGCGCCAGCAGGGCCGCCGAGCCGGCCGGCGCGGCCGCCGCGCGGTAGGCGCGCACCACCCGCTCGTCCCAGTTCGCCGCCAGGGCCTCCTCGGCCACCAGGCGCGCCTCGTCGTGCAGGCCGCGCTCGTTGAAGGCGTTCGCCGCGCGGCACGCCACGTAGGGCGTGATGCGGTCGGCCGAGGGCACCGTCGACCAGACCCGCAGCACCGACTCGGCGTCGTGCGAGCGGTCCGACAGCATGTCGTCGTAGGCCAGTTCGCGCAGGCGCGCGGAGAGCGCCGGATGCAGGGCGCGGTGCTTGTCGAGCGAGCGCACCAGGCGCAGCACTTCCGGCCAGTTCTTCGCCTGCTGCTGGGCCTTCAGCGACCATTGCAGGGCGTGGATGTGGCGCGTGCCGCTGGTGTTGAGCTCGCGCACCGCCTCCAGCGCCGCCTCCGGCTGGTGATCGTCGACCAGCAACTCCGTCATCGTCATCAGGCGCGCCGTTTTCAGCGTCGCGTCGCCGGCCACCTTGCCCAGCCAGCCGTCGCGCCGCTCGGCCTGGCGCATGCGGTGCGCGGCGCGGGCGCCGATCAGGGCCGCCAGACCGGCGTTCTCGGCCAGTTCGGTGGCGCGCTGGGCGGCTTTTTCGGCGTGCCCGAAACGGCCCTCGAACAAGGCCTTCAGGGCGTCGCGCAGGTTCTTGTTGCCGTCGCGCTCGCGCTTGCGCAGGCGGTAGGCGGCCACCCGGACCGGCATCTTCAGCGTGCTGCGGAAGGCCCGGATCAAGAGGTACAGGAGACTGAACAGCAGCACCTGCAGCAGCAGGAAGAAGTTCAGCGACAGGTCCATCCGATACGGCGGATAGAACAGCACCACGTTGCCGGGATTGAAGCGCGCCGTCACGGCGATGCCGATGGCCGTGGCCATCAGCGCGAGTAACCAGAGAAATAGACGCATGGGGCTTAGGGCTTCGCTTTGTAGTTGCGGACCGCGTTCAGGCTGTCGGACAGGGTCGGCATCTCAATGGCGAGATTGCTTGCCTGTACCTGGCGCAACAGGGTTTGCGCGGTCTGGGTGGGCTTGGCGCGAACGTCGAAATACTTGAGCAGCGCCTCCTGGGCGAGGATCAAGTCGCTGCGGAAGGCCGCCTCGTTGCGCGAGAGCAGCGCCAGACGGGCGTTGAGCAGGCGCAGCTTGACGTTTTCGCGCAGGAAATACGCCTGCGTCGGCGAGAGCATCAGGGCGTCCGGCGTGTCGACGCTGCGCACGCGGATCAACTGGCGCACGTCGACCCACATTTCGCTGCTCCAGCTGCTCCACACCTCCTGCAATTTGAGCAGCCACGGGCTGGTCGGCGCGGGCGCGGCGGCGCCCGGCTTGGCGGGCGCCCTGGCCTTGCCCGGCTTGGGCGCCGGCAGCGCCGGCTTTTCGTCGGCCAGCATGGGCAGCGCGTCGATCAGGGCGATGACGGCGTCCAGGCGCAGCGCGACGCCGACCGAATCGACGCTGGGCAGCGATTTCAGCTTTTCCGTGTCCTTGGCGATGGCGCGGCGGATGGTGATGAACTGCGGCTTGTCGGAGCGCGACAGGCTGCGGTCGGCGTTCTGCAGCGCGATCAGCGCGCCCGGCACGTTGCCGGCCAGTTGCAGCTGCTGGCTGGCCGTCGACAGCACCTGCTCGATTTCGGCCAGGGCCCACTCGTCGCGGTTCTTCGACAGATCGTTGTAGAGTTGCTCGAGCGCCAGTTGCTGGCTTTGCGCCTCGGTCTGGCGGTTCTCCAGCACGCCGACCTTGGCCTGCAATTCCTTGTTGGTCTCCTGCACGGCGCGCGCCAGGGTGCCGGTGTCGGCGTTGCTGGCGTCGCCCTTCTGCAGGCGCCGCGCGACGTCCTCGCGCAGGCCGCGCACCTGGTTGTGGGTCGACCAGGTCTGCGCCGCCAGCAGGATCGCCAGCGTGATGACGGCGATCGTCAGCGGTCTTTGCAGCGCGTCGGCCAGCGCCGGCTTGCGCGTCTCGGCCGCCGCGGCGGGGGGATTCATGGCGCCGCCGGGGGCCGCGCTCGGTTCTGGTAGGGTAGGCAATTCATTCATGGTCGTGATTGTAACGCGGCTAGCACCCGTTCGTCGCCTGAACCTGTCAGCGTGATCCGGGTAAATCCCAGCGCGCCGGCCGTTTGGGCGATGCGGGCGTGGGGGACGATTAAATGTTGCTGTTGCATTTTTACAACAGCACTCTGCGGCCCGGCATCGGTATCGCTTGCTATTTGCGCGCCCGCCTCGCCTTCCTGCAATTGCGCCAGCAGGGCCAGCAAGCCGCGCAGCGCCTCCGAGCTGGTGATGATCCAGTCGTTCTCCTGCGCCAGCAGGCGGCGCAGGGTGGCGGCCAACGCCGCCGTCAGCGGCGGCACCGCGCGCCGGTAGGCGGCCACGACGCTGACCTCGACGCCGGCGCGGCGCAGGCCGTCGCCGATCAGCTCGCGGCCGCTTTCGCCGCGCACGATCAGCACGCGGCGCCCGCGCAGGCGCTCCAGGTCGAGCGTCTGCAGCAGGTGTTCGGAATCGCTGTGCGCCGCGTCCGCCGGACTGACGATGTCGGCGCAGGCCGGCGTGACGCCGTGCGCGGCCAGCGCCGCGCGGCTGCCCTCGCCCAGCACGGCCAGGGTGACGCCGGCCGGCCAAGCCGCGATGTGCGCGAAGGCGGCGTCGATCGCGTTCGGCGAGACGAAGGCCACCATCGCGTAGTCGGCCAGTTCGCGCATGGCCTGCGCCAGCGCGGCGCTGTCGGCCAGCGGGTGGATTTCCAGCAGCGGCAGCAGTTGCACCGGGCGGCCCAGGGCGGCCACGCGCGCGGCCAGCGGCCCGGCTTGCGCCAGCGGCCGCGTGATCACCACGGTGTCAGGCATGCGGCGCGTCCGGCTCGACGGCGCAGGAGGCGAGGATGCCGGCCGCGTCCTGGCGGCGCAGCAATTCGGCCACCTGCTCGCCCAATTGCTCGGGCGCGTCGGCGGCGCCGCTCAGGTCGGCGCTGGCGACGCGCGCGCCGTCCGGCGTGGCGACCATGGCGCGCAGGCGCATCGTCGCGCCGTCGACGGTGGCGAAGGCCGCCAGAGGGATCTGGCAACTGCCGCCGAAGACCTTCGAGACCTTGCGCTCGGCGGCCACGGCTTGCGCGCTGGCCGCGTGGTTGAGCGGCGCCAGCAGGCGCAACAGGTCGACGCCGTCGGCCCGCTCGGCGATCTCGATCGCCATCGCGCCCTGGCCGGCGGCCGGCAGGCTGGTCTCGGGATCGAGCAGGGCGCGGATGCGCTGCGGCAGGCCGAGCCGCTTCAGGCCGGCGGCGGCCAGGATGATGGCCGCGTATTCGCCGCGGTCGAGCTTGCCCAGGCGCGTGTCGAGGTTGCCGCGCAGCGGCTTGATCACCAGGCGCGGATAGCGCGCCGCGATGAGCGACTGGCGGCGCAGGCTGCTGGTGCCGACCACGCTGCCGTCGGGCAGCTCGGCCAGGCTGGCGTAGTCGTTCGAGACGAAGGCGTCGCGCGGGTCCTCGCGCTCGAGGATGGCGGCCAGGCTGAAGCCGGCCGGCAGGTCCATCGGCACGTCCTTCAGCGAATGCACGGCCAGGTCGGCGCGGCCCTCGGCCATCGCCACCTCGAGTTCCTTGACGAACAGGCCCTTGCCGCCCACCTTGGAGAGGGCGCGGTCGAGGATCTGGTCGCCGCGGGTGGTCATGCCGAGAATCTCGACGCTGCACTGCGGATATAATAAAGACAAGCGCGCGCGCACATGCTCGGCCTGCCACATGGCGAGCCGGCTCTCACGCGACGCGATGACCAGTCTGGATGGAATATTCAGTGTCAATTCGGATGCTTTCAAAACGAGTTCTTTCGCTGTCGTGCGCCCTAACCGGCGGGCACCAGTTAATTGCACATGTTTAAGATCACAAATTTTATCATGCGCCTCCCGCGCAGACCGCGGCCATAAGCCTTTTGCCCCCACTCATACACCTTATTTGGTCCTATCACATGGTTAAAGAAGCTACTGTCACAGAGGTACACGCCGGCGCCGACAAGGACGCGCCCCTGAAGGAGGACATCCGCCTGCTCGGCCGCCTGCTCGGCGAGGTGCTGCGCGACCAGGAGGGCGAGGCCGTGTTCGCCGTCGTCGAAACGATACGCCAGACCTCGGTGCGCTTCCGCCGCGAAGCCGACAGCAGCGCCGCCGAGGAGCTCGACGGCATGCTGAAACAGCTCAGCCGCGAGCAAACCATCTCGGTGGTGCGCGCCTTCTCCTATTTCTCCCACCTGGCCAACATCGCCGAGGACCAGCACCACATCCGCCGCCGCCGCGCCCATCTGCTGGCCGGCTCGGCGCCGCAGCAGGGCAGCGTCGGCTTCGCGCTGGACAAGCTGAAACGGGCCGGCGTGGCCGGCGCCACCGTCGCCACCTTCTTCCGCGAGGCCCTCATCGCGCCGGTCCTGACGGCCCATCCGACCGAGGTGCAGCGCAAGAGCATCCTCGACGCCGAACACGACATCGCCCGCCTGCTGGCCGAGCGCGACCTGCCGCTGACGCCCAAGGAGCGCACGGCCAATATGCAGTTGCTGCACGCCCGCGTCGCCACGCTGTGGCAGACGCGCATGCTGCGCTACTCGAAGCTGACGGTGGCCGACGAGATCGAAAACGCCCTCTCCTACTACCGCATCACCTTCCTGCGCGAGCTGCCCGGCCTGTACGACGACATCGAGGCCGACATCGCCAGCCACTACCCGCGGGAGGCGGCGCAGCCGGCCGCCGCGCCCTACGTGCAGATGGGCAGCTGGATCGGCGGCGACCGCGACGGCAACCCGAACGTCGACGCCGGCACCATGCGCCACGCCCTGGAGCGCCACGCCACCACCATCCTCGATTTCTACCTCGACGAGACCCACGCGCTGGGCGCCGAACTGTCGATCTCGACGCTGATGGTGGGCGTCAGCCCGGCCCTGCAGGCGCTGGCCGACCATTCGCCCGACACCTCGGCGCACCGCAGCGACGAGCCCTACCGGCGCGCCCTGATCGGCATCTACGCGCGCCTGGCGGCGACGGCGCGCGCCTTGGGCGCCACCAACATCCTGCGCAAGGAGGTCGGCCCGGCCGCGCCCTACGCCGACGCGGGGGCCTTCGGCGCCGACCTGGCGGTGCTGGTCGACTCCCTGCAAGGCCACCACGGCGGCGCGCTGGTCAAGCCGCGCCTGGCGACCCTGAAGCGGGCCGCCGACATCTTCGGCTTCCACCTCGCCTCGCTCGACATGCGCCAGACCTCGGACGTGCACCAGCGCGTGCTGGCCGAGCTGTTCGCCGAGGGCGGCGTGGAGAGCGACTACGCCGCCCTCTCCGAGGCGGACAAGGAAAGCCTGCTGCTGGCCGAACTGGCCCAGCCGCGCCTGCTCTACTCGCCCTACATCAACTACTCGGCGGAAACCGAGTCCGAACTGGGCATCCTGCGCGCGGCGCGCGAGATCCGCCAGCGCTACGGCGCGCGCGCCATCCGCAACTACATCATCTCGCACACCGAGACCGTGTCCGACCTGCTCGAGGTGCTGCTGCTGCAGAAGGAAACCGGCCTGCTGCGCGGCGACGCGCTGGACCTGATGGTGATCCCGCTGTTCGAAACCATCCCCGACCTGCAGTGCGCCGCCGAGATCATGGGCCGCGTCATGGCCCTGCCGCTGATGCGCCGGCTGATCGCCGGGCAGGGGCAGTTGCAGGAGGTCATGCTCGGCTATTCCGACTCCAACAAGGACGGCGGCTTCCTGACCTCGAACTGGGAACTGTACAAGGCCGAGACGCACCTGGTGACGGTGTTCGCCGCCGCCGGCGTCAAGCTGCGCCTGTTCCACGGCCGCGGCGGCACCGTCGGCCGCGGCGGCGGCCCCAGCTACGAAGCCATCCTGGCGCAGCCGCCGGGCACGGTCAACGGGCAGATCCGCCTGACCGAACAGGGCGAGATCATCGCCTCGAAATTCTCCAACGCCGACATCGGCCGGCGCAACCTGGAACTGCTGGTGGCGGCCACGCTCGAGGCCAGCCTGACGCCGCAGGCCTCGGCGCCGGCGCAGACGGCGCAACTGGCCGGCTTCGAAAGCGTGATGGGCGAACTCTCGGCGCGCGCCTACAAGGCTTACCGCGAGCTGGTCTACGACACGCCCGGCTTCACCGACTACTTCTTCGCCGCCACGCCGATCGCCGAGATCGCCGAGCTCAACCTCGGTTCGCGGCCCGCCTCGCGCAAGGCCAACCAGCGCATCGAGGACTTGCGGGCGATTCCCTGGGGCTTCTCCTGGGGCCAGTGCCGTTTGCTGCTGCCGGGCTGGTTCGGCTTCGGCAGCGCCGTCGGCGCCTGGCTGGACGCGGCCGGCGGCGCGCCGCGCGAGGACAAGCTGGCCGCGCTGCGCGCCATGCACCAGGCCTGGCCCTTCTTCGCCACGCTGCTGTCGAACATGGACATGGTGCTGGCCAAGACCGACCTGGCGATCGCCTCGCGCTACGCCGAGCTGGTGCCCGACGCGGCCCTGCGCGAACGCATCTTCAAGCGCATCAGCGAGGAGCATGAGCTGACCCTGTCCTGCCTGGCCCTGATCACCGGCAACAGCGAGCGCCTGGCCGGCAATCCCCTGCTGGCCCGCTCGATCATGAACCGCTTCGCCTACCTCGACCCGCTGAACCACCTGCAGGTCGAGCTGATCAAGCGCCACCGCGCCTTGTCGAAGCAGCCGGGCCAGGTCGACGAGCGGGTCCACCGCGGCATCCACCTGTCGATCAACGGCGTCGCGGCCGGCTTGCGCAACACCGGCTAGGCGCCCCGCCTCCCCCGCCCCGCTGCGGGGGAGGCCAGAGACAGGCAACATTAATCAAAAAGATATTGTATCTAGCAAGACTCGCATTACAATAGCCGCTTTCGCCGGGTGGCGCGGCCGCCGTCCCATCCGGCTTCGCCAGAGGAACTAGCAGATGCGCAAATGGTCGATTGAAACCCTGAGCCTGGCCGGCGTCGGCGCCGTGTTGCTGCTGCTGAGCGCCCTGGGCGCCGTCACCTGCCGCGAAATGGCGCTGGCGCGCGCCACCAGCGCGCAAGCGGACACGGCCTACGAACGCCTGGCCTGGCTGGAACAGACGCGGGCCGAACTGTACCGGGCGCAGGGCGAACAACAACACTTCTTCCGCTATCCGGCCGCCGCCAACCTGCGCCGCCGCGACGCCGCCCTGGGCGCGCTCGCCCAGCGCCTGGCGCAGGGCGGACCGCGCGGCGGAACGCAGACGGACCCGCGCCTGCAGGCCCTGCGCGCCCTGCTGGCCGCCCAACTGGCCGTCCAGTCCGCCGACAGCGGCGCCGAGCACGCTCTCAGCGACGCCTTCCTGTCCCAGGGCAGCAGCAACATCGACGCCGTGGTCGGCGCCGAGCGCGCCGAGCTGGCCCTGGTGAAACGCGCCGAGGCGGCGCAGAACCGGCGCGCCCGCAACAGCCTGGCCGTGCTGCTGCTGACCATGGCGGCGCTGATCAGCTACATCCTGCTGCGCATACGCCGCCTGACCGTGTCGCGCCAGGCCGCCTACACCCGGCTGCAGGGCAACGAGACGCGTTACCGGCAGATCGTCGAGACGGCCCAGGAGGGCATCTGGCTGACCGACACCGGCCAGCGCATCGTCTTCGCCAACCAGCGCATGACGGCCATGCTGGCCTGCACCCTGCCCGAGCTGCTCGGCCACCATGTCAGCGACTTCATGCCCGAGGCGGCGCTGCGGCGCTGCTGCCCGATCAGCCGCAACGAGGACGTCAGCGTGCGCGACCTGGAATACCGCCGCATGGACGGCAGCGTCGCCTGGGCGATGGTGGGCGGGCGCCTGCTGCACGACGAACACGGCTGCGTCAGCGGCGCGCTGGTGATGATGACCGACATCACCGAGCGCAAGCTGGCCGAGCGCGCCCTGACCATCGCCCACGCCGAACTGGAGCGGCGCATCAGCCTGCGCACGGCCGAACTGGAGGACAGCAACGCGCTGCTGCGCGCCGAGATCGAAGTGCGCAAGGCGGCCCAGCAGGCGCTGGCGCACAGCGAACAGCGGCTGCAGGAAATCATTTCCATGATGCCGCTGGCGCTGTTCCTGAAGGACGCCGATTCGCACATCGTGCTGATGAACGAGGCCTGCGAGCAGCAATGGGGCGTCACCCTGGCCGAGCTGGACGCGCAGGGCGAGGCGGCCCATTTCCCGCCCGAACAGATGGCCGGCTTCCTCGCCAACGACCGCGCCGCCTTCGCCAGCGGCCGCCTGCTGATCGACGAGGAACTGATCTGGAACGCCCAGTTGCAGGAAAACCGCCAGGTGCAGAGTTTCAAGAAGCCCCTCTACGACGGCGCCGGCCAGCCGCTGATGCTGATCGCCATGAGCGTCGACATCACCGAGCGCAAGCGCAACGAGGAGGCGCTGCGCCTGTCGCTGCTGCAACTGCGCGAACTGTCGGACCACCAGCAAACCATCAAGGAGGAGGAGCGCAAGCGCATCGCCCTCGACATCCACGACGACCTGGGGCAGAACCTGATGGCCCTGAAGATCGACGTGGCGATGCTGCACGCGCGCACCGGCGCCAGCCATCCGCGCCTGCACCAGCAGGTCGGGCGCGTGCTCGACACCATCGACGCGACCATCAAGTCGGTGCGCGCGATCATCAACGACCTGCATCCCAGCACCCTGGAACTGGGCCTGTGCGCGGCCGTCGAATGGCTGCTCAAGCAGTTCGAGCGGCGCAGCCCGATCCGCTACCAGTTGATCATCCTCGACGACAGCGCCAACACGCGCCTGGACAACCGCCAGACGGCGGCGATCTTCCGCGTCATCCAGGAATCGCTGGCGAACATCCTGCGCCACGCCCAGGCCAGCGCCGTCGAGGTGTCGCTGAACCTGAACGCGCAGGGCATCACCGTCGTCATCGCCGACAACGGCGTGGGCATGCTGCCGGGCGACGACGGCAAGGCCGCCTCCTTCGGCCTGAAGAGCATCCGCGAGCGCATCGCCGCCTTCGGCGGGGAATTGATCATCGACAGCCGCGCCGGCAACGGCACGGCGCTGTCCATCCTGATGCCGCTCAGCGCGCCGCACCGGCCAACGCAAACGGGGCCGCCTGTTGGCGCCCCCGTCGAGTTCATCTAGTTCAGCTAGTTCCGCTAAGCCCGGCGCTTAGTTCTGCGTCAGGAAAGTCTTCAGCTTGTCGGAGCGCGAAGGCTGGCGCAGCTTGCTCATCGCCTTCGCCTCGATCTGGCGGATGCGTTCGCGCGTGACGTCGAACTGCTTGCCGACCTCCTCCAGCGTGTGGTCGTTCGACATTTCCACGCCGTAGCGCATGCGCAGCACCTTCGCCTCGCGCGGCGTGAGCGAGTCCAGCACTTCCTTGATGACGTTGCGCATCGAGGCGTGCAGGGCGGCGTCCAGCGGCGCCAGGGTGGTGTTGTCCTCGATGAAGTCGCCCAGTTGCGAATCGCCGTCCTCGCCCATCGGCGTTTCCATCGAAATCGGTTCCTTGGCGATCTTCATGATCTCGCGCACCTTGTTCTCCGGCATTTCCATCTTGATCGCCAGGGTCGCCAGGTCCGGCTCGCTGCCCGTCTCCTGCATGATCTGGCGCGAGATGCGGTTCATCTTGTTGATCGTCTCGATCATGTGCACCGGCACGCGGATGGTGCGCGCCATGTCGGCGATGGAGCGCGTGATGGCCTGGCGTATCCACCAGGTGGCGTAGGTCGAGAACTTGTAGCCGCGGCGGTATTCGAACTTGTCGACCGCCTTCAGCAGGCCGATGTTGCCCTCCTGGATAAGGTCAAGGAATTGCAGGCCGCGGTTGATGTATTTCTTGGCGATCGAAATGACCAGGCGCAAGTTGGCGACCGTCATTTCGCGCTTCGCGTGGCGGGCGCGTTTTTCGCCGGCCGCCATCTGCTTGTTGATCTTGCGCAGGTCGGCCAGCGGCAGCGCCACGCGCGCCTGCAGGTCGATCATCTTCTTTTGCAGCTCCTTGACGGCCGGCACGTTGCGTCCCAGGATGGCGCTGTAGGGATAGCGGCAATCGACTTCGCCGTCGACCCAGTCGAGGTCGCACTCGTTGCCCGGGAAGACCTTGATGAAGTGGGCCCGCGGCATGCCGCATTTGTTGACGCACAGTTCGATGACGGCCTTCTCGATGTGGCGCACCTCGTCCATCTGGCTGCGCAGGGTGTCGCACAGCTTCTCGACGACCTTGGCGGTGAAGCGGATGCCCAGCAGTTCCTGGGAGATCGCCTCCTGGGCCTTGATGTAGGGCTTGGAGTTGTAGCCGTCGGGCGCCTTGCGCATCTTGTCGAACTGGCTAGAGATGGTGGCGAATTTCTCCAGCGCGTTCTTTTTCAGTTGCGCCAGTTGCTCGCTGGAGAAGCCGGCCGCGCCGCCGTTGGCGTCGCCGTCTTCCTCTTCCTCTTCCTCCTCCTCTTCCTCGCCGGGGGCGGCGGGGGCGGCCGGCGCGGCGGCCGGGGCCGGCGCGTTGCTCGATTCGTTCAGGTCGACGAAGCCGTCGACGACTTCATCGACCTTGATTTCGTCGCGGGCGATCTTCTGCGACAGCGCGACGATCTCGGCGATCGTCGTCGGGCAGGCCGAGATGGCCTGGATCATGTCCTTCAGGCCGCCCTCGATGCGCTTGGCGATTTCGATCTCGCCCTCGCGCGTGAGCAGCGCCACGGCGCCCATTTCGCGCATATACATGCGCACCGGATCGGTGGTGCGGCCGAAGTCGGAATCGACGGTCGACAGGGCCGTGGCGGCGGCCGCCTCGACTTCGTCGTCGCTGGTGACGGTGGCGACGTTGTCGGTCAACAACAAACTTTCCGCGTCAGGGGCCCGTTCGTAGACCGCGATGCCCATGTCGTTGAAGGTGGCGATGATGCCTTCGATCGCCTCCGGATCGATGATGTTTTCCGGCAATTGGTCATTGATCTCGGCGTAGGTCAGGAAGCCCCGTTCCTTGCCCATGTTGATCAAGCCCTTGATCTGCTGGCGGCGCCGCTCCAGGTCGGCGGCGGTCGCTTCGGCGTCGCCGGTGTGGGCGTCGGACGCGCCACCCTTGGCCTTGCGGTCGCGCGCCTTCGAGACGGCCTTCAGTTCGGCGCGCTCGACGGCGTTGAGCGCCGCCACTTCGTCGTTTTCCGGCGTGAACTCGCTCGGCTTGCGGCCGCGGCGGCCCGGCACCTTGACGGTGGGCAGGAAGTAGTTCGAGGTGTCGATGGCGGCCAGCGCGTCGGCGTCGGTGGTCTGGCTGACGGCCGGCGCGCCGGTGACGATGACCACGGCCGACGGCTCCATCTTAGCGCGCACCACTTTCGAGCGGGCCGTCACGGCGATCTTCGCGGTGGCGGCGCTTTCGGTGGCCTTGCGCGGCGCGGCGGCCAGCTTGACGGTGACGCTCTTGGCCGGCGCGGCGGCGGCTTCGGCGCCCTCGACGGCGGCCTCGGCGGGCGCTTGCGGCGCCTCGGCCGCCGGCTCCTGGCCCGGCACGGGCACGGCGAGCAGGCGCGAACGGGACTTCTTCACTACCGTCACCGTGCTGGGCGCCTGGGTAATATCCGCTTGCGCATTGTCGATGAAGTAAGATAGAGTCGTTTTTGGCACCGCCAGTTGTGCCGACGCAGTGCGTGGCGTCTTGGCGGACAACGTTAATGTTTTGGGCGTATTTTTCATCAAATATCTCTCTCTATGCGAGACCACATGGTTTCGGCGCGAAGTGAATGATCCCACCTAAGCCTGCAAATCGGACTCGATGGAGCGTGTGTTGCGGCTGCCGTTCTAAACGCAGCGGCGCCAATTGATCGACACGCCGCAAGCCGACGCGACCTGGAAACGGCGCGCCCGGACTGAAGCTGGCGTAGATAAATTGGCGCGGTACATTGCGGAATGAAAAAAAGCCCGCTACCAAAACGGGCTTGTATCTATTATTCAGTGAAGAATAGAGGAGAGCAAGATTATGCCTCAGGGCCAGATATTTGGATAATTGACAAATCAAATATGCGTCATCAAGAAACCCAATATGTGGCGATAAAACGACTGCTCTGATCCCCTGCACTACTGATCCGGCGCAAGCCAGTGTTCAGCGCAAGCAGACATTATACACATTTCTTATCGATTGCGCCCGCCGCCGCGTCTGGCAAAATGACTATTGTTGCCTTAAAAGTCAATGCACTTGCCGTTCTCGCGTGCTATGCTCCCGTTTTCTGCCTAACCAATGAAGTCGATGAACACGCCTAGCCTCGCCCCACAGCCAGCAGCAACGAGCGCACCCGCGCTGACCGCGCGCGCCCTGCTCAAGCAGTTCCAAGAACAATTCCCGCCATTCCGTGACTGCCTGCCGCTGGCGATCGGCATCGACAAACAGATCCTGGCGCGCCTGCCGGAACTGGACCGCAAGCTGATGCGCACGGCCCTGGGCATCCACACCGGCTCCTTGCGCTATCTGCGCATGATGGAAAAAGCCAAGGTGCGCTACGACCTCGACGGCGCGGCCGGCGCGGAAGTGACGCAGGTGCACCGCGACCACGCGACCCTGGTCCTGCAGCAGCGCTTCAAGAAGGAAGCCGAGCGCAAGAAGGCCGAGCGCGACGCCGCCGCCGAGGAAGA
Source organism: Janthinobacterium sp. (assembly GCA_025356595.1). GTDB lineage: Bacteria > Pseudomonadota > Gammaproteobacteria > Burkholderiales > Burkholderiaceae_D > Janthinobacterium. Next base: position 14,017 of record JANXSQ010000213.1, on the reverse strand, counting down.
GGCGAACCGCGTGCGCGCCGACAAGCTGAACCAGCTGACGGCGAAATTCTCGCGCAAGGGCTGATCCGCCCCCATGAGTACGGAAACCGAAACGCCGCTGCCGCCCTACCGGGGCATCCTGCTGGCCGATGTGCGCCTGGTGCACAACGGCGAGCAGGCGCGGCAAGCGATGGCGGCCCTGCTGGCGGCCGACGCGATCGGTTTCGACACCGAGTCGAAGCCGACCTTCCTGAAGGGCGAGAGCTCGACCGGCCCGCATTTGATCCAATTGTCCACCGACGACACCGCCTACCTGTTCCAGATCGGCGCCGAGCCGGCCCTGGACGTGCTCAAGGCCATCCTCGAATCGAACACCACGCTGAAGGTCGGATTCGGCCTCAGCGATGACCTAAAACGCCTGCGCAGCAAGCTCGGCATCGCCACGGCGCATGTGCTCGACCTGTCCGTGGCGCTGCGCGGCGGCCAGCGCAACGACCTCGGCGCCAAGAGCGCGGTGGCGAAGTTCTTCGGCCTGCACCTGCAGAAGTCGAAGAAAATCTCCACCACCAACTGGTCCACCGCGCGCCTGAGCGAAAAGCAGATCCTCTACGCGGCCGACGACGCCCAGGTGGCGCTGCGCGTCTACCGGCGCTGGATCGCCGACGGCGGCAAGGTGGCGCCGGTCAAGGCGCCGCGCGCCGCGCCGCCCGTCGCGCCGAACTGAAGCAACGAGGCGTCCGCCGCGGCCGCATCCGTCCGCCGCGCGCCGCGCCCGGCGCGCGCTTCCTCCGCCTCCCCAACTGATCCGTAATTCGCCCGCACGTCTGAGCCTGTTCATCCACGGCGCGGAGGTATATGCTTGTGCCCGCTGCCTGTACCGGCGGCGCTCAAATTTTATAGGCGCTATTGTCCATGTCCATGTTTTCAAGTCCGGCCCGCGGGCGCGCCCGCCGCGCCGCGCTGCTGCTCGTCCTAGCGGCCCTGCCGGTCGGCGCCGCGCTGGCGGCCGCCCCCTCCGCCGTCCTGCCCGACACGCTCGATCAACGCATTCAGGCCTGCATCGCCTGCCACGCCGCCAAGGAGCGCAGCGACGCCTTCTTCCCGCGCATCTCCGGCAAGCCGGCCGGCTATCTGTACAACCAGTTGCTCAACTTCCGCGACGGCCGGCGCCGCTACCCCTTGATGACGTATATGGTCGAGCACATGCCGGACGCCTACCTGCACGAGATCGCCGAGTATTTCTCGCAGCAGCATCCGCCGGCCCCGCCGGCGCAGCCCAGCGCCGCCTCGGCCGCCGTGCTGGAGCGGGGCCGCAGCCTGGTCACCCTGGGCGACCCGGCCAAGAAGATCCCCGCCTGCATCGCCTGCCACGGTGAAAAACTGACCGGCGTGGCGCCCGCCGTGCCCGGCCTGCTGGGCCTGCCGCGCGACTACATCAACGCCCAGTTCGGCGCCTGGAAAAGCCATGCGCGGCGCGCCCAGACGCCCGACTGCATGGGCGAAGTGGCCGGCCGCCTGTCCGACGCCGACATCGGCGCCGTCTCCGGCTGGCTCGGCACGCAAGTGGCGCCGCCCGACGCCCGCCCGGCCACATCCCACACCCTGCCCTTGCCGCTGAAGTGCGGCGGCGTACCACAATAATGCAGGCATCCATGAAAAAACTCCTCTCCGCCGCCGCCCTTCTCCTCATCGCCGGCGGCGCCGCCCGGCTGCTGCTCTGGCCGGCCGACGACATCGGCCCGCCGGCCGCCGCCAACACACTGACACCGGCCGCGCTGGTGGCGCGCGGCGCCTACCTGGCCAAGGCCGGCGACTGCATGGCGTGCCACACCACCCGCGGCGGCGCCGCCTACGCCGGCGGACGCGCGCTGCAGACGCCCTTCGGCAGCGTCGTCTCGCCCAACATCACGCCCGACAAGGAACACGGCATCGGCGCCTGGACGGCCGACGATTTCTGGCGCGCCCTGCACAACGGCAAGTCGAAGGATGGCCGCATGCTGTATCCGGCCTTCCCCTACACCAACTACACGAAGATCCAGCGCGAGGACGCCGACGCCATGTTCGCCTTCTTCCAGTCGCTGCCGGCGCAGCAGCAGGCCAACCGCCCGCATGAGTTGCGCTTCCCCTACAACCAGCAGATCGCCCTGGCGGCCTGGCGCGCCCTGTACTTCAAGCCGGCCGTCTACCGCAACGAGGACAAGCAGAGCGTCGAATGGAACCGCGGCGCCTATCTGGTGCAGGGCCTGGGCCACTGCAGCGCCTGCCACAGCAGCCGCAACACACTGGGCGGCACCGACGACGGCTTGTCGGGCGGCCTGATTCCGATCCTGGGTTGGTACGCGCCCTCGCTGACCTCGGACGCCGAGGCCGGCCTGGGCGACTGGGACAGCGGCCACATCGCGCAATTGCTGAAGACCGGCGTCTCGCCGCGCGCCACCGTGTTCGGCCCGATGGCCGAGGTGGTGCAGGCCAGCCTGCAACATCTGGACGACGCCGACATCGGCGCCATGGCCCTGTACCTGAAAACCCTGCCCGGCCCGAGCGAAGCGAAAGAGGCGCCGGTACCAGATACCTCCTCGTCGACCAAGGCGCAACTGGCGGCCGGCGCCAAACTGTACGAGACGCATTGCGTCGACTGCCACCAGGCCGACGGCGGCGGCAAGCCGCCCGCCTATCCTCCGCTGGCCGGCAACCGCGCGCTGACCGGCGAGGAAGCCGTGAACCCGATCCGCATCGTGCTCAACGGCGGCTTCGCCCCCGGCACCGCCGGCAATCCGCGCCCCTACGGCATGCCGGCCTACGGGCCGCTGCTGAACGACAACGAAGTGGCGGCCGTCGTCACCTATCTGCGCGCGTCCTGGGGCAACAAGGGCGGCGCCGTCTCCGCCCTCGACGTGAACCGCTACCGCAGCGTGCCGCTCGACTGACACGCCGCCGCATGCAAAACGCCCGCTGTCCATACCGATTGCAACGGTATGGACAGCGGGCGTTGTTACGTGCGCGCGGCGCGCTTTAGCGGTACTTGCTCTTCTCGCCGGTGCGCAGGTCGAGCGCGAAACGCACGCCGTTGGCGCTCAGGACGACTTCGTCGGGCGGCTCCTCGCCGGCCAGCGCGCCCGAGATGACGGGCAAGCCCTCGCCCTTGCGGATCAAGGGATCGCAGCGCTCGTAGACATTCGCGCAGCCGGTCTCGGCCATCAAGGTTTGCACGATCGGCACCTTCCAGGCGTCCACGCCGCCGGCCTGGAATTCGCAGATCAGGTAGCCGCCGATGCCGCCGAACAGTTCGACCAGCAAGCCCGGCAAACCGTCGTCCTCGCCCTTGATCAGCGTCAGCAACTGGTGGGCGCCGGCGGTGCGCATGCTGGCGTCGCGTTTTTGCAGCGCCGCCTTGACGCGCCGCTTCATCAGCGCGTGGTCGACCGGTTCGCTTTCATCGAAGGTCCAGACGCGGGCGCGGATCTGCGACTTCGAGTTGTAGGCGGCGCGGGCGAGGAATTTCTTCGCCGACGTCTGCACGATGGCCGTCGAACCGGGCTTCATTTTTTCCTGCGGCTTGCCCTCGACGCGGGCGATGGCGGAAGCGTAAATCCAGGGTTGGCCTTCCAGCAAGCTCTTTTCCTTGCCCTGTATGATGGTGATGATCAGCATGTAATTCCAGTGGTATGGACCGGCTTCGGCCGGTCATTGTGACGGTGGCGCGGCATCCGCGCGCGCCGGGCGTAGCGCCCAAGACTGGCATGATACCTCATGCCGCCCTGTCGCAGCGCGGCGCATTCTGGCCGCCCGCGACTGCGCTCCGTCGCAGCGGCCCGGCGCCGCCGGCCCGCCCCACGTACTATTCTTGCCGGCAGCTTGACGATTCAACCATGCGGGACCGGCGCCAGCGCCGCACCCCGCGCAGACACAGGGAAACAGCATGACACTATCGACATCACCCGCCAGGCGCCGGCTCGCGCTGGGCGCCCTGGCCCTGGCGGCGGCCCTGCCGGCGGCGGCCTCGCCGCTCGACTGGTTCTCCAGCGCCAAGGTCAGCGGCAACGGCGCCGTGCACCGGCAAACGCGCGCCCTGCCGCGCTTCGAAGCGATCGCCCTGAACCTGCCCGGCAGCGTCGAGCTGCGCCTGGGCGACAGTGAAAGCATCAGCGTCGAGACGGACGACAATTTGCAGGCGCAGATCGAAACGGTGGTGGAACACGGCACGCTGAGAATCCGCCCCGCGCGGCGCAACGCGACGCTCGCGCCCACCGTCCTGAAGTTCATCGTCCAGGCCAAGTCCGTGGAGCGGCTGACGGTGGGCGGCTCGGGTTCGATCTCGGCGGCCGCGCTGAGCACGCCCACCCTGCAACTGGAGGTGGGCGGCTCGGGCTCGATCACTATCCGCCGCCTGCGCAGCGACGCCGTGACGGTGTCGATCGGAGGCAGCGGCAACTTCACGGCCGGCGGCGCCGCCGAACAGCTCAACATCGCCATCGGCGGCTCGGGCGAAGTGCTGGCCGGCCAACTGAACACGCGCAAGGTGCAAGTGAACATCGGCGGCTCCGGCAAGGCCGTCGTCTGGGCCCGCCAATCGCTGGTCGCCAGCATAGGCGGCTCGGGCGACATCGACTATTACGGCGATCCGCAAGTGAGCCGCAGCGTGCACGGTTCGGGCGGCGTGAACCGCCTCGGCGCCGCTCCGCGGCAGGACTGAGGCGCCCCCTCCTCCGCGCCAAAACATTCTTCCCGGATCAAGGGGAGGAAGGCAAAAAAATGCCCGGATCATCTCCGGGCATCGCTCCTACAAATCGAACTTCAATTCCGCCAGCAGGGTGCGCTGCGAATAGGGATGGTAGGCCCAATACTTGGCGTTGTTCAAGTTGTCGATGCCGACCGAGGCCGTCCACTGATTGTCGATGCGGTAGCGCAGGCGCACGTCGGCGACCAGATACGTCGAGCTGCCGGTGTAGGTCGCGCCGTGCGGATCGCTGTTGTCGAGCGTGTTGTACTGCTTGCCGCTGTAGCGCGCGCCGAAGCTGCCGGTCCACTTGTCGCCCACATGGTAGGAGGCGAGCAGCGTGGCGCGCCACTGCGGCACGCGCGGCTGGCGTTTGCCGACGCTGGCCGGCAGCGCGTCGTTGCTGACGATCCTGGAGTCGGCATAGGTCAGGCTGTTGCTCAGCGACAGGCCGTGCACCAGCACCTCGTCGGCCTGGTAGGCCAGCTCCAGCCCCGTGGTGCGGATTTTGCCGACGTTCTGGATCGTGCTCACCTGCGCCGTCAAGGCTTGCGAGTACAGGGCGTCGCGCGTGTCCTCGTGGAACAGCGTGGCGCGCAGGCTGCCCGCCCGCAGCGCCCGCTCCGCCGTCAGCTCGCCGGTCCACGATTTCTCCGCCCGCAGCAGGGGATCGGTGTTGTTGATCTTGCCGTTCTCTATCGTGCCCTGGAACAGTTCGGCCGCCGTCGGATTGCGCACCGCGCGCCCCGCCGAGGCCTTCAGCGTCCACTCGTCGCCGGCCCGGTAGGCCAGCGCCGCCTTGGGCGACCAGCTCGTCTCGGCGCGCTCGCCGAAGCGCAGCGGCGCGGGCGAGACGGCGTTCGAGACCTGGCCGTTGAAGGCTTGCCAGCGCTCCAGGCGCGCGCCCAGCGTCGCCTTCCACAGCGCGTTGATGCGCCAGCTGTCCTGGCCGTACAGGCTGAGCAGCGAGGTGTCGCCGTTGAAGGTGGCGAACGGCGCGCCGCCGCCGGCGTTGATCCAGTCGCCGTTGCTGAGCACCCGGGTGCGCAGTTTGGCGCCGTCGCGCTGCAGGCCGAAATCGACGATGTGCGCGCCGGCCATGCCGTCCGGGCGCCAGATGCCCTTCAGCGCCAGCGTGTTCCAGCCGCTGCCGCCCATGTCGGTGAGTTTGCCGTCGCCGTTCGTGCGCGCGTCCGGCACCGCGTTCTTCGGCGTGCGCACCTGATCCTTCGCGTAGTCGTACAGGCTGGCCGCCACTTCCCAGTCGAACACGCCCCTGGCGTGGTTTTTCAGCGAGAAGCCATGCATCAGATGTTCCAGCGCGCCTATGCTGGGCGCGAAATCGGACGGCTGCAGGACATAGCTCTTGCCGCCGATGTTCACCGTGCCCTGGTAGACGGGATCGCCGGCCGCGTCGCGCAGATAGGAGTCCGCCGTGCGCGTGACCTGGTTCTTCCACCAGCCCAGCGTGTAACTGGCGCGCAGGGTCGGCGAGACGTCGTAGGCCAGCTTCACCTTGGCGTGGTCCTGCAGCGTGTCGATCTGATTGCTGGCGCCCAGGATCAGCCAATCCTGGTTGGCCGGATTTTTATCCGCCAGGGCGCCCGTCACGGGCACGCCGCCGGCCTTGCCGCCGCCCGAGACCAGGCGGTTGGCGAAGGCGATGGGTTGGCCCTTGCTGTCCAGGCGCGACACATCGACCCACCACGACCAGGCGCCTTGCCGGTCGCCGATGGCGGCGCTGCCCTGCCTGCCGATGAAGCGCGCGTCGCTGCCGTATTGCCGGTACTGCTGACCGAAGGCCGACAGCTTCAGATGGGCCTCGAAGCGGGTCGGCATGCGGGTCTGGTAGTCGACCACGGCGCCGGCCGAGTTGCCCGGATAGGCGGCCGAAAACGGCCCGTACAGCACGTCGACGCGCTCGATTTCCTCCGGCGACACCAGGCCCCAGCGCGGCGTGTAGGAGGCGCCGTTGCCGAGCAGGTTGGAGAGCAGGATGCCGTCCGCGTAGACCAGCGAACGGGCGCTGTTGCCGGTGCCCGAGGCGCGGCTGGCCAGCACGGCGTGGTCGTAGTCGCCGATGTAGCGCTTGCGCACGTTCAGGCTGGGGAAGTATTTCAGCGCGTCTTCGCTGTCGGTGGCGTTGATCCTGTCTTCGATCTGGGCACCGCTGATGCCTTCAATGGTGGTCGGAATCTGCGTCGGCAGCGAGCTGGGCCGGCCGCCGTTGATGGTCACGACGTCGAGCGCCTTCGGCTGATGGTCGGCGCTGGCCGGGCCGGCCGCGCCCATCACCGCCAACAGCAAGGCCAGCGGTTTGTATTGCAATTCAATTCGTTTCACTTGAGGTCCGTTTCAATGCTGGTGAGCCGGCGCGCCGGATTGCTCCTGCGTGATATGGGCGCGCGCCGGCGCCGCCGGCGAGAGCACGCCCGGCGTCATGAATGTCTTACTCATGATCGTCCCCTCAGTGCGCCATCGCCGGGGCGCGGCCCTGGTCCGGGTTGACGTAGGTCAGCGCCTTCACCGGCACCTTCACCTCCAGCGTTTCCTGCTTCTTGTGCGGCTGTTGCAGCACCAGGGTCAGCGTCACCGTTTCACCCTCCTTCAACTGGCGCTTCAAGTCCATCAGCATGATGTGGAAACCGCCCGGCGCCAGATTCAGTGTCTTGCCCGCCTGCAGGTCGACGCCGTCCACGGCGTGCATCTTCATGACCCCGCCGGCCATATCCATCTGGTGCACTTCGGCGATGCCGGCGACGTCGCTGCGCACCGCCAGCAGGCGCGTCGCCTGGGCCGAGCGCAACTGCATGAAGGCGCCGGTGGCTTTGCCCTGCGGCACGGTGGCGCGTATCCACGGCGCCGTCACGCTCACCTGGGCCAGCGCGCAGGAGCTCAGCAACAGCGCGGCGAAGAATGCGGAAATGTGTTTTTTCATGGTGGTTCTCTTTTCAGTGGGTAGGGCGCGGCCGCGCCGGAACGGGCCGGCCGACGCGCGCGGCGGTGCGCCGAAGGGCCACGCGCGCCGCGCAAAAAAATGGAATGGAATTCGGGGAAAGCGGGCCGGCGCGGGCCGGTCTTCGCTCAGGCCAGCGCGGGCGGGCCGCGCGGGCGCGCCGCCGACCAGGCCGTCAAAGGCTGGGGCGAGCGATAGAACAGGAGGGGCACGATGCGCTGATGCGCGAAGACGCCGAAGGCGGAAATGGCGTCGGGCGGCAGCGCGAAGCTGGCGCCGTGCGGCAGGCAGTAGGCGCAATGTTCACCGGCCTGCATCTTGTCCTGCTTGGCGGGCGCGATCGGGCCGCCGGACTCGGCCAGGGCCGGCGTCGGCGCCTCATAGCGGCTGCCGTCGGCGCGGCAGATTTGCCACGCCGAGGTGTCGCCGCGCGCGGCGGCGATGGCGTGCGAGATCGACGGGGCGAGCCCGTTCAGCAGGATCGCAAAACACGCGATCCAGATGTGCAGCCGCCACAGGGAAGTCAATGTCGCCATGGCGCAGATTATAGCCCAGGAGCGGCATCCCGAATGACAAGTTGGCGCCCCGGGGAAGAGGCGGCAAGCGGCCAGGGAATGGCGCCGCGGCGAAGACGGCGCACGCCGGCGCGCCAGCGGTTTGTTCAGGCGCGCCCCGTTCGCAGCGTTAGCGCGGCGCCTTGACCGTCTCGCGGTCGATCTGCACCGTCGTCGCGCCGTCGGTGAGCCAGATCTGGCCGTCCTGTATGGTGCACTGGAACTGCATGCTGCGCTGGGCCAGCTTGGACATGTCCATCGCCGCCTCGGACGGCAGGTTGATGACGGTCAGGTTCTTGGCCCGCTCGAGTTTGCCGGAAATCTGCTTCCACCAGATGTGGCTGGTCGCGCCGTAGCTGTAGACGATGACCTGCTCGGAACGCCCGCAGGCCTTCAGGATGCGTTTCTCGTCGGGTTGGCCGACCTCGATCCACAACTGGATCGCGCCCGTCAGATCCTTCAGCCACAGGTCCGGCTCCTCGGTGTCGAACAAGCCCTTGGTGAAGGTCAGCGCCTCGTCGGCGTGGATGGCGAACGCCAGCAGGCGCACCATCATGCGCTCGTCCGTCTCGGACGGGTGGCGCGCCAGGGTCAGCGCGTGCTCCTGGTAGTAATTGCGGTCCATGTCCGCGATCTGGACATCGGCTTTGAAAATCGTTGCTTTGAGGGCCATCTGGTAATGCCTGCCTGAAAAAGGTGAATGACTATTTGAAGACGACAGTCTTGTCGTCGTTTTGCAAAATGCGGTGCTCGACGAACCATTTCACGGCGCGCGCCAGCACCACGCACTCGACGTCGCGGCCGATCGCCGTCAGCGTGTCGGCGTCCATCGCGTGGTCGACCCGTTCGACGTCCTGCTCGATGATCGGACCCTCGTCCAGGTCGCCGGTGACGAAGTGGGCCGTCGCGCCGATCAGCTTCACGCCGCGGTGGTGCGCCTGGGCATACGGTTTCGCGCCCTTGAAGCTGGGCAGGAAGGAATGGTGGATATTGATCGCCCGCCCGCCCATCGCCGCGCACAGGCCGGGCGAAAGGATCTGCATATAACGCGCCAGCACGACCAGGTCGATCTGGTGGGTATCCATCAGCTCGATCACGCGCGCCTCCTGGGCCAGCTTGGCCGCCTCCGGCGCGCCGGCCGCCAGCGGCAGGTGGTGGAAGGGAATGTTGTAGCTGGCCGCCAGTTGGTAAAAGTCCATGTGGTTCGAGACGATGGCCGGGATTTCGACCGGCAGCAGGCCGCTCTTATAGCGGAACAGCAAATCGTTCAGGCAATGGCCGATCTTCGACACCATCAGCAGCACGCGCGGCTTGTAGCGGGCGTCGTGCAGTTCGGCCTTGAATTGCATGGCCTCGGCCAGGGCGGCGAAGTCGGCGCGCAACTGCAGGTCGCTGACGCCGCCATCCTCCAGCGCGAAATGCACGCGCATGAAGAAGCGCTGCGCCTCCTGGTCGCCGAACTGGGCCGAATCGATGATATTGCAGCCGTGCTCAGCCAGGAAGCCCGACACGCGGTGCACGATGCCGCGCTGGTCCAGGCAGGACAGGGTCAAAATATATTCAGGATGCGTCATGGTGGCGGAATCCGGGTGGGTGGTCAGACGGGCCGGGCGCCCGCCGCAAGGGCGGTATTGTCGCACGACTGGCGCGCCGGCCGCGCATTTTCAACGATCCGCGGCGCACGGAAATGGCCGCGTTTCCCCCGCCGCGCGGCGCGCCGCGTCGGCACGAAAAAGTCCGATCCGGGGAACTTGTTTATTATATAACAGTCTATCCCTTTGCTAGATTCAAGCAAAGCATCGCCCGCGGCCGCGCGGACGACCTCCCATGTGGGCAATTTCTAATCGAGGTATCAATATGTTCTCGCAAGCCATCGCCCCCGCCATCAAAACGCATCTGGAAGCCCAACTGGCCTTCCTGACCGAGCTTTCCATGAAAACCTTTGATGCCATACAAAAGCTCAGTCAAATGCAGCTGCGCCTGGCCAAGGAACTGAGCGAGGAAATGAGCAACAACGGCCAGCAATTGCTGGCGGCCAAGAGCATGAGCGAATTCGCCACCCTCGCCGCCGGCCAGTTGCATCCGACGCTGGAAAAAATCCGCGACCACCAGCAGCGCGTCTCCACGCTGCTGGCCAACGCCAACGCCGACATCACCCGCGTGGCCGAGTCGCATATGCCGGAGGCCAGCCGCACCGCCGCCGCCGTGGCCGACGAACTCGTCCGCGCCGCCTCGGAAGAGACCGAGAAAGCCACCCAGCGCCAGCGCGCCGCGCTGGACAAGTTGAGCGAGACGGCGCGCCTCAGCATTGACGGCATAACGCAACAACACCTGTCCGCGCAAAGCCCGGCGCCGGGCCAGCAGGCCCACTAGCGCGTCCGGCCGCGCCGTCCGGGAGGCCGCAGCGGCGTCCCGGACGGCGCGGCGCGCCGCATGTCCGTCTCCATCAAGCCAGGCAGAAAAAGCCCGGCCAAGCTCGCCGCCGCGCCTTTGGAACTAAGCCCTGTCACGCCCCTCTAAATAGCGGGTGCGCCAGGGTCTTCAGCATGCCATGGCGTCATTCGACGCGAGCGCTAGCCCCCAAAGCGCAGGCGCCTTCACGACGCGGTTCACTTTTACCCATTAAAGGAGACGGACATGGCCTCAAATCAAGGTAGCGAGCAGGGAAAAGACAAGGACGACAAGCAACACGCCCAGAAAAGCGTCGGCGGCAAACGCGGTTTTGCCGCCATGGGCGAGGAACAACAGCGCGAAATCGCCAGCAAGGGCGGCCAGGCGGCCCATCAGAAAGGCACCGCGCATGAGTTCGACTCGGAGGAGGCGCGCCGCGCCGGCCAGAAAGGCGGTGAAGTGGTCAGCCGCGACCGCGCGCATATGGCGGAGATCGGCCGCAAAGGCGGCGAAAGCCGGCAATCGGCGCATCGCGACGGCAAAGGCGCCGCCGCCAGCCGCGCCGGCGTGTCCGAGCAACAAGCCAAGGCAAGCAGGCAAGGCGAAAAAGAAGAGGGGAAATAGTCCGCCGGGGCCGCTCCGGCCGGCCCTTCCGGGCGGCGGCGCCAGTCGGCGCCCCGCCCCGTCTCAGGCCGCCAGAGCTTCGGCCAGGCGCAGCAGCATGGTGGCGTGCGCGCCGGCCGGCGCCGCCACGATGCTGTCGGCGCACAGGCCGTAGGGGGCGCCGGCGGCGTCCGTGGCAAGACCGCCGGCTTCGCGCACCAGCAGCGCGGCGCCCATGCAGTTGCAGCCGTCCGGACCGAACTCCCAAAACGCGTCCAGCCGGCCGCAGGCGACGTAAGCCAGTTGCAATGAGGTCGGCCCAAGATTGCGCACGGCGGCCACGCACGGCAGCAGCGCCGTCAGCGAGGTGCCGGCCCGCTCCAGCGCCACCGGATATTTCGACACGAACGGCGGCTGGCTGGTCGCCAGCACGCCGTTGTGATGGCTGGCGCGGCCGTTGACGCGGATCGCCGCGCCGTTCAGGAAGGCGCCGCCGCGCCCGTCCGGCCCCGGCGCGCTCGCCCGCGCGTGGAACATTTCATCGTGCACCACGTCGTAGACGGCGACGAAGACCGCCGCGCCGTCGCGCAGCAGCGTCAGCGTCATGCACCAGTTCGGAATCGCCCGGACGAATTGCACGGCGCCGTCGATGGCGTCGAACAACCAGTACTCGCCCCGCGCCATCTGCGCCAGCGCCTCGTCCGGATCGTCCAGCTCGATGTCCAGCCAGCCTATGCGCGGATACATGGCGGCCAGGCGCGCCCGCATGGCCGCCGCCGTCGCGTCGTCGACGCGGCGAAAGGCCGCGTATATCTCGTCGAGCTCGATGACCGGCGTCCAGCGCCGGAACTGCGCCATCAAATCCCCGCCCACCGCCCGCATTTGCGCCAGGACTTGGGCGCAGTCCGGCGTCGTCCCATATTGCTGTGTCATCGTGGTCCCCTGTCCGCGGCTGAAAACACCAGCTTGACAGGGAAAGGAATGTCCTGCTAACTGTAGAATGACAATTAATAACGCAATCGGGCCAAACCATGCCATCCGCCACCCCGCTCTCCTCCGAAGCCCGCCTGACCGGCGAGGCGCCCATGCTTTTGCTGCCCCAGACCGCCTCGACGACGCTGGACCGGCCCCTGCACAGCCATCCGGAAGGCCAGTTGTACATCGCGCTACAAGGCTTGATCGTCATCGAGGCCGGCGGCGTGCGCTCGGTCTTGCCCCCGGGACGCATGGGCTGGGTGCCGCCCAACGCCTTGCACGGCGCCAGCGCCCACCTCGGCAAGCGCCTGGACGCCCTGGTCGGCTTCAATCTCTACCTGGCGCCGGCGCTGTGCGCCGGCCTGCCCGCCGAATCGGTGGTGCTGCACCTCACGCCGCTGCTGCGGGCGATGCTCGAACGCATGCGCGAATGGCCGCGGCGCCAAACGCTGGCGCCGCGCGCGGAGCGCTTGCTGGCCGCCTTCCTCGACGAAATCGGCGCCGCCGAGGCCGACGCGCTGCGGCTGGTGATGCCGCGCCATCCGCGCCTGCTGCGCCTGGCGGCGGCGATCCTCGAGGATCCGGCCGATGAAACCGGGCTGGACGAATGGGCCATACGCCTGGGCCTGTCGCGGCGCAGCATCACGCGCCACTTCCGCGCCGAAACCGGCATGTCGCTGCTGGAATGGCGGCAAATGGCGCGCCTGCAGCGCGGCATGCAAATGCTCAACGGCGGCGCCTCCGTCACCAACGTCGCCCTGAGCCTGGGCTACGACAGCGTCAGCAGCTTCATCGCGCTGTTCCGGCGCATGCTCGGCACCACGCCGGCGCGCTTCGCCGGCGCCGCCGACTGAACGGCGCGCCGTCGACCCGGCGGAAAAACGCCGGCGCCGGCCCGCCCCGGCTCCGTGCCGGCACCCGCCATACGCACTAGTTCATGCGGGGAATGGACAAATCGCGCCCGCGCGCGCCGGAAATTCGTAAACGTTCTATAATTTCAGTAGTTCCTGAAAATTCAACAATTACCGACATCCACAATGACCAATCTCAGTCCCCTGGCACAGAAATTCATCCTCCACTTCGGCGAAATGGGTAGCCGCTGGGGCATCAACCGCACCGTCGGGCAAATGTACGCGCTGCTGTATGTGATCGCCAAGCCGCTGAACGCCGATGAAATCGCCGAATACCTGTCCTTCTCGCGCTCCAATGTGTCGATGGGGCTGAAGGAACTGCAATCCTGGCGCCTGGTCAAACTGCTGCACCAGCCGGGCGACCGGCGCGAATACTTCGAGCCGCCGAAGGATGTCTGGGACATTTTCAAGGCCCTGCTGGAGGAGCGCCGCCGGCGCGAGATTGAACCTACTTTATCGATGCTGCGCGATGCCTTATTGGAAAACCCCGCATCTGAAGAGGACCGCCTGGCGCAAGAACGCATGCGCGAGATGTATCAACTCATTGAGCTCTCGACCTCGTGGTTTGATGACGTACAAAGGCTATCACCTGAGACCTTGGCCTCCTTGATGAAGATGGGTTCCAAGGTCGGCAAGTTGCTCGATTTTCGCGATAAATTCCGCTTTGGCGCTGGCGAAAAAGAAGATACGGAACTGCAGGTTGAGCTTGATCGCTTTACCGATAAGGGTTAGCGATGCCTGCCACCACGCGTTGGGCGCTATTAAAAAAAACATCCCGCACCGGCTTGCCTTTGTGGGCTGAGATAGCCCTAATTTTAATGATCAAAGTGGCGCTGCTGTTTTTTTTGTGGAAGGCTTTTTTTTCGCATCCGCAAGCCAGGCATATGCACTTACCTACACCGGTGGTGGAACAGCATTTGCTGTCTTCAAA
>JANXSQ010000187.1 GCA_025356595.1 Janthinobacterium sp. | reverse complement strand
CGACGAGGGCAGCCGCATGCTGTCGGGGTTTCTAAGGGGTTTGCGTGCGCATTTGTTGCCGGGTGGCGAAGGCTGGCTCATCATGTCGGACCTGGCCGAACATCTGGGACTGCGATCACGCGCGGACCTGCTTTCGGCAATTGACGCTGCGGGTTTGACGGTGGTTGGGCGACTGGATGCCAAGCCTCTGCACCCCAAAGCACAGGATGCGACCGACCCTCTGCATGCTGCGCGCGCCGCCGAAGTCACTTCGCTGTGGCGCCTTGCCGCAAAGGTCGATGGATCCGATTGAACCGATAGGTCCTGAAATAAAAAAAGCCATCAGTCTTGCGACTGATGGCTTTCCAATTTTGGCGGAGCGGACGGGACTCGAACCCGCGACCCCCGGCGTGACAGGCCGGTATTCTAACCAACTGAACTACCGCTCCTGGTAGCGGTAACCATTCGCTCTTTCGAGCCAAGTCGCCTGCCTTTGCGGACAGACTGTTACCAACTTGTGCTTTGATCATCTTGCGATGAATCTTGGCGACCCCACGGGGATTCGAACCCCGGTACTCACCGTGAAAGGGTGATGTCCTAGGCCTCTAGACGATGGGGTCAAAACCTGTGGACTAATCCGTACTCGAAAACTTTGGTGGAGGTAAGCAGGATCGAACTGCTGACCTCTTGCATGCCATGCAAGCGCTCTCCCAGCTGAGCTATACCCCCTAATTACTTTTCAGTAATCACTAGAACGCTTATTAGAACATTCTTAATTTCCGAGCCTCAAATTATAGCGCCAAAAACTAGGTCATGGCAAGTCGAGCGATAACTTTTTCACGGCCGCAGAGTTCTAGCACGGCATCCAGGGATGGCGTCTGCGGCGTACCCACCACCAAAACTCGCACTGGCATGGCCAATTGGGGCATCTTCAAACCTTGAACCGTCAGGACCTCCTTAATCACTGCTGCAATGCTGACTTTATCCCACGCGCAGGTGAGCAGCTTTGTTGCCAGCAACTGCAAAGCGGGCTTCACCGCGTCAGTCACGAGCTGTGCTTTCTCTGCAGCATCCACCACCACATCGGAATAAAACTTGGCCGCCCACGTAGCCAAAGCCACGGTCGTGTCACAGCGGTCTTTCAACAACGCACACACCTGTGGAAGATGCGATTCGATCACTTCAGCGGATAGAGCAATATTTTGCTTCTGCAATTGCACTGCCACGAGAGACGCCAAGCGCGCATTACCAGCCTGCTTGATGTATTGCGCGTTGACCCACAGCAGCTTGACCGGGTCCCACTGAGCAGGGCTCTTGTTCAGGTGTGTGCCATCAAACCAGCCCACCAGTTGTTCGCGGGTAAACAGCTCTTCATCGCCATGGCTCCAGCCCAGGCGGGCCAAGTAGTTGAGCATCGCCTCGGGCAGGTAGCCGCCTTCGTCATACGCCGTCACACTCACCGCACCGCGGCGTTTGGACAGCTTTTGTCCATCGTCACCCAGGATCACTGGGCAATGGCCGAACTGGGGCAGTGCTGCACCCAACGCGTTGAAGATATTGATCTGCCAGGGCGTGTTGTTGATGTGCTCATCACCGCGGAACACATGGCTGATCTGCATGTCCCAGTCGTCCACCACCACCGCGAAGTTGTAGGTCGGGATGCCATCGGTGCGCACGATGATGAGGTCGTCGATCTCGCGATTGCTGATGGTGATGGGGCCTTTGACCAGATCGTTCCAGGTGACGTCGCCGTCCGGTGGATTGCAGAAGCGCACCACAGGCTTCACGCCTTCGGGCACGGGCGGCAAAGTCTTACCGGGTGCGGGGCGCCAGGTTCCATCGTATAGCGCCTTCTCGCCACGCGCCTTCTTGGCTTCACGCACGGCGTCCAGTTCCTCCGGCGTGCTGTAACAGTAGTAGGCCTTGCCCTCGGCAATCATTTGATCGACCACCGCCTTGTAACGGTCCAGGCGCTGCATCTGGTACATCGGACCTTCGTCGTATTCCAGCCCCAACCACTTCATGGAGGCGAGGATCTGATCGACCGAATCCTGCGTGGAGCGGGCGACATCCGTATCTTCAATACGCAGCACGAACTCGCCGCCGAAATGGCGGGCATAGGCCCAGGAATACAGCGCGGTGCGGGCAGTACCCAGGTGCAGGAAACCCGTGGGCGAAGGCGCAATGCGCGTACGAATTTTTGTTGTTGTCATTTCATGGCATCCAGACTGGACAGGCCACAGGCCAAGTCGGTCTTCAAATCTTCAATATGGTCCAGACCCACGGCGACACGGATCAACCCTTGTCCAATGCCCGCCATTTGGCGCTGGGCCTCTGTCAGGCGGCCGTGCGACGTGCTGGCGGGGTGGGCAGCCAGCGTTTTGGTGTCCCCCAAGTTGGTGCACA
>JANXSQ010000180.1 GCA_025356595.1 Janthinobacterium sp. | reverse complement strand
GCGCCAGACAGATCCAGCCGCGGCCGGCGGTCATGCCCGGGATGAAGAAGGGCGTATAGGCCAGTGGCAAAAAGGCGCCGCCAAGCCCGGCGCAGCCGCCGCCGAACAGCACCGCGTACATGCGGATCTTCAGCACCGGATAACCCAGCGCATGCGCCGAGGTGTGGCTGTCGCCGACGGCGCGCAGCACCAGGCCGGCGCGCGCGCGGTACAGGAACCAGGCGATGGCGGCGCACAGCAGCAGGGCCAGGTAGACCATGGGGTGCTGGCGGAACAGGGCCTCGCCGAGGAAGGGCAGGTCCTCCAGATAGGGCACGCCGAACTTGCCGTTGTGCAGGCTGCTGCCGACGTACTTGATGCCGATGTAGGTCGAGGCGCCGGCGCCGAACAGGGCCAGCGCCAGGCCGGTGGCGTACTGGTTGGTGCCCAGCCAGACCGTCAGCCAGGCGAAGAAGGCGGCCAGCGCCATGCCGGCGGCGGCGCCGGCGGCGAAGCCCAGCGCCGCGTTGCCGCTGTGCAGGGTGACGGCGAAGCCGGCGATGGCGCCGACCAGCATCATGCCTTCGGCGCCGAGGTTGACGACGCCAGATTTTTCATTGATCAGGAGGCCGAGCGCGGCCAGCATCAGGGGGGTGCCGGCGTTGACGCTGGCGGCGACCAGGGGGGCGAGCGAGTCCATCATTTCCTCCGGCTCAGACGCAATTGATAGTGGATCAGCACATCGCAGGCCAGCAGGGCGAACAGCAGCACGCCCTGGAACACGCCGGTGATGGCGCTGGGCAGGCCGAGGCGCGACTGCGCCAGTTCGCCGCCGATGTAGAACAGCGCCATGATGAAGCTGGAAAAGATCACGCCCAGCGGATGCAGCCGCCCCACGTAGGCGACGATGATGGCGGCGAAGCCGTAGCCGGGCGAGACGGACGGCGTCAACTGGCCGAGCGGGCCCAGCACTTCGCAGACGCCGGCCAGGCCGGCCAGCGCGCCGCACAGCAGCATCGAGGTCCACAGCGAGGCGCGCGCCGAGAAGCCGGCGTAGCGCGCCGCGGCCGGCGCCATGCCGCCCACGCGCAGGCGGAAACCGGCCGCGCTCCTGGACAGGAACAACCAGCCGCCCAGCGCCGCCAGCAGCGCGAAGACGATGCCCAGGTGCAGGCGCGTGCCGCCCACCAGGATGGGCAGCAGCAGCGCCTCGGAAAGCATCTTCGACTGCGGGAAATTGAAGCCCTCGGGGTCCTTCAGCGCGCCGTACACCAGGTAGCTGAGCAGCAGTTGGGCGATGTAGACCAGCATCAGCGACACCAGGATTTCGCTGGCGTTGTAGCGGTCGCGCAGGAAGGCCGTGATAGCGGCCCAGGCCATGCCGCCGGCCGCGCCGGCCAGCAGCACCAGGGCGACCACGCCGGCGCCGCTCATGCCGGCGTCGTCGAAGTACAGGCCGGCCGCGCCGCCGCTGACGGCGCCGAGCACGAACTGGCCCTCGGCGCCGATGTTGTACACATTGGCGCGGTAGCAGATGGCCAGGCCGACGGCGATCAGCAGCAGCGGCGCCACCTTCACGCCCAGCTCGGCCAGGCCGCGCGCGTCCTTCATCGGCTCCCAGAAAAACACCGCCAGTCCGGCCAACGGATCCTGGCCCAGGGCGAGGAACAGCAGGGCGCCGCACAGCACCGTCAACAACAGCGCCAGCACGGGCGAACACCAGGACATCAGCGCCGACGGCGCCGGGCGCGCTTCAAGCCTGAACATGCGCGTCCTCCGCCGGCCACAGGCCACTCATCCACTCGCCCACCAGCGCCACGCTGGCGGCGCCGGTCTCTATCGACGGCGACAGCCGCCCCTTCGCCATCACATGCAGGCGGTCGGATAATTCGAACAATTCGTCAAGCTCCTCGGAAACGATCAACAGGGCGCAGCCGGCGTCGCGCAGCGCCAGCAATTCGGCGCGGATGCCGGCGGCGGCGCCCACGTCGACGCCCCAGGTCGGCTGGGCGACGACCAGCACGCTCGGGCCGCGCATGATCTCGCGCCCGACGATGTATTTCTGCAGATTGCCGCCCGACAGGCTGCGCGCCGGCGCCTGCGTGCCGGCCGCCTTCACGCCGAAGCGGGCGATGATGGCGGCGGCCCGCTCGACGACGGCGGCGGCGCGCACGAAGCCGCGGCGGATGGTCGCCCCGGTCTGCAGGCTGAGCAGCACATTGTCGGCCAGCGACATGTCCGGCACGGCGCCCCGCCCCAACCTTTCCTCGGGCACGAAGCCGAAGCCCAGGCCGCGCCGCCGGCCCGGCGCCAGGCGTCCGGCCGGGGTGCTCCCGAGCAGGATGGCGCCGGCCTCGGCGCGCCTGTCCTCGCCCGACAGCGCGGCCAGCAATTCCTGCTGACCGTTGCCGGACACGCCGGCCAGGCCGACGATCTCGCCGGCGCGCACGCTCAGGCAGATATCCTTGAGCTCGCTGGCGAAGGGATGGCTGCGCGGCAAATTCAGATGATTGACGGTGAGCATGGCGGCGCCCGGCGCGCGCGCGGCGCGCGTCAGCGGCGCCGGCTCGGCGCCCGTCATCATGCGCGACAGGCTGGCCGCCGTTTCCAGGCGCGGGTCGCACACGCCGGTGTTGCGCCCGCCGCGCACCACCGTGCAGGTGTGGCACAGGGCGCGGATTTCGTCCAGCTTGTGGCTGATGTAGAGGATGCTGCAGCCCTCGGCGGCCAACTGGCGCAGGGTGGCGAAGAGTTTCTCGACGGCGGCCGGGGTGAGCACCGAGGTCGGTTCGTCGAGGATCAGCAACTGCGGCTTGGCGAGCAGGGCGCGGACGATCTCGACGCGCTGGCATTCGCCCACCGAGAGGGTGTGCACATGGCGCTGCGGCGCCAGTTCCAGGCCGTACTGGCGCGCCGTCGCCTCGATGCGCAGGGCCAGTTCGTCGAGCCTGGTGTCGGCCGGCAGGCCGAGGGCGATGTTCTCGGCCACGGTGAGCGTGTCGAACAGGGAAAAATGCTGGAACACCATGGCGATGCCCAGCTCGCGCGCCACCGCCGGATTGGCGATGTGCACCTCCTTGCCGTTCCACAGCACGCGGCCGGAATCGGGCTTGACGGCGCCGTAAATGATTTTCATCAGGGTCGACTTGCCGGCGCCGTTTTCGCCCAGCACGGCGTGGATCTGGCCCGGCTCCACCGTCAGCGCGATGGCGTCGTTGGCCAGCACGCCGGGATAGCGTTTGCTGATGTCGTGCAGCTCTAGGCGTGTGCTCATCTGTGCTCTTATCGTTCGTCCTGCGGGTCGGCAAAGCGCGGCTTATGGGGCCGCCGTAACGCCCCGTATCGTATCGGCATCCGGCATATAAATCTGCATCGGATATTGCGCCGACGCAGGCTTTTGAGCGAAAAAACAACAGGAAATCACTATTTTCGCCCCCGCGAGCGCCCCATGGGTCCGCGGCCAGCCCTTGCCGGCGCCGGAAATGCGATGATTATACGCAACGATATATACCAACTATGGCGTTTCCCGACCGCCCGTCGGCGCGCCCGTCTCGCATGATGGCTGGGCCGGTCTGCTGTGCGGCGCGCTATGCGACGCGCAATACGCCGCGGCGGCGCCATGTTCTTTTTCCCTGCCAAGTCTAGAGGAGTCTTACGTGTACAAAACAAACCTTCCCTTTGCGCGCCTGTGCGTCGCCGCCATCCTGAGCCTGTCCGCCGGCGCCCACGCGGCCGACTGGAGCGACACCTCGATCAGCTGGCGCGCCGGCAACGATTTCCGCGAACCGTTCAACAAGGACGACATCCGCAAGAACATCGTCGCCCTGACCCACGCCAGCGGCTACGCCTACGGCACGAACTACCTCAACGTCGACTACCTGATGTCCGACAGCAAGGACCCCGGTTCGCTGACGCAAAGCTCGGGCGCGAATGAAGTGTATATCGTTTACCGCCACACCCTCGACATCGGCAAGCTGCGCGGCGCCGACATCAAATTCGGTCCCGTGCGCGGCGTCGGCGCCACCTTCGGCTTCGACGTCAACACCAAGAACGACGTCGGCTACAACTCGCGCAAGCGCATGCTGGTGGCCGGTCCGACCCTGATGTGGGACGTGCCGGGCTTCCTCACCACCAGCGTCCTGCTGCTGCGCGAAAGCAACGCGCCGAGCGGCGCCTTCGCGCCCATCTCCGGGGTCAGCGGCCGCTACACCTACAAGACCCACGCCATGCTGACGGCGGCCTGGGGCATTCCGGTCACGCCGCTGCTGTCCTTCGAGGGTTACGCCAACCTGATCGGCTCCAAGGGCAAGGATGAAGTGGGCCGCGACACCGGCACGGAAACCAATATCGACATGCAGTTGATGCTCGACGTGGGCGCCGCCATGGGCAAGGCCAAGAACACCTTCCGCGCCGGTATCGAATACCAGTACTGGAACAACAAGTTCGGCAACACCTCGGCCACCACCGGCAACGTCGGCCAGCGCGCCAAGACGCCGATGCTGCGCGCCGAATACCACTTCTGACGCCAGGCCGATGCCAGGCCGCGCCGTCCCTGCGCGGCCGTAGCGAAGCGGCCGGCGCCCTTGCGGGCGGCCCCCTCGGGCCCGCGACGGCGCCGGCGTTTTTTCCTCAGCGCCCCTCGGCGTAGCCGGCGACGATGCGCGCCAGCTGGCCCGAATCGCGCAATTTCTCCATCCCCCTGGAAAACATCTCGGCGTAGCCGCGCGCGTCGCCGCCGGCCGGCGCGAAGGCCACATACTCGAATTTCCTCTCCATGCAGCCGGCCTCGCGCAGCGCCGGCAGGTACGCCGTCGCCAGCACGTAATGCACGCTGCGCCTGTCCTCGACGAAGGCGTCCAGGCGACCCAGTTCCAGCATCGTCGCCATGCGCAGGGTGACGGCGGCGCCGCTGACGCGCGCCAGATTGGCGAAGGCGCGCCCGAGGCGGGGATCGAGCGCCTTGCCGTGCGCCGCGCCCAGCGCCAGCCGGCCGTAGGAATGATCCAGGCCGGCGAAGCGCCAGGCGCTGTCGGCCCGCGTGAAGAAGCAGAATTGCGTGTCGATGAGCGGCGCGCTCGGATACACCAGCTCCGGCGCCAGCGCCGGCACCACGCCGACCACGCCCGCGACCGCGCCGGCGCGCGCCGATTCGACGCCGCGCGAAAGCGGCATGGCGACGAAGCTGACGGCCCGGCCCTCGGCGGCGAACAGCGCGCTGACGATGTCGACCAGCAGGCCGCGGCGGCCGTCGGCCAGCGCGCAGCTGTAGGGACACCAGTCGTTGACGGCCAGCACGATGGGCGCGGCGCGCGCCTGGCCCAGCGCCAGCAGGCCGGCCAGCAGGCCGGCCAGCAGGGCCAGCGCGGCGCGCCGCGGCGGCGGGTTCACGCCCGTCCGCCTAGTCGAGGCCGTATTTGGAGAGGATGGCCCGCCAGGCCGCGTCGCCCTTCATGCCGGCGGCCACGGCGTCGAGCTCCTTGCCCAGCGCGGCGTCGCCCCTGGCGCTGAACAGGTGGCGCTCGAAGCTGGCGTGCGGCTTGGCCGACACGTACAGCGTCGACTTGACGGGGCTCTGCTCGCCGAGTTGTTTGAGCAGGTAGCGATAGGTGCTCGAGGCCATGATGGTGACGTCGGCCTTGCCGGACGAGACCTTGCGCAGGTTCGACAATTCCTCGTTGGCGTTGTCGCGGAAAATGTCCTTGCCGAAGCGCTCGTCCAGGCCGGCGTAGCGGTTGCCGGCCACGCCGGCGAATTTCAAGCCCTTCAGCGAGTCGGCGTTGAGGTAGTCGATCTTGCGCGTGTTGAGGGAAATGACGGCGTTCGAGTCGCTCATGATGGGCGCCGTCCAGTGGTATTTTTTCTTCTCCGCGTCGGCCACGAAGGGCGGGCTGAGGAACAGCACCACGCCCTTGAAGTTGGCGTCCTTGTCGATCGTCTCGTTGAGCTTGTCGCGCGTGAGGACGTTCAGCTCGAAATGGTACTTGCCCTTCAGCTTGTCGTTCAGATAGGCCACCGTGTCGGCCGCCAGGCCCGCGCCGCCGACGATGAAAGGCACGGATTGGTAGGTGTTATAGGCCGGCACGGTTTCGGCGGCCGCCTGGGCGGCGCCGCCCAGCGCGGCCAGGACGGCCAGGACCCCGACGCGGGCAAGAAGGGGGAAACGGGATGGGGAACGTCGCATGATACCTCCACAAAGTTGATTGAAAGCAAGGCCCGCGTCTCGATTCTACTCCAGTGAGGGCGCGCGGCGGCGGCGTTTCCGGGCGCGCCGCGCCGCTGTTGTTTTCGCCGCAGAAAAACGCAAGGCCGCATCGGCAGCGCTTTGATACGAATCAATTCCGGCGTCGCGCGCCGGCGCCGCGCCGGACCCGAAAGGCATAAAATAAGGCCACCGATTCCGCGCGACGCCGCCCGACGGCCCCGCCATGACACCAGGACCCACCCACTACACCGGCCGCTTCGCCCCCTCGCCCACCGGCGCCCTGCACCAGGGCTCGCTGGTGGCCGCGCTGGCCAGCTATCTCGACGCCAAGGTGCACGGCGGACGCTGGCTGGTGCGCATCGAGGACCTCGACTGGGACCGCAACGTGCACGGCGCCGACGCCGCCATCCTCGCCTCGCTGCAACGCTGCGGCATGCACTGGGACGGCGAGGTGCTGCGCCAGAGCGCGCGCCTGGCCCTGTACGAGGCGGCCGCGCGGCGCCTGCGCGAGGCGCTCTACCCCTGCGCCTGCTCGCGGCGCGAGACGCTGGGCGCGTCCGTCTATCCCGGCACCTGCCGCGACGGCATGGCGCCCGGCAGGACGGCGCGCGCGCTGCGCCTGCGCCTGCCGCCGCGCCGCCTGGTCCATTTCGAGGACCGCTGGCACGGCGCGCACAGCCAGGACGTCAGCGCCGCCGTCGGCGACTTCATCGTGCGCCGCGCCGACGGCTTCTGGGCCTACCAGCTGGCCGTCGTCGTCGATGACGCCGCGCAGGGCGTCGACCACGTCGTGCGCGGCGCCGACCTGCTCGATTCGACGCCGCGCCAGATCCATTTGCAGGAACTGCTGGGGCTGGCGCGGCCGGCCTATCTGCACGTCCCCGTGGTCACCAACGCGGCCGGCGAAAAACTCTCCAAGCAGAGCGGCGCGCTGGCCTTCGACGGCGGCGCCGCGCCGGCCGCGCTGCTGCACGCGGCCCTGCTGCCGGCGGCGCGCTTTCTCGGCATGGACATCCGCGCCACCAGCCTCGACGCCTTCTGGCGGCGCGCCGTGCCGGCCTGGGGAAAGCTGCTGCAGTTGCGCGCCGAGGCGATAAAAAACCCGCCGCGGCGCGGGGCCGGGGCGGGTTCTCTGCAGCGGCGCGGATGAGCTTCTCGCCATCCGCGCCGCAATCGGGGCGGCTTAGAAGTTGCCCTTGAATTGCAGGCCCCAGATGCGCGGCTCGTTCAGGAAACCGGTGCGGTTGTTGAAGTCGATGGCGCCGGTGACGCGCTGGGTGTTGGTGATGTTGCGGCCATAGGCGGCCACTTCATACTTGCCACCCTGCCAGGTGTAACCGACGCGCAGACCGCCTTCCAGCAAAGGCTTGGCGCTGTATTCCAGCGCTTCGTACAGGAACAGGTTGATCTTGCTGCGGTAAGCCCAATCGGTGAAGACGAACATCTCGCCGTCGGCCAGCGGGATCGAGTAACGCGCGGTGGCGTTGACGATCCATTTCGGCGCCTGCGGCAGGGGATTGCCGTCGATCAGGACCTGGTTCGCCGCGTTGACCGGGTTGGTCACCGTGCAGGAGCCGCAACGGCCCACGGCCAGGCTGGCGTCCTTGATTTCGGTGAAGTTGTAGCTGCCGCCCAGGGACATCTTCAGGCTCGTCGTGACGAAGCCTTCCAGGTCCAGTTCGACGCCGTGGCCCTTGGTCTTGGCCGCGTTGACCAGGTGGTTGACGTTCGAGGTGCCGCCGACGACGGTCAGTTGCTGGTTCTTCACTTCGAAGTCGTAGACGCTGAAGGCGACGCGGGCGCGGCGGTTCATCAGATCGGCCTTGACGCCGGCTTCATACGAGATGATGGTCTCGGCGTCGGCGACGGTGACGGGCATGCCTTCGGTGGCGGCGGCGATGCTCGGCGCGCGGAAGCCGGTGGCGATGCGGGCGTAGAAGTTGACGTCCTTGTTGTACTTGTAGCTGCCGCTCAGATCCCAGTTGACCTTTTGCTTGCTCTCGTCGATGGCGCGCGGGTTCAGCAGCGCCACGCCGAAGGCCTCGACCGTGTTGAAGTCCTTCTTGTCCTTCGTGTAGCGCAGGCCGCCGCGCACCGTGAAGGCGTCGTTGATGGCGTAGTTGACGGAGCCGAAGGCGCCCCAGGCGGTGTTCTTCTGGCTGCTGGCGACGTGGCGGGTGAGCGCGCCGTTGTCGCTGTTGAAACCGTCGGTGTAGCCGTTGGCGTCCTCGTTGAAGTAGTAGACGCCGCTCTGCCAGTTCAGCGGGCCGGCGTTCTTCGATTCGACGCGGAATTCCTGGGTGTATTGCTTGACGCCGCTGATGCCGGCGGCGCTTTCCACCTGGAAGGGGATGAAGCCCGGCGCGGTGGCCTTGCCGATGTTGGCGCCGCCGTCGATGTCGCCGCGGCTCAGGTATTTGTCGACCGCCTCGTAGCCGGTGATCGAGAACAGCTTGACCGAGTCCAGCTCCCAGCTCAGGCGCGCGCTGCCGCCGTTGGTCGTCAGGTACTGGAAGTTCTTCGCGTTGGTGTAGGACTGGCCGGCGTCGAAGCCGTCGACGATGTCGTTCGTGCCCGGCTTGATCAGGTTGGCGTGGAACAGGCGCGAGCTGCCCGTCGTGGTGCGCTGGTGCACATTGAACAGGGCGTTGAAGGCGCCGTTCGGCGCGTACAGGAACTGCACGCGCTCGGCGTGTTCGTTGTAGCCGTCCAGGGCGCTTTTTTCGCCGGTGAAGCTGTTGTCGACGTAGTTGTCGCGGTGCTGGCGCAGCATCGACACGCGCATCGCCCATTCCTTGCTCAGCGGGACGTTGACGGCGCCGTCGACGTTGTCGGTGTTATGGCTGGCCACGGAGACGTTGTAATAGCCCTCGATCTTGCTCAGCTTCGGCTTTTCCGATTCGAACTTGACCACGCCGGCCGGGGTGTTTCGGCCGAACAGGGTGCCCTGCGGGCCGCGCAACACTTCCACGCCGGCCAGATCGAAGATCGGGAAGCCCTTCAGGATGGGATTTTCCTGCACCACGTCGTCGTAGATCAGCGACACGGGTTGCGAGGCGAAGGTGCTGAAATCGGTGTTGCCGTAGCCGCGGATGTAGAAGCGCGGGAAGGTGCGCCCGTTCGACGACTCCACGTTCAGGCTCGGCACCTTGCCGGCCAGGACGCGGATGTCCTGGCCGCCGGAAACGAGCACGTCGAGCTTCTCGTCGCGCAGCAGCGACACCGACACCGGCACTTCGCGGATGTTTTCCTTGCGGCGTTGCGCGGTGACAACGACGGTCTCCAGTTGCGGCGCGGCGGTGGGCGCGGCGGCCGTCTGCGCGCAGGCCGAGCCGATAGGCAGGACGGCGCTCAGGGCCAGCATCGCGCCATGGGTGCGGGCGAGACGCTTGTGGATGTTGGACTTCTTGATCATTGACTTCCTCAGTAATATAAAAAAAATCGCGCACCGAGTTGCCCGGCAGTGTATTCGGGCGGGACGCGCCGCGCCGCGCGCCGGCATCCTTCCATTGCTTCCGGCCGCGGGAGGCCGGGAAAGGGAGGCGCGGCGGCCCGCCCTGGCCCGCATCGCGAAGATGGCTTGCCACTGCCGACTCGTAGAAGGACGACAATTTAATTCATCGGGGACGGCTAGGGCAAGTAAATATTATTCGGCTGGCAATATATGCAAGATATTCATCATGTTTTCCACGCAGAAGTGGCGATTTAGCCACACGGCGGCGGCGCGCGCACATATTGACGCGGCCGCCTGTGGGTAGGACAATCATCCCAAAGCCGCCGCGCCAGAGAAGGAACGCCATTGAAATTCATCCGCCATGCCGCGCTGATCGCCTGCCTGTGCGCGCCGCCGGGCTTGGCCGCGCCGGTCAGCATGGCCTTCGGCGAAAAAATCCCGCCCTTCTGCTTCCCCGCGAGTAATTCCGGCATCGAGCTGGAGATCATCGGCGCCGCCCTCGCCTACCGCGGCCATGTGCTGGTTCCCAAGTACTATCCCTTCGCGCGCATTCCCGTCGCCTTCAACAACTACAGCGTCGACGCGGCCATGAGCGACCTGGGCCAGAACATGCCGGCGGCCTACTACGGCGATCCCGCCGTGCTCTACGACAACGTCTTCATCAGCCTGAGCGAACGCCACCTGGCGATACGCCAGCCGGCCGACCTGAAGGGCCTGACCGTGCTGGCCTTTCCCGGCGCCGCCAAGCGCTATCCCGTCTGGCTGGACGCGGTGCGCCGCGACGGCCACTATTTCGAGCAGAACGACCAGTCGCTGCAGGTGCTGACGCTGGATCGCGGCCGCTACGACCTGATCCTCAGCGACCGCGCCATCTTCCGCTACTTCAGCCAGCGCCTGACGCGCCGCCAGGGCTACACCGGCAAGCCGACCACGCTGCACGCCTTCACCACCGTCAACCCGCTCGACTACCGCCCGGTGTTCCACGAACGAATGATCCGCGACGACTTCAACGCCGGCCTCAAACAATTGAAGGAGAGCGGCCGCTTCGACGCCATCTACCGGAAATACCTGGGCGAGGACGGCCCGAAATAGAGCGGCGGCGGGACGGCGCCGGCCAGGGTTTACAATGCCGGGTACGCCTCCCCCCTCACACAGGACACCAAGCAATGAGCGAATTTTCACAGGACATTTACACCGAACCGGACGCCGACATCAACACGCTGGCAAACCTGGGCCCCTTGCGCGCCATGGCCGGTATCTGGCAGGGCGAGCGCGGCCTGGACATCAAGCCGAAAGCCGACGGCCCGCGCAAGCAAGCCTTCGTCGAACGCATCGAGCTGCAGCCGATCGACCCCGTCACCAACGGACCGCAATTGTTCTACGGCCTGCGCTACCTGATCCTCATCACCAAGCCGGGCCAGGTCAAGACCTACCACGAGCAGGTCGGCTACTGGTTGTGGGAACCGGCCACCGGCACGGTGATCCAGACGCTGTCGATTCCGCGCGGCCAGATCGCCATGGCCTCGGGCACCACGACGGCCGACGCCACCAGCTTCGAACTGGTGGCGCGCAGCGAGGCGGACAACTACGGCATCCGCTCCAATCCCTTCCTCGACTACGCCTTCAACACCGTCGAGTACCGCATCAAGGTCACCATCAACGCCGACGGCACTTGGGGCTACGAGGAGGACACGGTGATGCTCATCAAGGGCAAGGACGAGCCCTTCCACCACATCGACAGGAACCTGCTGGTCAAGGTGGCCGAGCCGACGCCGAACCCGCTGGCGCGCTGAGACCGGCCGGCGCCAGGCGCGCGGCCGCGCGGCCGCAAGCAAGCCGGCGCGCTCCGGGCCAAGCGCGGCGGCGCCGGCTTATCCCGCCGCGCCCTCCTGCGCCGCCGCGCGGCTCCGCGCGCACCAGTCGATGAAGCCGCGCAGCACCGCCGACATGTGGCGCCGGCTCGGGTAGTACAGGTAGAAGCCCGCCGTCGCCGGGCACCAGTCCTCGAACAGGCGCACCAGTTCGCCGTCGCGCAACTGGGTCCGCGCGTAGTCCTCGTAGACATAGGCGTAGCCGACGCCGTCGACGGCGGCGGCCACCATCATGGCGTCGTCGTCCAGCGCCAGCGGGCCGTCGACGCCGACCTCCAGCGTCTGGCCGTCGCGCGCGAACTCCCAGGCGTACATGACGCCGCTGGGGAAGCGCCGGCCGATGCACGGCAGGCCGCGCAAGTCGGCCGGCGTGGCCGGCCGGCCGTGGATCGCCAGCAGCGCCGGCGCCGCCACGACGGCGAAGCGCGGCGCCGCGCCGAGCGGCACGGCCACCATGTCCAGCGCCAGGCTGGCGCCGAAGCGCACGCCGGCGTCGAAACCGTTGGCGACGATGTCGAGCAGGCCGTCGTCCGTCACCACCTCCATCGTCACGCCCGGATGCGCCTTCAGGAAACCGCCCAGCAGCGGCGCCAGCAGCAGGCGCGCGGCCGGCCGCGGCACGTTCAGGCGCAGGCCGCCGCGCAGGGTGTCGCGGAAGCCGTTGACCTCGTCGAGCGCGCGGTCCAGATCCAGCATCAGCGGCGCCAGGCGGGCGTACAACTGCGCCCCCGCCTCGGTCGGCACGACGCTGCGCGTGGTGCGGTTGAGCAGGCGCACGCCGAGCCGCTCCTCCAGCGCGCGCAGGGCGTGGCTCAGCGACGAGGGCGTGACGTTCCTCTCCTCGGCCGCCTTGCGGAAGCTGCGGTGGCGCGCCACGGCGGCGAAGATCTGCAGTTCGTTCAAGTCAGGACGCATGGCCGCGCCTCCGGGTCGATTGCTGAATTATACTCATGGGTGCAAGTGGTTTTTGAAGGATTGCGTGGATAATAGAGCAAATGTATGATTTCTCCATCGACAATCAAGGAGAATCCACGATGCAACAAAGAACATTGGGCAAGGACGGTCTGCAGGTATCGGCGCTGGGACTGGGCTGCATGGGCATGAGCTTCGCGTACGGCGGCGCCGACGAGGGGCAAGCCATCGCGACGCTGCGCCGCGCCGTCGAGATGGGCGTGAGTTTCCTCGACACGGCCGAAGTGTACGGCCCCTACGCCAACGAGGAATTGCTCGCCAGGGCGCTGAAGGGCGTGCGCGGACGGGTCCGGATCGCCACCAAATTCGGCTTCAGGATTTTGCCCGAAGGCGAAGGCCTGGCGCGCATGGCCGGCGTCGACAGCCGCCCGGAACACATCCGCGCCGCCGTCACGGGATCGCTGCGCCGCCTCGGCGTCGAATGCATCGACTTGCTGTACCAGCACCGGATCGACCCGGCCGTGCCGGTCGAAGAGGTGGTCGGCGCGATGGCCGAGCTGGTGCGCGAAGGCAAGGTGCGCCACCTCGGCCTGTCCGAAGTGTCGGCCGCCACCATCCGCCGCGCCCACGCCGTGCACCCGATCGCCGCCGTGCAGAGCGAATACTCGCTGTGGAGCCGCGAACCGGAGCGCGCGGTGTTGCCCGCGTGCGCCGAACTGGGCATCGGCTTCGTGCCCTACAGCCCGCTGGGCCGGGGCTTCCTGGGCGGCGCGCTGACCTCGCGCGACAGCCTGGCCGAGGGCGACTTCCGCCGCGGCCTGCCGCGCTTCGCCGCCGCCGCGCTGCGCCACAACCTGACGCCGCTGCGGCGCCTGCGCGACATGGCCGCCGCGCGCGGCGCCACGCCGGCGCAACTGGCGCTGGCCTGGTTGCTGCATCAGGGAGCGCATATCGTGCCGATTCCCGGCGCGCGCGGCGTCGCCCACCTGGAGGAAAACGCCGCCGCCGCCGAGCTGGCGCTGGCGCCGGCCGAACTGGCGGCGCTGGGCGCCCTGTTCGGCGCCGACGCCGTCAGCGGGGCGCGCTACGCGGCGGACGACTTCGCGCTCATCGACGCCTGAGCGGCGCGCGGGCGCCGCGCGCCACAAGGCGGGACGCGGCGGCGATGGGCGCCGCCATGGCCGGCCCGGACTCAATCGATGGCGGCGGCCCGGCCGTCCCTCACCTCGGTCATATACACCCGCTCGCTGCCCTGATGGTCCGCCGCGCTGAAGGCGACCGACATGCCGCCGGCCTCCATCTTCAATTGCTCGAGCGCGCGCAGCAGCGCCGCCCGGCTCGGCGCGCGGCCGCAGCGCTTGAGCGCCTCGACCAGCACCAGCGCGTCGGCGTAGCCCTCCAGCGAACCGTAGTTGCGCGCCGCCGGCAGCACGTCGGCGCGGTACTGGCGCACCAGCGCGTCGGCCGCGTCGTCCGGCGAAGGCATCACCTGGCTGATGGTGACGCCCTCAGCGGCCGGCCCGGCGTGCTTGATGAATTCGCTGGTGCCGATGAAGGAGACGGTCAGGAAGCGCGCCTTGACGCCGGCCGCGCGGGCCTTCTTCAACAGCGCCGCCAGCGGCCGGTAGGTGCCGATGAAGATCACCGCCTCGGGCGCCTCGCGCTTGAGCTGGGCCAGGCCGGCCTCGATGTCGATGGTGTTGCGGCGGTAGCGCAGCTCGGGCGCGGGCGCCATGCGGCGCTTGTGCAGGGCGCGGTTGACGCCGGCCTTGCCGGCCTCGCCGAATTCGTCGTCCTGGATGAAGACGGCGATGCGCCTCAAGCCCAGCGGCCCGGTCAGGCGCGCCACCAGGGCCTCGGTCTCGTCGAAGTAGGAGGCGCGCAAATTGAAGACGACCGGATTGACGGGATGGCGCAGGAATTCGGCGCCGCTGAACGGGAACAGATACGGCACGCCGGCCTTGACGGCGATCGGCACGGCCGCCGCCGAAGTCGGCGTGCCGACGAAGCCGAACAACGCGAAGACCTTGTCGACTTCGATCAGGGCGCGCGTCGCGCCCACCGTCTGCTGCGGATCGTAGGCGTCGTCGAGGCTGACGAGGCTGATGCGGCGGCCGTGCACGCCGCCGGCGGCGTTGACCTTGTCCAGATAGGCGGCGGCGCCGGCGCGCAACTGCAGGCCGAGGCCGGCCGCCGGCCCGCTGGTCGCGTTGGCCATGCCGATCTTGACGACGCCCGCCGTCACGCCGTCCTCGGCCGCCGCGCCCCAGCACAAAGCGCCGCACAGCAACGCCAACGCCACCCTGAATCTTTGCATATGACTTCCGCCTTGCGCCCGCCAATAGAAAAATCGAAACACCTGAAACAGAGTATCCGCAAGCGGCGCGGCCTTGTCAAACCACAATGGCGCCAGGCCCCGCCGGGGCCCGATTGCGTACTGAGCCGTGCAACAATGAAGGAATTAATTGTCTTTTAACCATCAGATATGGCACACTGGCGCGTCCAGCCAGCCACCACGCCGACCACCATGAGCCATCCCCGCAGCGCGCGCCCGCACGGCGCCCTCCTCCTCCTCCTCGCGGCCGCCCGGGGCGGCGCCGTCCAGGCGCGCGCCACGCCGGCGCCGGCCGGCGCCGACATCGTCCCGGCGGCGGACGCGCGCCTGCTCGTCAGCCGGCACGCCGCGCCGGCCTTCACCGCGCTGACCCCGGCCAGCGCCGCCTTCGGCCTGCTGGGCGCGCTGGGCAGCGCCGGCGGCGGCAAGGCCTTCATCAAGGACAACGCCATCGCCGACCCGGCCCCGGCCATCGGACGCCTGCTGGCCCGGGCGCTGGCCGAGCGCCACGGCCTGGCGCCGGCCGCCGAGGCCGGCGCCGAGACGGCCGACGATGCGCTCGACACCCTGCTGGCCGGCCGCGCCGACAGCGACTACATCGTCGACGTCGCCACGCGCAGTTGGTCCTCCAACTACCTGCCGACGCACTGGAGCCGGTACCGGATCAACTACCGCGTCCACGCCCGCCTGATCGACAGCAAGGCCGGGAAGGTGCTGGCCGAAGGCGACTGCGAGCGCGCCCCGGACTTGGCCAGGGACAGCGTCGCGCACGAGCTGCTGACGCGGCAACAGGGGCAATTCACCAAGGACGTGCTGGCCAGCTACGCGGCCGGCTGCGCGCGCGAACTGGCGCGCGGCATGCTGGGCATCGCCAGTCCGGCGCTGGCTGAGCTGGAGGCGCGCAGCTTGGCCGTCGTCGCCGCGCAACTTGCGGCCGGGGACGGCGCGCCGGGCGCGGCCGGGCCGGGCAAGGTGCCGTATCTGCCGGCGAAAGGCCAGGAGCGCTTCCAGGCCTTCCTGAAACGCCCGCTGCCGCGCGCCTTCGCCATTTCCGAAAACGGCTTTTCCGTCAGCGTCAGCGGCACCCATCCCGACGACGCCACCCTGCCGAGCGACCCGAGCGCACGCGCGCTGGCCCTGTGCAAGGGCTACGCGCAACGCGAATGCAGCCTGTACATGGTCGACGAAACGCTGGTCTACCGGCGCTGAGGAAAGCCGCGCCGCGCCCGGGCATCCGGGCGGCGTTTGATGTTGCCAACTGGCTACAGTTTTCCCGATATCGCCCGGATTTTCCCGCGCACGGCGCAAGCGATACAGATTTTTGATTGATATCAATAAATCTGTGGAACAATGAGCGCGAGCCCTTACGATCGGGAATACGCGCGCGCCTGCCACCAGCAGCGCCCAGTCAGCGAACCCGATCCCTTGCCGCCCTACACCCGCCGCATCAGCAGCTCCTCATTTTTGCTCTATCGCCATCCAACGAAACCCACAAGGAATCCATGTCACTCAACAACTTGAAAATCGGGACCCGCCTGGGCCTGGGCTTTTGCGTCGTCCTCGCCATGCTCATCGCCGTACTGCTGCTGGGCCTGAACTCGATGGCGCAGATCAGCGGGCGCACGCGCGACATCGTCAGCGACAAGAACGTCAAAATGGCGGCGGCCAACACCATGGCCGACATGGTGCGCGACATCACCCTGGCCATCACCAACATCGCCGCCCTGCCCGACGACAACGCCGTCGCGGCGGAACGCGCCAAGATCGGCGCGGCGCGCAAAAAATACGGCGCCGCGAAAGAACTCTTTTTGAGCAAGGTCGCCGGCGACCAGGAAGCGACCCTGATCGCGGCCCTCGACGCCGAGCTCAAGGCCGGCGCGGCGAAGAACAACAAGGTGGTCGAACTGCGCCTGGCCGGCCAGGCGCCGGAAGCCATGGCCTACCTGATCAAGGAAGCCTCGCCGGGCCTGAAAGGCGCGCTGGCCGCCATCGACGCCATCGTCGTCCACGAGACGGCGCAGGTCAACCAGGCCGGCCTGGACGCCGAGGCGGCCTACTCCGGCGCGCGCCTGCTGATGATCGCGCTGGGCAGCGTCGCCGTGCTGCTGTGCGGCGTGGTCGCCTGGTTCATCACCCACTCCATCACGCGGCCCATCCAGGCCGCCGTCCTGGTGGCCGAAACGGTCGCCGCCGGCAAGCTCTCCTCGCACATCGTGGTGACGTCGGGCGACGAAACGGGCCGCCTGCTGGGCGCGCTCAAGGCCATGAACGACAGCCTGCTGAACGTGGTCGGCCAGGTGCGCGGCGGCACCCACACCATCGCCATCGCCATCGCCTCCAACGAAATCGCCGCCGGCAATCTGGACCTGTCGCAGCGCACCGAGCAACAGGCCAGCGCGCTGGAGGAAACCGCCTCCTCGATGGAGGAGCTGACCGGCACCGTCAAACAGAACGCCGACAACGCGCGCCAGGCCAACCAGCTCGCGCTGACCGCCTCGGCGGTGGCCGTGAAGGGCGGCGCCCTGGTGGCGCGCGTGGTCGACACCATGGGCACCATCAACGCCAGCTCGCGCAAGATCGTCGACATCATCGGCGTCATCGACGGCATCGCCTTCCAGACCAATATTTTGGCGCTGAACGCCGCAGTGGAAGCGGCGCGCGCCGGCGAACAGGGGCGCGGCTTCGCGGTGGTGGCTTCGGAGGTGCGCAACCTGGCGCACCGCTCGGCCTCGGCGGCCAAGGAAATCAAGGAACTGATCGCCGACTCGGTGGCCAACGTGGAAGCCGGCTCGCAACTGGTCAACGACGCCGGCCAGACCATGGGCGACATCGTCGACAGCATCCAGCGCGTCACCGACATCATGGGCGAGATCACCTCGGCCAGCCAGGAACAGACCGCCGGCATCGAGCAGATCAACGCCGCCATCGCGCAGATGGACGAGGTGACGCAGCAGAACGCGGCGCTGGTGGAAGAGGCGGCCGCCGCCTCGCAAAGCATGCAGGAGCAAGCGGCCAGCCTGGCGTCGGTGGTTGGTTTCTTCAACACG
>JANXSQ010000155.1 GCA_025356595.1 Janthinobacterium sp. | reverse complement strand
CTGAGCAATTTGGCCAGGATCGACAAGTCGATCACTTCCGGATCGCCGGCCAGCGTGGTCTTGAAGGCGGGCGGCGCGCGCGGCACCGGTACCGGCGCCGGTTCGCGCTCGGGCAGCCAGTTGGCGATGGTCTGGTACATCATGGCCGGCTGGATGGGCTTGGAGATGAAGTCGTCCATGCCGGCGTCGACGCAGCGCACCCGGTCCTCGCTGGTGGCGGTGGCCGTCATCGCCAGCACGCGCACGCCGGCCAGCCTGGGGTCGGCGCGGATGCGCCGGGTCGCCTCCAGGCCGTCCATCAGCGGCATCTGCACGTCCATCAGCACGCAGTCGAACTGCGCCTGGCGCAGCAGGTCGAGGGCCTCCACGCCGTTGTTGGCCAGGCACACCGAGGCGCCCGCCTCCTCCAGCATCTCGAGGGCGATCTGCTGGTTGAAGGTGTTGTCCTCGACCAGCAGGATGCGCGCGTGCTGCAGGGCGGCCATGACGGCGGCCGTGTTGGCGCTGGCCAGGGTGGCGGCGGCGGCCAGCTTGGCCTGGTCGGCCGGGCAGGGCGCGCGCGCCTGCGAGATGCCCAGGCGCGCCGTGAACCAGAAGGTGCTGCCGGCGCCGGGGCTGCTGTCGACGCCCACCGCGCCGCCCATCAGCTGCGCCAGTTGCTTGCAGATCGCCAGGCCCAGGCCGGTGCCGCCGTATTCGCGCGTCGTCGAGGTGTCGGCCTGCTGAAAGGAGACGAACAGGCGTCCCATCTCCGTCTCGGACAGGCCGATGCCCTGGTCGCGCACGGCGAAGCGCACCAGGCAGGTGGCGCCGTCGCGCTCGAGTTCGCTGGCGCTGACGGTGATGCTGCCGCGCTCGCTGAACTTGATGGCGTTGTTGGCGTAGTTGATCAGCACCTGGCCCAGGCGCAGGGCGTCGCCGCGCAGCACCGGCGGCAGGCGCGCGTCGCGCTCGAAGAGCAGCGCCAGGTGCTTGCCGGCCGCCTTCGGCGCGACCACCGTCGTCAGGGTCTGCATCACATGGTCGAGGCTGAAGTCGAGCTGCTCGATCTCCAGCTTGCCCGCCTCGATCTTCGAGATGTCGAGGATGTCGTCGATGATGCCGAGCAGGTGTTCGCCGGCGAAGCGGATCTTTTCCAGGTAATCGCGCTGGCGCGGCTCGAGCTCGGTCTTCAGGGCCAGGTAGGCCATGCCGATGACGCCGTTCATCGGCGTGCGGATCTCGTGGCTCATGTTGGCGAGGAACTGGCCCTTCGCCTGGCTGGCCTCCTCGGCCACCTGCTTGGCCTGGTCGAGCTGGCCGGTGCGCTGGGCGACGCGCTCCTCGAGATGCTCGTTGAGCTCGCGCAGGGCCTGCTCGGCGCGCTTGGCGTCGGTGATGTCGATCGACATGCAGATCAGGTAGGCCGGCGCGGCGCGCTCGTCGAAGACCGGTTTCTTGAAGGTGCGGAAGTGGCGCTGCTGGCCCAGGGCCGGGTTCCAGGCGCTTTCCTCGAAGTCGATCAGCACGCCGCCCTCGAAGGCTTCGGCGTCGCGCCGCGCCATCGCCGCCAGCAGCTCGGGCGGCGCGGCGCCGTCCAGGGCGGCCACGCCGAGGCCGAACTGCTGCTCGGCGGCGTGGTTCATCAGCAGCGGACGCCCGCCGGCGTCCTTGATGAACAGGCCGATGGGCATCATGTTGATGATCTCCTGCAGGCGCTGCTCGCCCTGGCGCAGCGCGTTCTCGCTGCGCTTGTGGTGGGTGATGTCGGTCAGGCTGGAGACCACCATGCCGACCGCGCCCTGTTCGTCGGTGACGGCCTCGCTGTTCACCGACAACCAGCACAGGGCGCCGTCGGGCTGGGCCACGCCCATCACCACGTCGCGCACGGCGCGCCCGGTGCTCAGGGCGATGTGCACCGGGTGGCTGGCCTGGTCGAAGGCGCTGCCGTCCTCGCGCACGGCCGGCCACAGGCTGCCCTGCGCGGCGCTGGCGGCGAGGAAGCGCGCCGCCGCCGCGTTGCTCTCGAGGATGCGCCCGGCGCTGTCCTGCACCACCAGACCGTTCGTGACGGCGTTGAAGACCGAGGCCATGCGCTGGTTCGAGTGGCGCAGCGCGACGGCCGCCAGGCGCCGCTCGGTGATGTCGGTGATCATCGCCAGGGTGCCGCCGTGCTCGCCGTTCTCGGCCAAGATGGGCGTCGTCGAGAGCAGGCCCCACAGGCTGGAGCGGTCGCTGCGGAAGAAGCGGAAGTCGTCCTGCTCGGCCTGGCCGGCGTGGCGCCGCAGCAGGTGCTGCTGCAACTGCCGGTGCCCCTCGGCGTCCATGAAGTCGGCCATCGGCCGGCCCTGCATGTCGGCCACCGCGTAGCCGAGCATCTGCGCCATCTTCGGGTTGACGAAGCTGGTCAGGCCCTCGGCGTCGGTCATCCAGATGCCCTCGGCGGCCGTCTGCACGATCAGGCGATAGCGTTCGCTGCTGGCGTGCAGGGCCTCCTCGGCGCGCTGGCGCTGCGTCAGGTCGCGCAGCGAGATGATGGAGAACTGCTGGCCGGCCATGCGCAGCGGCGACAGGTTGACCTTGGCGGGGAAGTGCGAGCCGTCGCGCCGGCGCGCCGTCAGGACCCGTCCCGGCGCGCTCTGGCGCGCCAGCAGCTCGCGCTGCTGCGGCGGGCCGCGCATGGTTTCCGGCACCAGCTGCTCCATCGACAGGCCGAGCAACTCCTCGAGCGGATAGGCGAAGCAGCGCGCGCCGATCTGGTTGGCGTAGTGGATGCGCCCGCCCTGGTCGGCCACCAGCATGGCCTCCGGCGCGGCCTCGAGCAGGGCGCGCATGCGCGCCTCCTCGTCGGCCTTGCGCGTGCCGATGTCGGACAGGGTGCCGCTGGCGCGCAGCGGCCGCCCGCCCGCGTCGCGCTCGTCGACGCCGCCGCGCCCCAGCAACCACTGCCAGCCGCCGTCGCGGCGGCGCATGCGCAACTCGCAATGGAAGCCGGCCCCGCCGCTCGGCTCGAGCAGGGCCGCCGCCATCTGCCGGGCGACGCGCGGGCGGTCGTCCGGATGCACCTGCTGCAACCACTGGGGCGGCGCGATGGCCAGTTCCGCGTCGGCGTAGCCGAGCATCTCCTGGCAGCGCGCGCACAGGTCGAGGCGGCGCATCTGGCGCTGCC
>JANXSQ010000152.1 GCA_025356595.1 Janthinobacterium sp. | reverse complement strand
GCGGCGGCGGCCGCGCCGCCGGCCGGCGCGCTCGCCGCGCTGTCGGTCGAGGAGACCACCGCGCGCAGCGTCTGCGCCAGCTTGGTGGCGTCGGCGTTCTTCAGGTAGACGACGTGCACGTTGCCGGGCAGCGCGGTGGGCTGGTCCAGCTTGGCGATGAGCGACTTGGCCAGGTTGGCGCGCGCCGGCGAGGGCGCGCGCAGCACCAGGGAATTGGTGCGCGGGTCGGCCAGCACCGAGACGCGCCCGGCCGTGTCGGCGCCGGCGCCCGGCTCGAGCAGCTTGTTGACCATGCTGGCCAGGTCGGAGGCGATGGCGTAGCGCACCGGGATCACATCCATGTCGGCGGCGATCGGCGCGTCCAGCGCGGCGATGATCTTGCCCAGGCGCTTCAGGTTGTCGGCGTAGTCGGTGATCACCAGGGTGTTGTTGCCCGGGTTGGCGTTGATGGTGTTGTTGGGCGAAATGAGCGGGCGCAGCACCGTCAGCAGGTTCGTCGACGACTCGTAGTTCAGGTAGTACACCTGGGTGGCGATCTGGTCGCCCTTGACGGTGGCGCCGCCGCTGCCGACCTGGGTCGGCACCGATTGCAGCTTGGCCTCGGCCTCCGGCACCACCTTCGCGTAGCCGTCGCCGCTGACCACGGCGAAGCCCTGCAGGCGCAGCGCCGAGGCCAGCAGCGCGAAGGCCTGGGTCTTGCTGATCGATTTCTCCGACACCAGCGTGATCGTGCCCTTGACGCGCGGATCGATGACGAAGTTGATGTTGGTGTAGTGGCCGACGGCCTTGATGACCGATTCGATGTCGGCGCCGACGAAGTTCAGCGCGGCGTCCTCGTTGGCGGCGGCGCGCGGCGCCGCGGCGTGCTGAGGCGCGGCGGCCGCGGCGGCCACGGCGCAGCACAACAGGGCGCCGGCGCTCAGGCGGCGCAGCGACGGCGCCGGGGAAGGAAAGGTGCTGACAGTGGATTTTTTCATTATCTGAACTCTAGGGCGATGATGTTTTTGTCGCTATTGGTACGGCGCTGGCCCAGCAAGTTCAACAAACTCGCCAAGGTCTCTTCATATCCTGTTGCCGCCTGCGCCTGGCCGGAAAACTGCAGGCGGCCCCCGACCAGGGCGCCGCCGCCATCCAGCAGCAGCGGCCCCTTCAGGGAGCGCAAGCTCAATTGCGCCCGCTGGCCATGCCAGTCGAAGGCCAATTCATAACTGCCCAGCGGGCGGATCGGCGACAGGCGCGAGGCCATGTCCGCCATCTCCAGCGTGGTGCGGCCGTCCACGGCCAGAACCCCGCCGGCCAGGCCCAGGCGCAGCGTGCTCCAGGCCAGGCGCAGTGTGCCGCTGGGCGCGATCGTGTTCAGCGGCGCGCCCAGCCCGGCCAGGCCCTCGGCCGGCAGCAGCAGCGCCGCCGGGCTGAGTTGCCATTCGCGCCAGGAGCCGCGCAGATTCAGCGGCTGCGACAGCGCGGCCGGATTCTCCAGTTGCAGCTCGACCATGCCCAGCAGGGCCAGCGGCGACAAGCGCCAGGCGAAACGGCCCGGCAGCAGCGGCGTCACCGCGCCGGCGGCGCCGGCGGCGCCGCCGATGAAGGCCGAACCGCGCCACAGCGTACCCTGCGCGTCGCCCAGCGTCAAACGTCCGCCGGTCTGGCGCTCCACGGCGGCGGCCACCCAGCCGGCCGGAAAGCACACCAGCAGCGTCGCGCCGGCGCTCAGCGCGGCGGCCAGCAACCATAGCACGGCGCGCTTCAAGGAGCGCTCCTATTTCCGCGCCGCCTCATTGGGCCGCCCCGTCGCCCTGGCGCAGGGTGATGCTGGCGTCGACCAGGCCGGCCGTCGGCAGCGCGACGATGTTGGCCTCCTGGACCAGCACGCGGCTGTCGCGCCGCTGCCCGTCCAGCCAGGCGCTGACGGCGGCGAAGGAGGCGCCGTTCAACTGCAGCTTGGCGTATTCGCCCGTCAGCGACAGCGTCTGCGCCTGCAAACCCTGCGCCGCCAGCGCCGCCGTCAGGCTGGCGCGGCTCATGGGCGCGGCCGGCGCCGGCGCCAGCCGGGCCAGCTCGCCGGCCTGGCGCGCCAGCGTCTCGATCTCGGCCGCCTCCTGGCGCAGCAGCGGCAATTCCTTCTGCAGGCGCGCGCGGCCGGCGACGGCCGGGCCGATGAAGACGGCGTACAGCAGGGCCAGCGCGGCGACGCCGCCGCCGATCGACAGGAATTGCCGCTCCTGCTCGGTGCGCGCCTGCCAGAAGGCGGACGCCATATGTTTGTAGCGGCCCAGGGCCAGGGTCAGTTTGTTCATGGTTTCGCTCCCGTCGCGGCGCGGATTTGCCAGGCGCCGGGGGCCGCCTCGGACAGTTGCAGATTGCGCGCCGCCAGCGCGCTCTTCACCTGGGCCAGCGCGCCGGCCGGCACGGTGTCCGGTTTCAGCTTCACCGTCAGGGCCTTCTCGCGGTATTCCAGCGCGGCCACCGCGCCGGTGCCGGCCAGCGGCCCGAGGGCCTCGCCCAGGGCGGCCGCCATGGCGCCGAATTCATCGCCGCCCACCTGGCCGCTGGCCAGCTTGGCGTTGGCGATGTTGCGGCGCATCTGCGCCGCCGGATACAGCGGCGTCTCGTTCGGATACGCGGCCTTGAAGCTTTGCTGCATGGCCAGGCGCAGCGCCTCGGCGTCGCGCTTCAGGCGCAACCACTCGACGTTCACGCCGGCGATGTTGACAAGGGCGGCCAGCAGGGCCAGGCGCAGCGGCCAGCGCCAGCGCTGCCAGTTGCGCGCCTGCGCGCCGGCCGCGCCCAGCGCCGGCATCAGGTCGATGCCGGCCGTTTTCGCCGCCGCCATCGCCTGCGTCCAATGTTCGGCCTCGACGCCGACGCCGTCCAGCGCGACGGCCGCGTCCCGATAGGCGTCCAGGCGGGCCGCCGGCACGTACACGGTGAGCGGCGCGGCGCCGGCGAAGGCGCGCAGCATCTGCAGCGCCGCCGCCGCGTCCTGCGCCGGCAGGGTCAGGCCCATGCCCTCGTGCGCGCCCAGGCGCAGGGTCAGCTCGACGCCGCCCTCGCCCTCGCGCAGCGCGGCCGCCGCGGCGCCCGGCTGCAGCGGCAGGCACAATTGCGCCGGCAGCGCGGCGATGGCGCGCGCGCCGCGCGCCTGCAGGGCCTGCGCCAGCACCTCCAGCCAGGCGCGCTGCACCACCGCCACCGTGCGCATGCCGTCGGCGCCGGCGGCGCTGACCGCCAGCGCGCAGTCGGCCGGGTCGCCCAGCACCTGTTCCTCGACCAGGCCGGGCAGCGCCGCCTTCAGTCGCGCGCCCGACAGCCGCGGCACCTTCAGGCGCAGCAGGGTGACGTCGGCGCCGGCCAGCAGCAGCACGACGCGGTGCGCGGCGGCGATCATCTCGCCCATGTCGCCCAGCGCGGCGGCGCCCTCGCGCAGCAGCTTGCCGTCGGCGCCGGCCAGCGCGAACTGGCACGGCGCGACGCTGTCGACGCTGGCTTTGGCCGGGTGGCGGATATACAGAGTAGTCAAGGGTTCTCGCTTTCGGATTCTAGTTTTCCCGCATCCAGACCAGGGTCATGGTTTTTTGCGGGGTGTTCTCGCGCCTCAGCAGCGCCTGCGTGTCGAGCCGGGCGCGGTCCAGGCGCACCTGGCTGGCGACCAGGAAATAGCCGCTCTTGATGTCGATGGCCGCCGTCGGCAGCAGCAGTTTGTGGCCCTCGATGAGGGCGTTGAAATCGCCCATGCCGTTGAAGGGCTTGCGCAGGCGGTTCGTCACCAGCGCGCCCGCCTCGGCCAACGACATGTTCACCGCCGCCGCCAGCACCTCGGCCGGCGCGGTGTTGACGTTGATGGCGGTGACGCCGCCGTCGGGCAGCACGATGATGAATTCGCGCAGGCGCTCCAGCGCCTGCGGCGTGAAGCCCGGCACGCTGAGCAGGTCCTCGATCTGCGTGAAGTCCATCGGCTCGCGCCCGCCCTGCGCGGCGGCGGCCGGGGCGGCGGCATCGTTCGACGGCGCCTTGCCGCCGTCCGGCGCCGGCGCCGGCGCGCTGGCCGTCTGCGTCTCGGCGACCGCCTGCGCGGCCACCTTGGCCAGCGCCGGATCGATCTGCACATTGCCGAGCAGGCGGCCGAACACCTCCGCCTGGGCGGCGTCGACGACGCGGTTCTTCGCCAGGTTGTTCAGGTTGTAGCGTCCCTGGGCGTCCGTGACGCGCCCCGACAGGGTCGCCGCGTAGTTGTCGCCCTCGACCCGCTCGCGCTCGACGAACTGGTCCAGATTGGTTTCCTCGACCGGCGTGGCCCAGGTGGCGTCGAGGCGGGTCTGGCGCGCGTCCTCCTGGCGCAACCAGAAGCGCGCCAGGTCGATCGCGCCCAGCGTGATCCACTTGGTCTGCTGGTGCAGGCGCTGGTTCTCCATCGAGCGCACCTGCACCTGCTGCTGCCAGAACAGGCTGGCGACGATGGTCACGGCCAGGGTCGTCAGCAGCAGCGCCGTGATGACGGCGACGCCGCGCTGGCGCTGCGCGCGGGGCGCCCTCACCTTGCCCCCAGCAGGAAGACCTTGACCAGGCCGGTTTCCTGGCTCTGCAGGCGCAGCGCCACCTCCAGGCCGGCGCTGGCGGCGGTGGCGGCGCCGTTCGAGACGCTCCAGGCGCCGTCGGCGCCGCCGTCCCACAGGCGCATCACCATGCCGGCCACGTCGCTCTGCAGGCGCACGGCGGCGCTGGCGCCGTCGGTGTCGCTCAGGGCCGCCTTCCACATGGCGTCGATTTGCAGCAGGTCGCGCGTGGCCAGCGACTCGCGCCGCGTCAGCACGCCATCCTGGATGCGGTAGGACACCACCTGCAGTTGCACCGGCTCGTTTTCGCCGCTCACCAGGCGCACCAGGGTCAGGCGGTCGTTCTCGGCCTGCAGATTGCGCCGGCCGTGCAGCAGCGCCGCGCCGGAGGCGGCGCCGGCCAGGTGCTCGCAGTCGCTCTGCATCTGCGCGAACGCCAGTTGCATGCCGCGGGTCTGCTCCATCTGCGCCGTCAGCGCCACGCGGGCGCGCACGATGCCGTCCAGGCCGCGCCAGCCGAGCACGGCGACGATGGCCAGGATGCTGATCGCCACCAGCAGTTCGACCAGCGTGAAACCGCGTCCGCGGCCGCCGGCCCTCATGGACTCAGCACCAGTTGCACCAGCTTGATGATGCGCCGCTCCGGATAGGCGGCGTCGTAGACGCTGACCTCGACGCGGCGGAAGCGCGGGTTCGGCGTCGGCAACACCTCTTCCTGGCAGATCAGGTGCAGATCGCCCTGCGGACAGTCGCTGGCGCTCTTGCCGGTGGGCGGGAAGGTTTTGTTGAGGCGGAACTGGACCAGGCGGTTCTCCGCCGACCAGGTGGCCATCATGGCGCTGCGCAAGCCATTGCTGTTCTGCGTCAGGCTGCCGACGGCGCGCAGCGAGGCGCCCAGCGCGGTGCCGACGATGACCAGGGCCACCAGCACTTCGAGCAGGGTGAAGCCGGCATGGCGGCGGGGCGGAAAGGGGATCTTCATTCGACGCTGAAATGGCCGATGCCGTCGGCGCGGATGGCGGCGCTGCTCTCGCCGCTGGCCATGGTCAGCAGGAAAGGCTTGTCGACCGGCTCGCGGCCGAAGACGATGCGCAGCGGCGGCGCGCCCGTGCCGCTGGACGGCACGATGCTGAACAGCACCGGGCTGTACTTGAAGGCGCGCTCGCGCAGCAGGTCGTCGTCGTCCACCGGCTGCCACTGCTTGTCGTTGCGCACCAGGAAGCGATAGCGCTCGCTGTCGGCCTCGAAGGCCACCTGGCGGTTGCGCACGATGGCCTCGTCGCGCGCCAGTTGCAGCAGCAGCGCGATGCGCTCGGCCTCCTTGCGCAGCGCCTGCTGGTGGCTGGGCATGGCGTTAAACGACACCAACCCCAGCGTGATGCCGATGATGACCATCACGACCAGCAATTCGATCAGCGTGAAGCCGCGCGTCCGCGGGGACGGCGGCGTGCCCGGGGCGCGCATGGCGGACGGCGTCGCTCTTAAATGTCCCACGAACCGATGTCGGCGTCGTCGCCGCTGCCGCCGGGCTGGCCGTCGGCGCCCAGCGAGAGCACGTCGACCTCGCCCTTGATGCCGGGCGACAGGTATTGGTAGGGATTGCCCCACGGGTCTTTCGGCATTTTCTCCAGGTAGCCGCCGTTCTTCCAGCCGTTCGCGGCCGGGCCGACGGTGGGCTTGGCGACCAGTGCCTGCAGGCCCTGCTCGCTGGTCGGATAGCGCTGGTTGTCGAGCTTGTAGAGCTTGAGCGCCTGCATCAGCGTGGCGATGTCGACGCGGGCCGCGGCGACGCGCGATTCACCGGTGCGGCTGATCAACTTGGGCACGACCAGCGAGGCAAGGATACCCATGATCACCACCACCACCATGATCTCGATGAGCGTGAAGCCGCGCGCGAGGCTGCGGCGGATCGAACGTTGTGCGACGTTTTGCATAGGAAAAATAGTGGGTTGCTGTGAACGAGTGCAGAGTATAAGGGGGAATCGCCGCTTCGCGAAAGAAGGTTATCAAAAACGTATAGCGGCACCCTTCCCCTAGCCCTGCGGCGGCGCCGCGCAGACCGGGCAGGCCGGGTCGCGGGCGACGCCGATGCTGCTCCATTCCATGTTCAGGCCGTCGAGCATCAGCAGGCGCCCGGCCAGCGAGCGGCCGACGCCCATCAGCAGCTTGAGCGCCTCGGCCGCCTGCATCGCGCCGACCACGCCGACCAGGGGCGCGAAGACGCCCATGCTGGAGCAGGCGGCGTCCTCGAAGCGCTGGTCTTGCGGGAACAGGCAGGAATAGCAGGGCGCGGCGGCGCCGCGCGGGTCGAAGACGCTGACCTGGCCGTCGAAACGGATCACCGCACCCGACACCAGCGGCACGCCGCGCGCCACGCAGGCGCGGTTGACGGCGTGGCGGGTGGCGAAATTGTCGCTGCAATCGAGCACGACGTCGGCCGCGCCCACCAGTTCCAGCAGGCGCGCGGCGTCGGCGCGCTCCTCCAGCGCGACGATCTCGATCTCGGGATTGATGGCTCGCAGCGTCAGGCGCGCCGAGGCCGCCTTGGGCTGGCCGACGCGCGCCGTGGTGTGGGCGATCTGGCGCTGCAGATTGGTCAGGTCGACCGTGTCGTCGTCGACCAGGGTCAATTGGCCGACGCCGGCCGAGGCCAGGTACATCGCGGCCGGCGAACCGAGGCCGCCGGCGCCGATGACCAGGGCGCGCGCGGCCAGCAGCCGCTCCTGGCCTTCGATGCCGATCTGGTCGAGCAGGATATGGCGCGAGTAGCGCAGCAGTTGCGTGTCATTCATGGTGTGGGTGGGCTTGCGCCTTTGCGCCGGAGAAAAGCACGGGCGCGCCCGGACCCGACTGGCCCGGCCGCGCCGCGGGCTTATTGTT
This sequence comes from Janthinobacterium sp., assembly GCA_025356595.1. Classification (GTDB taxonomy): domain Bacteria; phylum Pseudomonadota; class Gammaproteobacteria; order Burkholderiales; family Burkholderiaceae_D; genus Janthinobacterium. The sequence continues at coordinate 19,466 of JANXSQ010000152.1, read as the reverse complement.
TCTTGGCCGGCATTTTCTTGTCTTCCGGCTTGATGTCGGTCTTGCTCTCGGCCTGCTCGGGGTTTTTCTCCGCCGTCGCCTCGACCTTCGACAGCTTCACCGGCAGGCCCTTGAAGTGGTTCAGCGCCTGGCTCAGCTGGAAGTCGTCCTTGCCGCCGTACTCGAGCGGCTTGCGCTTCTTGGCCAGTTCCACCAGGCGCCGCTCGTCCTCGAGCTCGTCGCGCTTGGCCGCGAGCGGCGCGGCGCCCTTGTCCTCGTCGTTGCCCAGATGCTTCTGCAGATCGGCCTCGCGCACGCGCAGGCTGTTCCAGCCGTCGCCGTCGGCCGTCTCGTCCACCATCAGGTCGGGCACGATGCCGCGCGCCTGGATGGAGCGCCCGTGCGGCGTGTAGTAGCGCGCCGTGGTCAGCTTGACGGCCGTGTCGGCCGTCAACTGGCGCAGCGTCTGCACCGAGCCCTTGCCGAAGGTCTGCGTGCCGAGGATGGTGGCGCGCTTGTAGTCCTGCAGGGCGCCGGCGACGATTTCCGAGGCCGAGGCCGAGCCGGTGTTGACCAGCACCACCAGCGGCACGCTCTTCAGCGCCTCCGGCAGCTTGGCCAGCGGATCGCCGCCGTCGCGGCTGGCGTAGAATTCGCGCCGGCCGTAGAAGGTCTGCTTGGATTCGGCCAACTGGCCGTTGGTCGAGACGATCACGGCGTCCTTCGGCAGGAAGGCGGCCGAGACGCCGATGGCGCCCGGCACGACGCCGCCCGGATCGTTGCGCAGATCCAGCACCAGGCCCTTGATGTGCGGATCCTGCGCGTACAGGGCCTTGATCTTCTTGGCCATGTCGTCGACGGTGGGCTCCTGGAACTGGGCGATGCGTACCCAGGCGTAGCCCGGCTCGATCATTTTCGCCTTCACGCTCTGCACGCGGATTTCCTCGCGCACGATGGGGAACACCAGCACCTTCGCCTCATCCTTGCGCGAGACCGTCAGCACGATCTTGGTGTGCGGCTCGCCGCGCATCTTCTTGATCGCCTCGTCCAGCGACAGGCCCTTCATGGGCGCGCCGTCGATGCGCGTGATCAGGTCGCCGGCCAGGATGCCGACCTTGGCGGCGGGCGAATCCTCGATCGGCGCCACCACCCTGACGTAGCCGTCCTCCATGCTGACCTCGATACCCAGGCCGACGAACTTGCCCTGCATGCTGTCGCGCATTTCCTTGAAGGCCTTCTTGTCCAGATAGACCGAGTGCGGATCGAGCGAGGAGACCATGCCGGAAATGGCTTCCGTCAGCAGCTTCTTGTCGGCCACCTGTTCGACGTAGTCGGACTTGATCAGGCCGTACACGTCGGACAACTGGCGCAATTCCTCCAGCGGCAGGGGCGCGGCGACGACGGTCTTTTGCGCCACGGCGGAAAACTGCAGCGACGCGCCTATGCCGGCCATCATGCCCAGACCAATCAGGCCGATACTCTTTACTTTGATGCCCATGTTTCACCGCACTCCGGCAAGCCAACACTAAACGCTAAAATTTCACCCAGGCGGAGGGATCGAGGGGACGTCCCTGCAGCCGCATTTCAAAGTATAAACCCGATTCTTCGTTGCCGCCGCTGTTTCCCGCGCTGGCGATGGTGTCGCCGCCCTTGACGGCGTCGCCGACGCGCTTGAGCAGGGCCTGGGTGTTGCCGTAGATGCTCCAGTACTGGCTGCCGTGGTCGACGATGATCAGGTTGCCGGCGCCGCGCAACCAGCCGGCGTAGACGACGCGGCCGGCGGCGACGGCCTGGATGTCGCTGCCCTCGGCGGCGCGGATGAAGACGCCCTTCCAGCTCGGTCCGTCGCCGCGCTTGCTGCCGAAGCGCGCCGTCAGCTTGCCCGCCACCGGCGCCGGCAGGCGGCCGCGCAGGCTGGCGAAGGCGCCCTCCGGCGCCGCCGGGCCCAGGCTCGGACGCACCGGCTCCGGCACCGGCTCGGGCTTGACGGGCTCCGGCTTGCGCTCGGCCACTTTCGGTTCCTCGGCGTCGATCGGATCGGGCGGCACCGGCGCCGGCGCCGGCTTGATCTTGCCGCCCTTGGCGTGCTCCCTGGCCAGGCGCTCGCGCTCGGCCTGCGCCCTGGCGTCCGCCTTGGCGCGCGCGGCCAGCTGACGGGCGCGCGTCTCGGCCTCCGCCCTGGCGTCCGCCTCGGCCTTGGCCTTGGCGTCCGCCTTGGCGCGCAGCAGGGCCAATTGTTCCTGGCGTTTCCTCTCGGCGGCGGCCGCTTCGGCCTGCTCCTTGATCAACTTGCCCAATTTATCGACCAGACTGCTCATGCGCTGCTCGTCGCGCTCCAGGTTGCCGGCGTCCTTGCGCTGCGCCACCAGGCGTTGCGACAGGCTGGCCAACAGGGCGGCGCGGCGGCCCTTCTCTTGCTCGAGCACGGTTTTCTGCTCGCGCTCCTCCTGGGCGATTTCCTCCAGCTCGTCCTTGGCGTTCTGCGCCTCGGCCTGGTTGCCCTCGACCGCCAGCAGATTCGTGCGCAGCGCCGCCAGCAGGCGCGCCTGGGCCTGCGAGACATAGGCCATCATCTGCAGGTCGCGGTTGATGCGGTTCGGATTGTCGCCCGAGAGCAGCAGCTTGATGCGGTCCTCGTTGCCGGCGACGTATTGTTCGCGCAGTAATTTGGCCAATTGCGTTTTTTGCGCGGCGACGGTGGCGACCAGGCGCTCGCGCTGCGCGCCCAGTTGCTGCAGCTTGACGCCGGTCTGCCCCTGTTCGGCGGCCAGCTCGCGCAGGGCCCGGTTGGCGTGGGAAATCGCCTGCTCCGACTCGGCCAGGGTGTCGGCCGCGTCGTCCTTGGCGCTCTCGGTGCGGCCGATGTCGCGCTTGAGCGCCGTCAGCTTTTGCTGCAGGCCGGCGCGCTCCTGCTCGGCGACGGCCTTCTGCTTGCTGCGCTCGGTGGTTTTCGCGCCCAGGGCGGCGCCGCTGGCGAACGCGAGGGCCAGGCACAGGGCCGCCCCCGCGCGCCGGGCCGGGGATGAAACGGGGACCAGCCGGAGGAAAGACGACAAACTACTTGGCCTTTCCTTGATTGGCCACGGCGCTCATGGCCGCCGCGATGGCGGCCGGGTCGCCCAGGTAGTAATGGCGGATCGGCTTCAGGTCGGCGTCCAGCTCGTAGACCAGCGGCTGGCCGTTGGGGATGTTCAGGCCGACGATGTCGGCGTCGCTGATGCCGTCGAGCATCTTGATCAGGGCGCGCAGGCTGTTGCCGTGCGCCGAGATGATGATCTTCTTGCCGGCGCGGATGGCCGGGGCGATCTCCTCGTCCCAGGCCGGCATGACGCGCGCCACGGTGTCCTTCAGGCATTCGGTGAGCGGGATGGCCGCCTGCGCCAGGCCGGCGTAGCGCGGATCGTGGTAGGAGGCGCGCGCGTCGTCGGCGGCCAGGGCCGGCGGCGGCGTGTCGTAGCTGCGGCGCCAGACCAGCACTTGCTCGTCGCCGTACTTGGCGGCCGTCTCGGCCTTGTCCAGCCCCTGCAGCGCGCCGTAGTGGCGCTCGTTGAGGCGCCAGTCGTGCTTGATCGGCAACCACATCAGGTCCATCGCGTCGAGCGACAACCAGAGCGTGCGGATGGCGCGCTTGAGCACCGAGGTGTAGGCCAGGTCGAAGGTGAAGCCGGCCTCCTTCAGCACTTTGCCCGCGTAGGAAGCTTCCTGGACGCCCTTTTCCGTCAGATCGACGTCGGTCCAGCCGGTGAAGCGGTTATCGAGGTTCCAGGTGGACTCGCCGTGACGCATGAAAACGATTTTGTACATGTCAATCTTCAATCTTCTAGAGGGTTTAAGGCAAAAATGCGAGCTGAGGCTAACTCTTCCAGCTTCTATTTTATAATGCGCGGATTGACTTAAACCATTGGATCCCCGTGAAATTCATTATTGAACACATTTTTCTGCTCGGCATCGTCGTGCTTTCCGGCGGCGCCCTGCTGTGGCCGGTCCTGACCGTGCGCGGCAAACGCGCCTCGCCGCTCGAGGTGACGCAGTTGATCAACCGCGGCAAGAGTACCATCGTTGACGTGCGCGACGCCGCCGAGTTCGCCAAGGGCCATCTGCGCGACGCCAGGCACATCCCGCTGGCCGAACTGGCGCAGCGCGCCGGCGAGCTGGAAAAATCGAAAAACCGGACCATCGTCCTGGTCTGCCAGAAGGGCGTGCGCTCCTCGTCGGCGGCGAAGGTGCTGGCCAAGGCCGGTTTCGACGATGTCGTCAGCCTGGACGGCGGCGTCGCCGCCTGGCAGGGCGCCGGCCTGCCGCTGGCCAAATAACCTCCAAGGAAATCCCATGACAGCCCATGTAACCCTGTACAGCACCGCCGTCTGCCCGTATTGCGTGCGCGCCGAGCGCCTGCTGGAAGCCAAAGGCGTGACCGACATCGAGAAGATCCGCGTCGACCTGGACCCCGAGCAGCGCGTCCTGATGATGCAGAGAACGGGACGCCGCACGGTGCCGCAAATCTATATCGGCGAGACCCACGTCGGCGGTTTCGACGACTTGCACGCCCTCGACCAGGCCGGCGGACTCGAGCCGCTGTTGAACGGCGCGTAAATTGTCCGGCGGGGCGTATTGGTTTTGATACAATTGCCCCCACTTCGGTTTCAGCCTGCGCTGTGCCCGCACTGAGCGGCAGAGCTTGAAGCGATCGCATGCCTCATTAATCGGAACGGCATCCGCCGTCCCTGTCCTTTACAACGAAAGCGTTCCATGTCCGACGAAAACTTGCAACCCGTATTCCAAATCCAACGCGTCTACCTGAAAGACATGTCGCTGGAACAACCGAATTCGCCTTCGATCTTCCTCGAACAAGAAGCGCCGGCCATCGAAGTGGCCCTGGACGTCAGCGCCGAGCCGCTGGCCGAAGGCATCTTCGAGTCGACCGTGACGATCACCGTGACCGCCAAGGTCAAGGACAAGGTCGCCTTCCTGGTCGAAGGCAAGCAAGCGGGTATCTTCGAGGCGCGCAACATCCCGGCCGATCAACTCGATCCGCTGCTGGGCATCGGCTGCCCGAACATCATCTACCCTTACCTGCGCGCCAACATCGCCGACGTCATCACCCGCGCCGGCTTCCCGCCCGTGCACCTGGCCGAGATCAACTTCGAGGTGTTCTACCAGCAACGCCTGCAAGCGGTGGCCGACGCCGCCGCCGCCGCGCCCGCCAGCGGCGAAGCGACGCACTAAGCAGCCCCGCACGGTTGGCGCGGCCGCCCTTGCGCCGCGCCAATAGCGTATGCTGACAGGCTGGCGCGTCCGCCGCGCCCCCGTCAGGCAGCACGCCGCCCCGCGCGGCGCGCTGTACTTCCCGTTTCACCGCTATCGAAAGTCCGGTTATGAGCATTTCCCCCTGGATCGCAGGCGCAGCCTTGATGCTGGCCGCCGGCGCCGGCCACGCGTTCGACTTCAAGACGGTGGGCGCGGCCCCGGCCATCCTGTATGACGCCCCGTCCACCAAGGGCGGCAAATTATTCATCGCGCCGCGCGGCATGCCGCTCGAGGTCGTGCTCAGCTACGGCGAATGGGTCAAGGTGCGCGATGTCAGCGGCGACCTGGCCTGGACCGAGGCGAAAGCGCTCAGCGCGCGCCGCAACGTCGTGGTGCGCAGCGCCAACCTGAAGGTGCGCGCCAGCGCCGACGAGGCGGCCGCCCCGGTCTTCATCGCCGACAAGGGCCTCCTGTTGGAGGTGACCGAAGGCGCCGTCGCCGGCTGGGTCAAGGTGCGCCACAAGGACGGCAGCGCCGGCTACGTGAAAAGCGCCGATGTCTGGGGCATCTGATGCCCGCCGGCGCCGCCACCATCCCCGAGGTCCACACTAACATGCCAGTCGCCCCGGTTTCCCCCGGCGCCGCCGGGGCGCGCCGCGTCACCGTGCTGGGCGCGGGCGCCTGGGGCAGCGCCGTGGCGATGGCCTTCGCGGCCCGCCACGACGTGCTGCTGTGGGGGCGCAACGGCGCCACCATGCAAGCCATGGCCGCGCGGCGCGAAAGCCCCTATCTGCCCGGCTTCGCGCTGCCGCCGGCGCTGGCCGTGGGCGCCGATTTCGAGGCCGCGCTGGCCCATGCCGACGGTCCCGGCGCGCTGCTCATCGCGGCCTGCCCGGTGGCCGGCCTGCGCCCGCTGCTGCAACAACTGCGCGGCCGCGCCATCCCGAACCTGGTCTGGTTGTGCAAGGGTTTCGAGGACGGCAGCGGCTTGCTGCCGCACCAGATCGTCGCCGCGGTGCTGGGCGACGCGGTGCCCGGCGGCGCGCTGTCGGGCCCCTCCTTCGCCCAGGAAGTGGCGCGCGGCCTGCCCTGCGCGCTGACCATCGCCTCGCGCTCGGCGCCGCTGCGCGACAGCGTCGTCGCCGCCCTGCACGGCGGCAACATCCGCGTCTACGCCAGCGAGGACGTGGTCGGCGTCGAAGTCGGCGGCGCCGTGAAGAACATCCTCGCCATCGCCACCGGCGTGGCCGACGGCCTGGGCCTGGGCCTGAACGCGCGCGCCGCCTTGATCACCCGCGGCCTGGCCGAAATCACCCGGCTCGGCACGGCGCTGGGCGGCCAGACGGAAACCTTCATGGGTTTGACCGGCATCGGCGACCTGATCCTGACCTGCACGGGCGACCTGTCGCGCAACCGCCGCGTCGGCCTCGGCCTGGCCCAGGGCAAGCCGCTGGACGCCGTCATCGCCGAACTGGGCCACGTGGCCGAGGGCGTGCCCTGCGCCAGGGCGGTGCGCGCGCTGGCGCGGACCCTGGGCGTCGACATGCCGATCACCAACGCCGTGGCCGGCGTGCTGTTCGACGGCGACTTGCCGGCCGATATGGTGCAGCGCCTGCTGGCGCGCGATCCCCGCGACGAGGCGGCCTGAACCACCCGGCGGGCCAAGACGCGGCGCCGGGCTGCGGCCCTGCGCCGCCCTAAAAACCCTTGACGAGCAGGATGGTGAGCAAGAGCAGGCTGTCGCGCTCGGCGCGCAGGGCGTGCGCCTGGCCGCCGTTCAGGTAAAGCATCTGGCCCTCGCGCAAGCTCTGGCTGCGGCCGTGCGCCTCGAGCGTCACCTCGCCGCGCAGGCACAACAGGGTGATTTCCCCCGGCACGTGGTGCTCGGGCATGGTCTTGCCGGCCGGCAGGACCATGCGTATGATTTCCATTTCATCCGTCTTCGCCAGCGCGATGGCGGCGAAGCGCGACAAATCGTCGGCGCCGCCCTGCACCTGCATGAGGTCGCCCGACGCCGCGTGTGGCATGGCCATGTATCGCTCCTTTAGTTGCTGTCTTCCGCTGCCTCTTCCCGCGCGCCGCGCAACCAGTGCACCAGCGGCAGGGCGTCCTTCAACCCGGCCGCCAGCTGGGGCAGCAGCAGCTCGGGGGCGTTCAAGTCCAGCGCCACTTCGGTCCAGACGAAAAAACTCTTCAGCTTGATGAATTCGATGTGCTCGGCGTCGGCGGCGAAGCCCTTGGGCGGCCGCACCAGCTTACCTTCGTTCTGGATCGTGCCGTAGCGCTGGCGCAAGCCTCTATTCTTGAGCACTTTGGAAAATCCCGGCGCGTCGTTGACCATGTGCGCGCGGATCGCCCGCAGGCGCCCGGCCGGCGGCATGTATTCGCCGGCGCCGAACAGCAGCGTGCCGTTGCCCTCGATCTGCAGATAGTAGGTGGGGCCGGCCGCCATGCTGGGCCGGCGCATGTCGTTGGGCGCGATGGCCGCCGAGAAGCGCGTCTTGTAGGGCCGCTTGTCGTGGGCGAAGCGCACGTCGCGGTTGATGCGGAACAGCGCCTTCTTCGGATTGCAGAACTTGACGGCCGGGTCGAAGCGGCCCAGCTCGCCGATCAAGCCGGTCACCAGCGCCAGGAACTCCTCGCGCAGGATGTCGTAGCGCGGCTTGTTCATGACGAACCAGGGACGGTTGTTGTTCTCGCTCAGTTCATTCAGGAATTGGGTCAGGTCGCGCAGATGCATGAAACGTTCTTCTTTCTTACTTATTGATGGGGCGCTTGCCGACGACGACCTCGACGCTGGCCTCGCGGTTCTTGCGCAGCACCGTCATTTTAGCTTTTCCGCCGGGAACGAGCTGGGCGATCAGATTCAGCATCGCGGTGGTGTCGCCGACCGCCTGGCCCTCCACCGTCAGCAGGATGTCGCCCGGCTTCATGCCGGCGCGGTCGGCCGGGCCGCCCTTGACGACGCCGGCGATGATGGCCCCGCTGCTGCGCTTCAGGCCGAAGCTTTGCGCCAGCTCCGGCGTGATGTCCTGCGATTCGACGCCGATCCAGCCGCGCACCACGTGGCCGGTCTTGATGATTTCATCCATCACCGCCTTGACGGTGGAGACCGGGATGGCGAAGCCGATGCCGACCGAGCCGCCGCTCTGCGAGTAGATCGCCGAATTGATGCCGAGCAGCTTGCCGTCCGTGTCGACCAGGGCGCCGCCGGAATTGCCGAAGTTGATCGCCGCGTCGGTCTGGATGAAGTTCTCGAAATGGTTGATGTGCAGATTGTTGCGCCCCAGCGCGGAGATGATGCCCATCGTCACGGTCTGGCCGACGCCGAAGGGGTTGCCGATGGCCAGCACGACGTCGCCCACGCGCGCCCGCCCGACGTCGCCGAGGACGATCACGGGCAGCTTCTCGAGGGCCACCTTGATGACGGCCAGGTCGGTCTCCGGATCCAGGCCGACCACCTTGGCCGGCACCTTGCGCCCGTCGGCCAGCGCCACCTCGATCTGCTCGGCCGCCTCGACGACGTGGTTGTTGGTCAGGATGTAGCCGTCGGCGCTGACGATGACGCCGGAACCGAGGCTGGACTCCTCGTCCTCGTCGTCCTCGTCGTCGCCGTCCGGCGCCGGGGGCGGACGGCGCTCGCCGAAGAATTTCTTGAAGAACGGGTCCTTGAGGAGGGGGTTGGCGACGCGCTTGGGCGCCTGGCTGGTGAGGATGTTGACCACGGCCGGCATCGCCAGCGCGGCGGCGGCGCGGTAGGAGCCGGAGGCGGACGCGCGCGGACCCGCCACCGGCGCCGGCGCAAAGTGCGCCGGACGCAGCGCCGCATAGACGAAATACAGTGCCAGCACGACGGTCACCGCTTGCGCAAACAATAACCAGAGTCGTCGCATAAGACTTTCAGGATGGGCGCCGCGCTGCAGGGGCGCGCCGCCGGGGGATTATTTCTTCAGCGCGTCGCGGATTTCGCGCAGCAGCACGATGTCTTCCGGCGTCACCACCGGCGCCGGGGCCGGCTCGTCGCTCTTGCGCGCCTTGTTCACCAGCCGCACCATCTGGAAAATGATGAAGGCGAGAATGATGAAATTGATCAGGATCGTGATGAAGTTGCCGTAGGCGAACACCGCGCCGGCCTTCTTCGCCTCGATCAGGGTCAGTTGCGTGCCCTGGTTGTTCAGCGGCAGATAGTAATTGGCGAAATCGAGCCCGCCGAACACCTTGCTGATGGGCGGCATGATGACGTCCTGCACCAGCGAATCGACGATCTTGCCGAAGGCGCCGCCGATGATGACCCCGACGGCCAGGTCGACGACATTGCCCTTCATCGCAAATTGTTTGAACTCTTGCATCATTGCCATGAATATTCCCCTGTGATTGTGCATAAGACATCGGGATCATACTATTGATCGGCATGGAAACCAAACGGCGGCGCGCGCCGGCGGCGCCGTTTCGGCCCCCCGGCGCGGCAAAACACGCCACAAAACGGGCCAATTATGGTCGCGGCAACGTTTTAGCTTTAAATCGTCCGGCGCTTCCCTTATAATTTAAGGTTGCTAGAAGCCATGTTAACGCTTCAGGGCACCTTTTAAAGCTCGGCACCCCAGTCTGAATGACAGCGCACGCTAGGCAACTACGGCGCGCGGCGGAACTCAGGATAGGATCACGCGGCAGGTTTTCGAGGTGCTCTTCATAAAAAGATTTCGCATTTTGACTGATTGGGGTTTGTATGAGTAACGAAAAGCAGGTCGATTCGGGCCGACGCGGCTTGCTCGTCGCTACGTGCGCGGCGGGTAGTGTGGTCGGTTTGGCCACCGCAGGGGCCTTGGTAAGTACCTTCCAGCCGTCGGAACGGGCGAAAGCCGCCGGCGCGCCGGTAGAAGTGGACATCACCGGCATGGCGCCGGGCGAGATGAAAACGGTCGAATGGCGCGGCAAGCCAGTCTGGATCCTGAAACGCACGCCGGAAATGGTCGCTTCGCTGAAGCAAACCGACGGCAAGGTGGCCGACGCCGACTCGAAGCGCAACCCGGAAGAGTTCACCCCCGAGTACGCCCGCAACGAATGGCGCTCGCGCAAGCCGGAAATCCTCATCGCCGTCGGCATCTGCACCCACCTGGGTTGCTCGCCGTCGTCGAAATTCACCCCCGGCCCGCAGCCTTCGCTGCCGGACGACTGGGCGGGCGGCTTCCTCTGCCCTTGCCACGGTTCGACCTTCGACATGGCCGGCCGCGTCTTCAAGAACAAGCCCGCGCCGGACAATCTGCAAGTGCCGCGCCACATGTATTTGAGCGATACCAAACTGGTCATCGGCAAAGACGAGAAAGGTGAGGCATAAATCATGGCCGCTTTTAAAGAAACCCAGTTCCCGGCCGACGCGCCGGCCGCCGCCAAAGCCTTGGGCTGGGTCGACGACCGCTTCCCGCTGACCAAGCTGTGGAACGACCAATGGGGCAAGTACTACGCGCCCAAGAACTTCAACTTCTGGTACATCTTCGGTTCGCTGGCCATGCTCGTGCTGGTGCTGCAGATCGTCACCGGCATCTTCCTGACCATGCACTACAAGCCGGACGCCGCGCTGGCCTTCGGTTCGGTCGAATACATCATGCGCGAAGTGCCGTGGGGCTGGCTGGTGCGCTATATGCACTCGACCGGCGCGTCGGCCTTCTTCATCATCGTCTACCTGCACATGACGCGCGGCCTCCTGTACGGTTCCTACCGCAAGCCGCGCGAACTGATCTGGCTGTTCGGTTTCGCCATCTTCCTGTGCCTGATGGCCGAAGCCTTCTTCGGTTACCTGCTGCCGTGGGGCCAGATGTCCTACTGGGGCGCGCAAGTGATCGTCAACCTGTTCGGCGCGATTCCCTTCATCGGTCCCGACCTGTCGCTGTGGATCCGCGGCGACTACGTCGTCTCCGACGCCACGCTGAACCGCTTCTTCGCCTTCCACGTGATCGCCATCCCGCTGGTTCTGCTGGGCCTGGTCGCCGCGCATCTGATCGCGCTGCACGAAGTCGGCTCGAGCAATCCGGACGGCATCGAAGTCAAGGAAACCCTGGGCGCCGACGGCCACCCGCTCGACTCCATCCCTTCGCACCCTTACTACACCGTGCATGATCTGTTCGGCGTCTCGATCTTCCTGACCATCTTCAGCGCCGTCGTCTTCTTCGCGCCGGAAATGGGCGGTTACTTCCTCGAGTACAACAACTTCCTGCCGGGCGACTCGCTGAAGACCCCGCTGCACATCGCGCCGACCTGGTATTTCACGCCGTTCTACTCGGTGCTGCGCGCCACCACGGCCGACTTCATGTACGTGCTGATGGCCGCCGTGGCCGCCTACGTCGTCTTCATCTGGCTCAAATCGCGCCTGGCGACGACGGTCAAGGCCGTCATCGCCGTCGTCGCGCTGGTCGCCATCGTCGGCATGCTGCCATCCATCCTGGACGCGAAGTTCTGGGGCGTGGTGCTGTTCGGTTCCTCCGTGATGATACTGGCCGGCCTGCCTTGGCTGGATCACTCGAAGGCGAAATCGATCCGTTACCGTCCCGACTGGCACAAATACGTGTACCTGGTCTTCGGCATCTCCTTCCTGACCCTGGGCTACCTCGGTACCCAGGCGCCGACCGAGACCAAGACGCTGGTGGCGCAAGTGTGCACGCTGATCTACTTTAGCTTCTTCCTGCTGATGCCGTGGTGGAGTGCAATGGGCACCTTCAAGACGGTGCCGTCGCGTGTGACGTTTCATCCGCACTAATTGACGACACCACGCTAAGCTCAAAGGACATTACATGAATTTCCCGAAAAAACTGCTCGCCATCCTGGCACTGCTGCCGGCGCTGGCCATGGCGAACGAAGCCGGTCATCCGCTCGACAAGGCGCCCGACCGCTCGACCAATATGGCCGCGCTGCAACACGGCGCCAAATTGTTCGTCAACTACTGCCTGAACTGCCACAACGCCTCCTCCATGCGCTACAACCGCCTGAAGGACCTGGGCCTGACGGAAGACCAGATCAAGAGCAACCTCTTGTTCACGGGCGAAAAAGTGGGCGAAATGATGACCACCAGCATGAACGCGAAAGATGCGAAAGCATGGTTCGGCGCCGTGCCGCCGGATCTGTCGGTGATCTCGCGCGCCAAGGCCTCGTCGGCCGGCACCGGCGGCGACTACCTGTACACTTACCTGCGCACCTTCTACAAGGACGACGCCCGTCCGACCGGCTGGAACAATCTGGTCTTGCCGAACGTGGCGATGCCGCACGCGCTGTGGGAACTGCAGGGCGTGCGCACGGTCAAGATGGTCGAGGAAAAAGATCCGCACGACGAAGGCAAGATGGTGCACAAGTTCGCCGGTTTCGAACAAGTCGCGCCGGGCAAGCTGAGCACGCTGGAATACGACACCGCCGTGGCCGACCTGGTTGGCTACATGGAGTGGATGGCGGAACCGGCCCAGGGCACGCGCAAGCGCCTGGGCGTCTGGGTGCTGCTGTTCATGTCCTGCTTCGTGCTGCTGGCATGGCGCCTGAACGCGTCGTACTGGAAAGAAGTCAAATAAGAGAGTGCTGATCATTCCGCATTCGTACCGCGTTGCCCGCTTCGGCGGGTGATCGTTTTGGGGTGATCCGTTCGCGGCTTCACCCCCTTTGTTTCTAAGGAACTATAAAATGATGGTTCTCTACTCGGGCACAACCTGCCCCTTCTCGCAACGCTGCCGCCTGGTCCTGTTTGAAAAAGGCATGGACTTCGAAGTGCGCGACGTCGACCTGTTCAACAAGCCGGAAGACATTTCGACCATGAACCCGTACGGCCAGGTGCCCATCCTGGTCGAGCGCGAACTGATTCTGTACGAATCGAACATCATCAACGAATACATCGACGAGCGCTTCCCGCATCCGCAACTGATGCCGGCCGACCCATTGATGCGCGCGCGCGCGCGCCTGATGCTGTTCAACTTCGAAAAAGAGTTGTTCGTCCACGTGCACGTGCTGGAAAGCGAACGGGCGAAAAGCAACGACAAGAGCCACGACAAGGCGCGCGCGGAAATCCGCGACCGCCTGACGACGCTCGCGCCGCTGTTCCTGAAGAACAAATACATGCTGGGCGACGAATTCTCGATGCTCGACGTGGCCGTCGCGCCGCTGCTGTGGCGCCTGGACCACTACGGCATCGAACTGTCGAAGACGGCCGCGCCGCTGATGAAATACGCCGAACGCATCTTCTCGCGCCCGGCCTATATCGAAGCGCTGACGCCGTCGGAAAAAGTGATGCGTCGTTAATTCGCCGCGCACCGTCGTTTTTACTTGAAGTATCGGCGCTGCCCGCGCCGCCCCCGGGCGGCATGGGCGGCGCCGGGTTCCACAGTCTGCCAAGATCATGCCTGAAATCTCAACCAAACCCTATATGCTGCGCGCCATCTACGAATGGTGCACCGACAGCGGCTTCACGCCCTACCTGGCCGTCAAGGTCGACGCCGGCACGACAGTGCCGATGGAATTCGTCAAGAAGGGTGAAATCGTCCTCAACATCAGCTTCGGCGCCACCAGCGGCCTGAAGATGGACAACGACTGCATCCGCTTCCACGCCCGTTTCGGCGGCGTCTCGCGCGAAATCTATGTGCCGGTGGACAATGTGATGGCCATCTACGCCAACGAGAACGGCCAGGGCATGGCCTTCGAGCCGCAACTGGGCAGCTTCGCGCCGGGCGCGAACCCGACCGACAGCCCGGCTTCGGCCAGCGCCCCCGTCGGCCCCGCGCCAAGCACCGCAGCGCCCGCGCCGATGCTGGCCTCGGTACCCAGCAGCCAGGGTGAAGCCCGCCCCGCGCCCGCCGGCGGCGACGATGAACCGCCAAAAAAAGGCGGCCGCCCTACCCTGACGCGGATTAAGTAGAGTATAATTCGCAACGCACAAGTTTCGCCGACTTAGCTCATTTGGTAGAGCAGTTGATTTGTAATCATCAGGTGGCCAGTTCGAAACCGGCAGTCGGCACCAGAATTAGCAGGAAAATCAAAGGGTTACACGCTTCGGCTTGTAGCCCTTTTTTGTTTTCGGGTTTGCTGCTGGGTCCGGGTACCCCTCCGGTACCCCAATTTGATAAATACAACAGGCTTTGTTATCTCCATGCCGCCTCTCGCAGCGCAGCTCTTGGCTAGCACATTCGGTCCAGTTCACCGAAGTGGAGAATGACCAATCAATCCAGATCGCCCGGTTGCTGTACATCCTCCCTCAATCGCCTTGTGACTTCCACCAGAACGGCGGCATCAGCTAGCCTTGCTACTGTTTGTCTCCTCGCTCTCGATCAATCAACGCATCCACGCTGAAATTCGGGTGAAGCGCTTCCCAAAGCTCTAGACCAAGTGCATGAGCAACTCGTTCGGCAGCGTCTAGGGTTGGCGTTACATCGCCTCGTTCAATCTGTCCGACATACGTGCGATGTAAATCCGCCATCTCGGCAATTTTTTCCTGAGATAAATTTTTTACCCTTCGAACTAGCCTTATGTTCCGGCTAAACGTTTGCTTTGCAACTGCAATGTCTTGGCGCTTTTTCATCCATAAAGCATCCAAGAACTAGGCAAAGCCGACTACAGCACAAATAAATCAATATGATGTATATATGCATCATATGTAAGCAATAAGGTAATATACTGCACTAAATATTATTCATAGTGAGGTGATCGTGGCTTTGTTGGCTTGTAAGAAATGTGGCAAAGAGTGCGCCGCTGACGCTAGGTTCTGTCCTGCGTGTGGTAAGCCCACTCGCCAACCAAAGAGAACGGTAGCTATCGTCGTTATCATTATTGCAAGTGTGATTGCTCTCGCTGTTACAACCCGTGACGAGACTCCTCCACAGCCCCTACCATCAGAGGCGCAAAAAGCTGAAGTCAAAGCATCGTTGCCAGCTCCTCCGCAACAAGCCGAACCACCACAACCGAAGGAATCGCCGGTCAACTTTGATTTACCACTTCAAACGATGCGAGGTACGCTTGTATGTCCACTTAGCGCGATATGGGATAAGCGTGAAGGTCACGGGCTACAAGCGGCAGTAAAAAGTCGAGTCGAGATTTTTGGTAGACAAGAGAGTGCAGAAAAAGCAGGTTGCCAGGAGTGGCAAGAAGGATTGCTCATTCAACTCTCCGATGAAGAGAGACAACGAGCCAAGAAATGGCAGGTCGATCATAGTTGCGGCATGTTGACTTTCGACGAGGGACTTATTTTTTCGTGCCAGTTGCACAACAACAGCGACAAGAAAATCCATCCACAAAACGACCAGACAAAAAACAAGAATAGTGTGGTTCGACTCAAATGGGACGCACCGGCGACTTTAAGCGGCATTCTCAAATCTAGTATGTTTGAGAATTGTTGTATAAACGGTGAAGTGTCTAAGGGGAAATATTTCTTCTTGCACCTCGACAGCAAGTTCAACATTGAGAGCGGCGGTGAGGACGAGTCAGCGATAGCTGGCGTTGAGGCTATTCAGCTTGGAGGCGCATTTCCCGGCCTGAACGATGGACAGCACATTGTTGTCGCATGCAAGCAAATATGGCAAGGCAATACCGGACATTATGCCTTGCCAGTCTATTGCAACGAGCCAAAGGTGCAGTGATATATGGAACAAGTCAGCTCCGCCCGCCCGGCACACTACCAGCCCAGCCAAAAACATAGTAAAAAGTAGCGTTTTGTAGCTGCCGCGGCCGGTACGGGCCGCCTAGTCCAAGTCTCCCGCGACGTATTGCCAGTCCAGGGCGACCAGTGGCCGCACAAACGGGCCTCCGACTTCGTCCATTTTCACGCCCACTCAACACCCAAGCGCTTGATTTTAAAAGAGATAAATGGACGGCGACACTCGCCCACGTCCATTTCCGTCCATTTCCGTCCGATTAGACACGCTTGCTACGGTTCGGAACCGGCGCCAGGCGGCAGGTACACCGCGCCCCGTCCAGCGCCCACCAACACCAGTTGACCAGCAAGCTTCAGGCGCATCAGCAAATCTTTCGCCTGCCGGTCGGAAATCCGGCACAGTTCGGCCACGTCGCGCCGCCACGCCGGCCCTCCTCCTCGACAAGCCGTTTCAGAAAGGCCTCGTCGGCGTCCGTCGTGGCCAGTCGCAGGACGACGTTGTTTGCGTCGGTGCGCCGATAATCGGGTTCCGGCCTCCCGAAGCGCAGCATGCCGCGATAAATCGTATCCACGCCCCGCCCCGAACGCTCGACCACGCCAATGCGCTTCATCGCGTCCGCCAACGCGCGGTTGCGCGAGACGGCTCAGCTCGGTGGTCAGCAGGTTCGCGACAGCGTCCATCCGCACATGCACGATGCCCAAGCGGAGGTAATCGCGATGCACTAGGACGTTCGTGACGGCTTCGCGGAAGTCAGCGATTTCTGCTGCTTCTTCATGCGATGGAATAGTGATTCGGGTACGCCGCCGCCTCTTCCTTTCATAGCCCGCCGCGCTCAACTCGAACAGCGCCACACCAAAACCCGCAAGGAAATACTGCGATGTCAACCCTTGCCCGGCAAGGCGCGCTCACTTGACGATCATGGAATTGTCCACTTGCGTGACGCCCTTGACGCCGCGCGCGACGCGCACCGCCTTGGCGATCTCGTCGCGCGAGCTGACGAAGCCGCTCAACTGCACGCGGCCCTTGAACGTCTCGACGTTGATTTCGCGCGCCTTCAATTCCGGATCGTCGACCAGCGCCGCCTTGACCTTGGTGGTGATGAACGCGTCGTCCATGTATTCGCCCGTCCCCTCGTGCTTCGCCGTCGGCGCGCAGGCCACCAGCGCCAGCGCCAGAACGGCGCTCAGGAAAAGGGAAAATCGCTGCGCTTGTTTCATGGCTGTGCTCCTCTGATGTGGCGGGACTGCGGCGAGCACCGACGCCCGCACGCAAGCCTATTGTCAGCGGCGGCGCGGTGGCGCGTTTGATGCACGCCAAACGGGCGCCCCTCAGTCCAGGCGCGCGAGTTCGATGCGGGCCAGCCGCAGTTGCTGCACGTAATAGCGATGCAGCGCGGCCGGATCGAGCAGGTCGCGGCCAAGGATGACGCACAGGTCCGCAACCTTGCAAGCGGCCGCGTCGATCTCCACCAGCGGCCCCAGCCTGGTCGCCAGCACGCGCGCCGCCCCTGCCTGCCGCGGCCGGTAGGCGACGCGGCTGCGCGCCACCGTGAAGGTCGCTTCGTTGCCAAGCCGGACCACGCGCAGTTGCTCGCTGGCCAAGGTGCGCGCCAGCGCCGCCGCCATGCCGGCCACGCCGTTGCCGTTGCGGATTTCCAGGCTCAAGGGCGGCGCCCCGCCCGACACCGGCGACACCGGCGGCAGCGATGGCAACGATGGCGGCGGCGGCGCGGCAGGGCCGGCGCCGGCCACGCGGCGTAATTGCAGTATGCCGCCCGCCGCGATGATCTCGCTGCGCACCCGCGGCGCCGGCGCGCTGTCGGCCGCGCCCTGCGGCGTCGGTGACGGCGGCGGCGATGAAGGCGCGGCGGCGGCGCGGCGCAGCAGCGCGTAGTCGCGGCCGGCGTCGTGCTGGCGCAGGCTGCGCGCCTGCCTGAACATCAGCGCGGCGCGCTCCTCCTGGCCCATTTTCTCCAGCACGGCGCCCAGGTGCTCCCAGCCGAGGGCGTTCAGCGGATCGAGCACGCAGGCTTGCTCCAGCGCCGCCAGGGCGCGCGCATTGTCGCCGCTGAGGAAGTAGGCGTAGCCGAGATTGCCGAACAGGAAGGCGTTGCGCGGCGCCGCCGCCGCGCCGGCCGTCAAGTCACGCCACAGGGCGAGCGCGACGGCGTAGTCGCCGCGCGCCGCCGCCAGCACCGCCAGGCCGTTGCGCGCGCCGACGTGGCCGGGCTCCAGGCCCCGCGCCGCCGCGTAGGCGCGGCCCGCCTCGGCGTCGCGCCCGTCTTCCTGCAGCTTGCGGCCCAGCGCGGCGTAGCCGTCGGCCGAGCGCTGCGCCGGCTGCGCGACCGGCGCCGCCGTGGGTTGCGGGCGGCCGCCGGCGCAACCCAGCAGCAGGGCACCGGCGCCGGCGAGGATCAAGTGGTGGACGGTATGGCGCATGCTGTTTCTCCCGCGGCGCGAAGCGGCCGCAACGTTCGGCGCGGACACCGGATGTGGCGCGCCACTCCAGCGTGCCGTCCGCTTAGCGGCCGGCGACGTCCTGCAGTGTCATCGACTTGCTGAGCTGCAGGAGGGCCGGCCCCGTCAGCACCAACAGCAGGGTCGGAAAGACGCAGAATATGAGCGGAAAGAGCAGCTTGAGGGCGATCTTGGCGGCCGCCTCCTCGGCCACCAGGCTGCGCTTGCTGCGCAGATTGTCCGAGTGCACGCGCAGCGAGTCGCCCATGCTGGTGCCGAAGCGCTCGGACTGGATCAGCATCGCCACCAGGGTGTCGACGTCCTCGACGCCGCTGCGCAGGGCCAGGTTGCGCAGCGCTTTTTCCTTGCTGAAGCCGGCGCGCAACTCCATCAGCACCAGTTGCAACTCCTGCGCCAGCGCGACGCTCTTGATGTGGATTTCGCCGGCCACCTTGCCCAGGCCGCGCTCCAGGCTCAGGCCCGCCTCGACGCACACCGTCAGCAGATCCAGCGCGTCCGGGATGGTCTCGAAGATTTCGCGCCGGCGCCACGCCGCGCGGCGCGCCAGCACGAGGTTCGGCAGGTAGTAGCCGAAACTGGCGCCGGCGAACAGCAGCAACAGCAAACCCTGGCGCAGCGGCGCGCCGGCGCCGCTCGCCGCCAACAGCCCGAGCAGCGCCGGCATCAACAGGGCCAGCGCCGACTTGGCGGCGAAGTACAGCGCGCCCGTCGACGGATGGCGCCAGCCGGCGTTCATGAAGCGGGTGCGCAGCGGCGAACGCTCCCAGCCGTCCTCCGGCAGCGACAGCTTGGTGAAGGGCCGCGCCACCTTGACGGCGCGCTCTATCCAGGCGCCGCCGGGCGCGTCCGGCGCGGCCGCCGGCGCCATGAAGGCGAACAGGCGGCGGCGCAGCGCCACCGGCAGGAACATCCGCAGCGCCAGCCAGACCAGCGCGACGACGACGCCGAAGACGATCGCCAGGAACCACCCTTGTTGTGCATTCATCGTTGCCCCGCGCGCGCCATGTTGTTCATCAGATTTGCTCCGAGAAACCTCGGCCTTCAGGCCGGGGAGTGAAAGGAGCCGGGCGCGTAGCGCCCGCAGCCGTCCAAGTGAAAAAGGCTTTTGAACTGTTCTTTGGTTTCAAGGTCTGATCCTTTAAGTGCTGCC
>JANXSQ010000144.1 GCA_025356595.1 Janthinobacterium sp. | reverse complement strand
CGGGCCGATGCCCTCGCCGGACCCGACGGGTGGCTCCTCGTGGAGCGCACCTGCTTCAAGGGCGACACGCGGTGCACCCCGCTCGCGTTCCGCGCCGCCGCGGGGGTCCGGTTACAGCAGCACCATCTCGAAATCGTCCTTGCGCGCGCCGCATTCCGGGCAGCTCCAGTTCATCGGCACGTCGGCCCAGCGCGTGCCCGGCGCGATGTCCTCGTCCGGCAGACCGGCCGCTTCGTCGTAAACCCAGCCGCAAATAAGACACATCCACGTTTGGAATTGCTGCGTTGTTTCGTTACTACTCACGTTCTGCCACCCTTCAATCAAGTAAAATGCTGAATTAGGTATCTTAATCTACCCGCCGTGCAAAACCAAACTTCTCCCCTCATATTAAGCTTCGGCGTCTCCGATCCGGTCGGCGCCATCGGCATCCAGGCCGACCTGGCGGTGTTCGCCGCCTTCGGTTGCCACGCCCTGACCGTCTCCACCGCCCTGCTCATCGGCGACACCGCGCGCGTCGAGGACATCCAGGAAATCGATCCGGACTGGGTCTCCGACCAGGCCCGCGTGCTGCTCGAGGACATGACCGTGGCCGCCATCAAGATCGGCGCGCCGGGCGGCATCGAGCACATCACGGCCATCGCGGAAATCGTTTCCGACTATCCGGACGTGCCGCTGATCCTCGACCCCTTCATTTCCGCCCTGCCCGAGCAGGGCCTGGAGGACGAGGAGGTCGTCACGGCGCTGCGCCAGTTGCTGATCCCGCAGACGACCGTGCTGATGCTCTCCCAGGTCGAGCTGGAGCGCCTGGCCGAGACCTGGCGCGACGCCGACCCGGCCGACACCATGCAGGCCGACGTCGACTACCTGCTGGCCCTGGGCTGCGAATTCGTCCTCGTCACCGGCACGCCGAACGCCGGCCACGGCGACAACGCGCTGCGCGCCAACACCCTCTTCGGCAGCGACGGCATCGTCCGCCACGACGCCTGGCAGCACCTGAGCGGCAGCTTCAGCGGCGCCGGCTCGACGCTGTCGGCGGCGCTGACGGCGCTGATGGCGCTCGAGGGCGGCGGCGGCGGCGACGCCGCCCAGGCCGTGCGGGCGGCGCAGGACTACACGGCCGGCGCGCTGGCCCACGCGCAGCGCTTCGGCATGGGCAAGCTGGTGCCGAACCGCTTTTTCCAGCGCCTTCCCCGGCCGGACCTGCCCCGGCCGGCCCAGTAGGGCGGCGCCGCCCTTTCGCTCCTTGACCCACTTTCAGAAGACCAGAACATGACCACAGTATCGAAAAACGACACCCTGTTCGCGCGCGCGCAAATCACCACCCCGGGCGGCGTCAATTCGCCGGTGCGCGCCTTCCGCTCGGTGGGCGGCACGCCGCGCTTCATCACCCGCGCCGAAGGCCCCTACTTCTGGGACGCGGATGGCAAGCGCTACATCGACTTCATCGGCTCCTGGGGCCCGGCCATCGTCGGCCACGCCCATCCGGAGGTGGTGAAGGCGGTGCAGGACGCGGCCGCGCGCGGCCTGTCCTTCGGCGCGCCGACCGAGGGCGAGATCCTGATGGCCGAGGAGATCCACCGCCTGGTGCCGTCGATCGAGCAGGTGCGCCTGGTCTCCTCGGGCACCGAGGCGACCATGAGCGCGCTGCGCCTGGCGCGCGGCGCCACCGGGCGCGACAAGATCATCAAGTTCGAGGGCTGCTACCACGGCCACGCCGATTCGCTGCTGGTGAAGGCCGGCAGCGGCCTGCTCACCTTCGGCAACCCGACCTCGGCCGGCGTGCCGGAGGACTTCGTCAAGCACACCCTGGTGCTCGACTACAACAACGTCGAGCAATTGCAGGACGCCTTCGACAGCTTCGGCGCCGAGATCGCCTGCGTGATCGTCGAGCCGGTGGCCGGCAATATGAACCTGATCAAGGCCACGCCCGAGTTCCTGCAAGCGATGCGCGCGCTGTGCACCGAGCACGGCGCGGTCCTCATCTTCGACGAAGTGATGTGCGGCTTCCGCGTCGCCCTGGGCGGCGCCCAGGCACTGTACGGCATCAAGCCGGACCTGACGGCGCTGGGCAAGGTGATCGGCGGCGGCATGCCGGTGGCGGCCTTCGGCGGCAGCGCCGCGCTGATGCACCACATGGCGCCGCTGGGCGCCGTCTACCAGGCCGGCACCCTGTCGGGCAATCCGGTGGCGGTGGCGGCCGGCATGACGACCCTGAAGCTGATCCAGGCGCCCGGCTTCTACGAGGCGCTCGGCGCGACGGCGGCGAAACTGGCGCAGGGCCTGACGGCGGCGGCCAAGGAAGCCGGCGTGACCTTCTGCGCCGACTCGATCGGCGGCATGTTCGGTATCTACTTCAGCGCCAGCGTGCCGACCAGCTACGCGGAGATGATGGCGGGCGACCGCAGCAAGTTCAACGCCTTCTTCCACGCCATGCTCGACGAGGGCGTCTACTTCGCGCCGGCCGCCTTCGAGGCGGGCTTCGTCTCGGCCCAGCACGACGACGCCGTCATCGACGCCGCCATCGAGGCGGCGCGGCGCGTCTTCGCCAAGCTGGCCTGAGTCCCCTGAAGCGGGCGGCGCCGCGCCGCCCGGCCAAGCAAAACGGCGCCGTCGAAACGGCGCCGTTTTGCGTTGCGCCGCGCGGCGCCTACTGGATCTCCAGCTGGCCGTCGATGTTGGCGATATCGCCGTGGCCGGCGACATAGGAGGTGATGTCGAGCGTCGCCCATTGCCAGCTGCCGTCGCGTTTCTGGCAATACGCCGACAGCACCACGGAGATGCTTTCGCTGGTCAGCTTGTAACTGCCGTTGGGCACGAAGCCGGAGCTGGGCGCGGCGTCGTTTTCCGCCTGCAGCGAACCGTCCAGGTTGGCGAGGCCGCCGGACAGATTGGTGATGTTGGCGCCGCTGGCGATCCAGCGCTGGTCGCGCCGCTCGGACTTGGCGTACAGGTTGGCGTTGATCTGCGTGGCGGTTTTTTGATAACTGCCCGGTGGGACGAATCTGGACATGGTGACTCCTATCGAAAGTGACGACGCCGCATTCTCAAAACCATTCCTGTGCCCGCGGCGCATTGGCGGGGGGCGCCCCGCGCCGCCGTCGGGCGGCGCGGCGTGGCGCCCTGAGAACCATTGTCGTGCATGCCCGCGCGCAGATACTCTTCAATAGTCACAGGTCCGGAATTAAACGCGCCGCCGTTGCGATGGCGCCGCCGACGCCCTATTTCAACCAGCCGCGGCTGCGGAAATAGGCGAAGGGGGCGAGCGCGCTGGCCACCATCAGCAGCAGCGCGAAGGGATAGCCGAAGGTCCACTCCAGTTCCGGGAACCAGCTCTTGAAGTTCATGCCGTAGATGCTGGCGATCAGGGTCGGCGGCAGGAAGGCGACGCTGGCCACGGAGAAGATCTTGATGATCTTGTTCTGGTTGATGTTGATGAAGCCGACGGTGGCGTCCATCAGGAAGTTGATCTTGTCGAACAGGAAGGAGGTGTGGCCGTCCAGCGACTCGATGTCGCGCAGGATCTGGCGCGCCTCCTCGAACTGCTCGGCGTTGAGCAGGCGGCCGCGCATCAGGAAGCTGACGGCGCGCCGCGTGTCCATCATGTTGCGGCGTATGCGCCCGTTCAAATCCTCCTCGTGGGCGATGGCGTTCAGGGCGGCGGCCGCGTCCTGGTCGGTGAACTGTTCCTGCAGCACGCGCCCGCTGACCTCTTCCAGGTTCTGGTAGATGCCCTCCAGCGCGTCGGCCGAATACTCGGCGTCGGTGGCGTACAGGTCGAGCAGCACGTCCATGTAGTCGGCGATCGAACCGGGCCGCGAGCGCGCGCGCATGCGCACCAGGCGGAACACGGGCAGGTCGTCGGTGTGCACCGAGAACAGCATCTTCTTGGCCAGGATGAAGGCCACGGTGACGATGCGCGAGGGGCCGTCGTCCTCTTCGAGCAGGAAATCGGTGCGCAGGTGCAGGTCGCCGTTCTCCGCCTCGTAATAGCGCGCCGAGGCCTCGATGTCCTTGACCTCGTCCTCGCCCGGCAGCGTCACGCCGTAGATGGCCTTGACCCAGGCGCGCTCGTCGTCGTTCGGGTCGGTCAGGTCGACCCAGACCGGCGCCACGCTCTCCAGATCGGTGCGGCTGTCGATGGGCACCTGGTTGAGCCGGCCATTTTGTAAAACAAAGACATTGATCATGCGCGCTCTCAGCCGGACGTTGGGTTGTCGTAATAAATGCTAGCGCCCGCCGCGAACCGCTGCGCCAAAATCGAAACAGCGCAAGTGTACCCGCAAAGCCCTTTTCAGGACCACCCTGGCGCGCGCTTTTCGCCTCAGCGGCTGGCCTTTTCCAGCATTTTTTCGCGCAGCGTGGCCGGCGATGCGTCGGCCGGCGGCGCCGGCGGCGCTTTCGGCGCCTCGATGCCCCGCGTGCGCTGCACCTTGACGAGCGTGCTGCGCGGGTCGTCGGCGGCGCAGGCGACGTCGGAGAAGACGGTTTTACCGTTGAGTACGCATTTGCGCAGCACGCCGGCGCCCGGCGCGGGCGCCGCCGCGCCGGCCACAGCGCTCATGCCGGCCGCGCCGGACAGCTTGCGCCAGCCCTCGGCGAACAGATTGCGCTCATAGCGCATGGAGAACAGGGCCGCCATCGCCACGGCCGCGAAGGCGGCCGAGAAGAGGGCCACCCGGAACAAACTGATGCTGCCGCGCTGAGCTTGTCGCATGTGCCGTCCCCAGAAGTTGACCGTCAAAGCAAAACGATTGCGGGGACGGCGCCGCCGCCCGGCTGTTTGTCGCCGCGTGCATGCGCAGCGGCGGCGCCGCTTCCGTGCCCGATCTTACGGCAATTCAGCCGAACCCATGCGCCGCAGGATCACGCCGGTGCGCCGCGCCAGATAGCCGGAGTCGCGGTGCTTGTCGAAGAAGCGCGGGTTGGGCAGCATGACGGCCAGTTTCGCCGCCTGGCTGGCGCCCAGGCCGGCCGCGCCTATGCCGTAGTAGTGCCGCGCGGCCGCCTCGGCGCCGAAGATGCCGCTGCCGAATTCGACCACGTTGAGGTAGATTTCGAAGATGCGCTCCTTGTCCATCATGCGCTCCAGCATATAGGTGATGATGAGTTCCTGGCCCTTGCGCAGATAGCTGCGCGAACCGGACAGGAAGAGGTTCTTCGCCAGTTGCTGGGTGATGGTCGAGCCGCCCGAGACCACCTTGCGCTTCTTGTTGTTTTTTTCGTAGGCCTTTTGCAGCGCCTCCCAGTCGACCCCCTCGTGTTCGGAGAAATTCGCGTCCTCCGAGGCGATGATGGCGCGCTTCAGGTTGGTCGAGATGCGCGCGTACGGCACCCAGCTCTGTTGCAGGGCGGCGTTGGGATTGCTTTCCCGCAGCGCCGACAATTGCTCGCGCATGAAGGCGGTGCTGGACGGGTTATGCTCGATCCACCAGCAGATCTGCAGGAAGAAATACAACTGGACCGCCAGGAAGGCCAGGATGGGCAGCAGGAAGATCCATTTCAGCCAGGAGCCGCCGCCCGCCGCGCCCTTGCGCGCCCGGCTCATAGGCCGGCGCGCAGTTGCGCCAGCAGGGCCGTCGTTGCGGGCCGCACGCCGCGCCAGACCAGAAAGGCTTCGGCCGCCTGTTCCACCAGCATGCCCAGGCCGTCGCGCGTTTGCGCGCCGTGGGCGGCGGCGAACTGCATGAAGACGGTGGGCGCGGCGGCGTACATCATGTCCAGGGCCAGCGTGTGCGCGGCGAACACGGCCGGCGCCAGCGGCGGCAGTTCGCCCCCCAGGCTGGCCGAGGTGGCGTTGATGACGATGTCGAAGGCGCCGTCGGGTTCGCCGAATTCGCAGGCCTGCAGGATCCCGCCGGCGCCCGCCAGCGGGGCGAACTGCAGCACCAGGGCGTCGGCCTTGGCGCGCGTGCGGTTGGCGATCAGCAGTTGCGCCGGGCGCTGCTCCAGCAGCGGCAGGACGGCGCCGCGCGCGGCGCCGCCGGCGCCCAGCAGCAGCACGCGCTTGCCGGCGATGGCCACGCCGGCGTTGCGCACGATGTCGGCCACCAGGCCGTCGCCGTCGGTGTTGTCGCCGTGGATCTCGCCGTCGATGAAGCTGAGCGTGTTGACGGCGCCGGCCGCCTGGGCGCGCACCGTCAGCGCCGTCGCCAGCGCGCAGGCCTCCAGCTTGAAGGGCACGGTGACGTTGGCGCCGCGTCCGCCGGCGGCGGCGAAGGCGTGCGCGGCGGCGGCGAAACCGTCCAGCGCCACCAGCGCCCGCTCATACACCATGTCCTGCCCGGTCTGGGCCGCGAAGGCGGCGTGGATGGCCGGCGAGCGGCTGTGCGCGATCGGATTGCCGAACACGCAATACGCGGCGGCGCTCAACGTGCGCCTTCGGTGAGATTGGCTTCCATTTTTTCTTCGCGGGTGAATTTGAACCGCGTGATGATAACCCAGAGATCGTCCTTATCGCTGGATAACATGTTCGGTGGGAAACGTCCGAACGGCGCCGAGCGGCGCACGATGGCCAGCGCCGCCTGGTCCAGCGCCGGGTTGCCCGAACTTTTCTCGATGCGCGCCCCGCCGTCCTTCTGGTAGATGGTGCCGTCCTGGAAGATGGGGATGTAGACCACCAGCTCGCCGTACATCTTGCGCCCGTTCTGCTGCGGGAAGTTGAGGGTGCCGATTTCCTCGATGCGCTTTTGCAGCGTCTTGTAATACATCGCGTAACCCACTTCCTGGGTGCTGGGCGTGATGAAGGTCTTGCGCGGGCGCTTGTTCTGGTCGTCGATGCTCTGGCTGATCTCGGCGCTCATGCGGGCGATCGCCTTGCTCGTCTCAAGCAGGTCGGCGCCCTTCGGCGTCGGGTCGGGCTTGTTGTTCTCCGTCAGCGGCGCGGCGCGGAAGGGCGTCGTCCGGGCCACCTGGGTCATCAAGTCCTGCTGCAGCCTCTCCAGCTCGGCGATGCTGCGCTTGCTGGACTTGACGCTGTCGCCCGTTTCCATCTTGCGCATGTCGGGCAGCGGCGACTTGGCGCGGCCGCTGTCGGCGTGGCCGCCGCCGTCCAGGTTGGCCTGCGCCAGGGCGTCCGCCTTCAGCGGTTTTTTGGCGTGCTTGGCGTTGACCAGGATCACCTCCATGCCGGGGTCGACCGCCTCGGCCCTGGCCGGCGGCGGCGCGACGAAATGCACGCCCAGCAAGGCGCCGTGCGCCAGCAGCGAGAGCGCGGCGGCGATGATCAGGAAACGGTTTTCTTGGAAATACTTCACGCGCGCGCAGGCATTCGGTTGGTTCGTCGGGGCATCGCTGGATTCTACGTCAAAGGCGCCGCCCACCCGCGGGTTTTCGCGGCGCCCCGGCGTTTTTTACTCGACGGCCGGCTCGGTGCTGACCGTCTCGCTGGCCAGCTCGGCCACTTCGACGTCGGCGTCGGGCGCCTGGTTGGCTTCCTGCAGGGTGGCCGGCGCCTCGTCCTGGCCGGCCTCGTCCTCATAGTCCAGTCCGGCGTCCGGCGCCGCCTCGGCCGTGGCGGCGATCTCCAGCAGGCGCGCCTCGATCGTCAGGTCGACCTCGTCCCAGCGCAGGATGTCGAGCTTGACCTGGGCGCCGCGCGCCACTTGCGGCATGCCCGGCAGCTTGATGACCAGCGGAATGTCGACCAGGCGCAGGATCTCGTCCTTCAGCACCACGGCCTCGACCTGGCGGGCGTTTTCCTGGCCCAGCCAGCGCAGGCACCAGTAGCGCTCCATGTTCGACTGGAAGTCGCCGTAGGCCGCGTAGGCGGCGTCGAAGGCCGAGACGATGGCGAACAGGTTCGCGTCGCGCGGCTTGAAGGGCGCCACCAGGGGCGCCGTCACGCCGTGCTCGGCGCAGGCGATGATCTGCCATTGGTTGACCAGATCGGTGTAGCGGCGCAGCGGCGAGGTGCTCCAGGCGTACTGGTCGACGCCCAGGCCCTGGTGCGGCGCGGCGTGGGTGACCATGCGCACCTGCATCTTCGCGGCCCAGCCGTTGCCGCTGCCGCCGCCCTGGGCGCGGTAGATGCCGGGCACGCCGTGCTCGTGCATCATCTTGCCCCAGCTGCTGTTGGCGAAGATCATCAGCTCGGCGACGATCTTGTCGAGCGGCGCGCCGCGCTTGCGGCGCGCCACGGTGACGACGTCGTCCTCGACGTAGAAGTTGAAATCGATGCGGTTGTTCTGCTCCGGCTTCAGGCCGAAACCCTCGCGCTTCTTCATGCGGCCCTGTTCCAGCTGCTGGGCCCACTGCCACAGCAGGCCCAGTTCGGCCTTGTGCGGATAGTCGCCGGCGCCGTTGGCCAGGGTTTCCTCGTTGACCAGGTCGTCGAGGTCGTTGTGGCGCAGATTGCTGGCGATCGGCACCAGCTCGGCGCGCGTCTCCAGCTTCAGCACCGTCCAGTCGGCCGGATCGAGGGTCGCGTAGAGCGACAGCGCCGGGCAGTTCTTGCCCTCGGCCAGGGTGAAGGCGGCGACGATTTCGTCGGGCAGCATGGTGATTTTGTCGCCCGGCATGTACACGGTCGACATGCGCTGGCGCGCCATCTTGTCGATCGCGTCGTCGGGGCGGATGCCCAGGCCGGGCGCGGCGATGTGGATGCCCACCCGCACCGTGCCGTCCTCCAGCGTCACGACGGAAAAGGCGTCGTCGATCTCGGTCGTCGTCACGTCGTCGATGGAGAAGGCGGCCACGCCGGCCAGCGGCAGCTTGGCCGGCACGCCCGGCACCGGCACGTCGGGGAAGCCGGCGCCCTTCGGGAAGTTCTCGAAGAGGAACTTGGAGAGGTGCAGATCCTTCGGCGTGGCGATGCCGCCGGTGGCCAGCATCAGGCGCGGCGCGCTGGTGTGCAATTCATTGCAGGCCGCTTCCAGGGCCTTGTATTCGATGGTGTTCTTGTCCGGCTTGAAGAGCAGTTGCAGGACCATCGCCTGCATTGCGGCGGGCAATTTGTTCGCCTTCAACTCTTCGACGTAGGCCACTTGCACCAGCATTTGCAGTTTTTTCTTTTCGATGCCGGCCAGGGCCGCCTTCAGCGACGCCTCCGGCGCCGCCTTGTAGCGGCCGCGGCCCTTCTTGTAGAAATACACGGGCGCCGAATGCAGGCTCAGGATCAGGCCGGCCGCCTCGAAGGGCAGCGGGGCGTGGCCGAAATACTCGGCGCCCAGTTCGGCGAAGCCGAATTCCTCTTCGCCCGCCACTTCCCACAGGAAATCGAGGTCGATCCCGGCGGCGACCGCCTTGGCCTGCTCGTGCAGCACGGCCGGGGCCGGCGCGGCGTATTGCAGCAGCACGTCCTTGATCTTGACCTTGGTGCGCTTGCCGCTGGCCATCTCCACCTGATACGCCTCGCCCGCCTGCGACAGCACGGTGCCAACCTTGAAATCGCCGGATTCTTCAAAAAATAGGTTCATTGCTCTGTTCTTATAGTCTGTTCATTAATATTTCGCTTGCGACCGGGCGCGCCAACTCGAGTACCGCGGGCAGAAAAACCTCAGTCACCAACAACAATCCCTGGCGGCGCCGATACAGGCAGCGCCGCGCGTACAAAATCTGTTCTTCATGGGCCGCCGCGCCCAGCGCCGCGAGGGCGCGCAGGATCAGGGGGTGGCCGGCGCGCAGGCGCGCGAACTCCAGCGCGCCGCGCCGCACCAGGCGGTCGCCGAACAGGGTGCTGCCCAGCGAACGCTCGCCCAGCGCGCTGAACAGCGGCCAATCGCTGGCCGTGGCCGCCGTCGGCACCACCGTGTGGGCGTACACCGCCGGCCTATTATCACACCTGAGCAGCACTTCGCGTTCCCAGACCCGTCCGGCGCGCGCCATGCCCAGCGCGCCCGCCTCGTCCGTCAGGCAGCGCGCCGTGCGCTGGCGCAGGCACTGGACGCGGAAACTGCCGCTGTGCGCCTTCAGCTTGGCCGTCAGCGAGCCGCCGCCGCCAAGCCAGTGGCGCAGCGCCGGCGGGGCGTTGACGGCGTTGATGTGGCGGTGCCATTGCGTCTGGCGCAGCGAAGCGCCCCTCACCGCGCGGCGTCGGCGATGCCGCAGAACTCCAGCACCGGCGCCAGGTAGTCGGCGAACTCGGCGATGCCGTGGTCGCTGCCCTGGATCAGGTGCCGGCGCGCGCCCGGATAGTGCGCCAGCATGTCGCGGTAGTCGAGCACCTCGTCGCCCGTGGCGGCGATGAGGAAGTAGCGCTTTGGCAGCGTGACGGCCGGCACGGCCAGCGCGCGCAGCTCCTCTATATACTCGCGCTTGAATTCGAAGGGCGCGTCGGAATGGAATTGCGTCGTCACGCCGACGTGCTTGTCGAGGTCGCGCAGCGGCACGATGGCGGGATTGAGCAGCACGGCGCGGCAGCCGAGGCGCTCGGCCAGCCAGGTGGCGTAGTAGCCGCCCAGCGAGGAGCCGACGATGCACAGCTCGGCGGCCGGCGTGTCCCCGGCCAGTTCCAGGGCCAGCGCGATGGCCGCCTTGGGCGAGGCCGGCAGTTGCGGACAGCGCCATTGCGCGCCCTGCCCCAGCGCGTGCATGCGCGCGCCCAGCAGGCGCGCCTTCAGCGATTGGGGCGAGGAGCGGAAACCGTGCAGGTACAAAATCATCGCGCCAGCGCCTCCAGCAGCTTCTGGTGCACGCCGCCGAAGCCGCCGTTGCTCATCACCAGGATCTGGTCGCCCGGACGGGCGGCGGCCGCGACGGCCGCCACCAGCGCGTCGATCTGCTCGAAGCTGCTGGCCAGGGCGCCCAGCGGCGCCAGCGCCTCGTCCAGGCTCCAGCCCAGCGCCGCGCGGCTGCCGAAGCCGAACACCAGGTCGGCCTCGGCCAGGCTGCCCGGCAGCGCATCCTTCATCGCGCCCAGCTTCATGGTGTTCGAGCGCGGCTCGAGCACGGCCAGGATGCGCCCGGCCTTGCCCAGCTTCTGGCGCAGGCCGCCCACCGTGGTGGCGATGGCCGTCGGATGGTGGGCGAAATCGTCGATGACGGTGATGCCGTTGACGACGCCGCGCACTTCCATGCGCCGCTTGACGTTCTCGAAGCGCGCCAGCGACTGCGCCGCCTGGGCGATCGGCACGCCGACGTGGCGCGCCGCGGCGATGGCCGCCAGCGCGTTGCTGCGGTTGTGCCTGCCGCTCAAGGCCCACTCGACGCGGCCCTCGGTCTTGCCCTTGAAAATGACGTCGAAACTGCCGTCGGCGTGCTCGGCCATGGCCCAGTCGTTGCCGTCGGCGCTACCGAAGCTTTCCCGCTCGCTCCAGCAACCGCGTTGCAGGACCCGTTGCAGCGCCGCCTCGTCGCCGTTGACGATGATGCGGCCTATGCCCGGCACGGTGCGCGCCAGGTGGTGGAACTGGGTTTCGATGGCGGCCAGGTCGGGGAAGATGTCGGCGTGGTCGTATTCCAGGTTGTTCATCACCGCCGTCTTGGCGTGGTAATGCACGAACTTGCTGCGCTTGTCGAAGAAGGCCGTGTCGTACTCGTCGGCCTCGATGACGAAGAAATCGGAATCGGCGCCCGGACCCGAGAGGCGGGCGGAGACGCCGAAGTTGACCGGCACGCCGCCGATCAGGAAGCCGGGCGCGTAGCCGGCGTCCTCGAGGATCCAGGCCAGCATCGCCGAGGTCGTCGTCTTGCCGTGCGTGCCGGCCACGGCCAGCACCCACTTGTTGCGTAATATATGTTCGCCCATCCATTGCGGCCCCGACACGTAGGGCAGGCTGCGGTTGAGGATTTCCTCGATCAGCGGGTTGCCGCGCGAAACCACGTTGCCGATCACATACAGATCCGGCGCGAGCTGGATCTGTTCCGGGCCGAAGCCCTGGATCAATTCGATGCCCTGGGCTTCCAGCTGGGTGCTCATCGGCGGGTAAACGTTGGCGTCGCAGCCGGTGACGCGATGGCCGGCTTCCTTGGCCAGCACCGCGAGGCCGCCCATGAAGGTGCCGCAGATGCCGAGTATATGAATATGCATGGTGAGAAAAGCGCGCTGGCGAATGGGTAAGTATGGGATTTTACCTGAGAAGGCGGGCATGACCGGTTCAGAGTATGATCGAAGGCATGACGAACGATGCATTTGACGACACCGCGCTGCAGCGCAAGCACATCGCGGCGGCCGCCGCGCGCCTGATCGCCCAGGACGGCGCCGACTACGCCGGCGCCAAGCGCAAGGCGGCGCGGCAGATCCTCGGCGATTCCCAGGGCGGCGCCAACCTGCTGCCCGACAACGCCCAGATCGAGGCCGAGGTGCGCCGCTACAACGCGCTGTTCCTGGCCGACAGCCAGCCGGCCCACCTGTTCCGCCTGCGCGGCGTGGCGCTGCGGGTGATGGAGGCGCTGGCGCAATTCCACCCCCACCTGAGCGGCGCCGTCTTCAACGGCACGGCCGGCGCGCACGCCGAAATCCAGTTGCAACTGTTCGCCGACAGCGCCAAGGAAGTACAGATCTTCTTGCTGGACAAGAACGTCGCCATCGACATCTCGACGACTCCGCACTTCAAGGGCGCCCGCTTCGAGCCAGTCGAGACGGTCAGCTTCCTGTGGCATGGCGAAGGCGTGCACGCGGCCCTGTACGAGCTCGACGACCTGCGCGGCGCACTGCGACAGAAAATCGACGGGCGCGCCGTGCGCACCGACACCGCCGGCCTGCGCGCCCTGCTCGCCGAGGCGTGAATCGCCGCGGGGCGCGCGCCCCGCCGCCGCCATCCCGGCCAAAGCGGGCCGGCCCGCGCATTTACTGTACAGTGTCGCTTGTTATCACCTCATCTGCGTAAAAACGTCATGACAAAGAAGAACTTACTGGTCTACGCCGTGATCGCCCTGATGTTCGGCGGCATGGGCGCCTATGTCGGCTTGAGCAAGAACAAGGGACCGTTGACGACCGTGGCCGAGCCCGGCGTCACCGGCCCGGTGCAGGCTTTGTACGCCCAGTCGATGGCCGACGCAGCCGGCACCACTCAGGCGCTGGCGCAATGGAAGGGCAAGGCCCTGATCGTCAATTTCTGGGCGCCGTGGTGCGGTCCCTGCGTGGAGGAAATGCCGGAATTGTCCGCCCTGCAGCATGAAGTGGCCGGCAAAAACCTGCAGATCATTGGCATCGGCATCGATTCACCCGCCAACATCGCTCAATTCGCCGGAAAATTCAAGATTTCCTATCCCGTCTACGTGGCCGGCATGAGCGGCACCGACCTGTCCCGCCAGTTCGGCAACACGGCCGGCGGCCTGCCCTACACGGTGCTGATCGGCGCCGACGGACAGGTCAAGAAGACCTATCTGGGACGCCTGAAGTTTGAGCAATTGCGCGCGGACCTGGCAACACTCTAAATATTTCGACAATATATTTTCTCTTGCCAATGCCTGCCTTTGGCGGCAAAATGCGGAACTTTCGCGAAAAACGGGTTTCACTACATGGCAAAAAACCTTCTTCTGCTCAACGGCCCCAACCTGAATTTGCTGGGGACACGCGAGCCAGAGGTCTACGGCGCGAGCACTTTGGCCGATATCGAACAGGCAGCCCAGGCGCAGGCGACGGCGGCCGGGGCGCGGCTTTCTTGCTTTCAAAGTAACCATGAGGGCGCCTTGATCGACCGCATCCACGCCGCCCGGACGGAAGGCGTCGATGCCATCGTGATCAACCCGGGCGGCTTGACGCACACCAGCGTGGCCTTGCGCGACGCCCTGGCCGGCGTCGCCATCCCCTTCGTTGAAGTGCATATTTCAAATATTTACCAGCGCGAATCGTTTCGCCACCACTCATTTCTGAGCGCGATCGCGCAGGGTACGATCTGCGGCCTCGGCATCGACGGATATCGCTTTGCCATCGACTTTGTGCTTAAAACACGTTAATCTACGCGATCTGCACGCAATTAGCGCGGCGATACTTGCAGGCAACATCACCGCTTTACTCATATAACAATATAATTCCTAGGGGTTTCACATGGATTTACGAAAACTCAAGACCTTGATCGACCTGGTCGCCGAATCGGATATCGCCGAGCTGGAAGTGACCGAGGGCGAGAGCAAGGTTCGCATCGTCAAGTCGTCCGCGATGCCGCAAAACCAAGTCGTCATGATGCAGCCCCAAGGCATGCAACAGCATTACCAGCCAGCCGGCGCGACTATGGGCGCCGCTCCGAGCGCAGCGGCCCCGATCGCCGCCGCCGAGCCGACCGGTTACATCGTCAAATCGCCGATGGTCGGTACCTTCTACCGTTCTTCGGCGCCGGGCACCCCGGCCTTTGTTGAAATCGGCTCCGTGGTCAAGGAAG
>JANXSQ010000111.1 GCA_025356595.1 Janthinobacterium sp. | reverse complement strand
GGCGCGGCGGCCGGCGCGGGCGCCGCGCCGGCGCGCATCAGCACGTCGTCGTGGTCGGTCGAGAACGCCCTCTCGACGCTTTTCTTGGCCTTGTACTCCTGCCACTTGTTGTAGGAAAAGACGCCGACGATGAAGACGCCGCCGGCCGCGAACAATGTCATTTGTAAGTCTGTCATGCTGCTTGTGCCTCGGTAGCGAAATGTGCGGCGGATTCCATATCCACCGCCACGATGCGCGATACACCTTGTTCCTGCATCGTCACACCGATCAATTGATGGGCCATTTCCATCGCGATTTTATTATGCGAGATGAAAAGGAATTGGGTCTGGTCAGACATCCGTTTGACCATTCTACAAAAACGTTCGGTATTCGAGTCGTCCAGGGGCGCGTCCACCTCGTCGAGCAGGCAGAAGGGGGCGGGGTTGAGGCGGAACATGGAGAACACCAGCGCCGTCGCCGTGAGCGCCTTCTCGCCGCCCGACAAGAGATGGATCGTGGCGTTTTTCTTGCCCGGCGGCTGGGCCATCACCTGCACGCCGGAGTCGAGGATCTCGTCGCCGGTCATGATCAGCTTCGCCTGGCCGCCGCCGAACAGGATGGGGAACAGCTCGGAGAAGTGGAAATTGACCTTGTCGAAGGTGTCCTGCAGAAGTTCGCGGGTTTCCCGGTCGATCTTGGCGATGGCGTCCTCCAGGGTGTTGATGGCCTCGACCAGGTCGGCGTTCTGCGCGTCGAGGAAGTTCTTCCGCTCCGAGGCCTGGGCCAGCTCGTCGAGGGCGGCCAGGTTCACCGCGCCCAGCAGCGCGATGGCGTTGCCCAGGCGCGTCACCTCGCCCTGCAGGTAGAACGGACGCATCTCCGGATGCAGCTTTTCCGCCAGCGCCGCCTCGTCGGCCTGCGCCTCCAGCAGCTGCACGGCGAACTGCTCCTGGTTCAGGCGCGCGGCCTGCTCCTTGAGCTGCATCTCCATGATCTTGTCGCGCTGCGGCTGCAGGCTGCGCTCGGACTGGGTGCGCGCGTCCTCCGAGAGGCGCAACTGCTGGGTGATCTGGTCCAGCTCGTGGCGCGCGTCGGCCAGCGCCCGCTCCTGCGCCGTGCGCCGCTCGAGCAGATCCTGCAAGCCCTCGTTGGCGGCGCCCGACTCCAGGTTCGCCAACTCCTGCTGGCCGGCCTGCAGGCTCACCGTCACCTGCGCCGCCTGGGTGGTGGCGGTGGTGATGTTGCGGCGCAGCTCGTCGATTTTGGCGCGCTGGGTCTTTTCGGCGAAGGCCGCCTCCTGGGCCGCCCTCTCCATCTCGCGCAACTGCTCGCGCGCGTCCGTCAGGCGCTGCTCCGTCAACAGGAAGGCGGTGTGGCCGTCCTCGTGGGCTTCCTGACGGTTGCCCAGTTCATAGTCGAGCTGTTCGAACTTTTCCTCGGACTCCGCCTTCACTTGCCGCTGCTCGGCCTCCTGCGCGCCGATCTCGGCCAGGTCGGCCTGGATCTGCCCGCTGCGCTGATTGAAGCGCGCCTCGACCTCGGACAGCTTGACCACGTCCATCTGCAGGGTGTGCACGGCCTGCGTCAAGCCCTGCACGCGCAGGCGCAGCTCGGCCAGCAGGCGGCCCAGGCTGGCGACGGCCGCGTCGGCCCGCACCGAGGCGGCGCGCGCCTCGTCGGCCAGCAACTGCTGGGCGCGCAACTGCTTGCCCAGGTTGTCGATCTCCTGCTGCCGGCCCAGCATGCCCTCCTGCTCCGAATCGGCGGCGTAGAAGCGCACGCTGGACTGGCTGATGACATGGCCCTGGCGGGTGACGAAATAGCCGCCCGGCGGCAGCGCGGCGCGCTCGCGCAGCGCCTCGGCCGCGTCGTCGCTGGCGTAGGCGTTGTGCAACCAGTCCTGCAGCAGGCCGCGCAGGCCGGGGTCGTTGAGTTTCAACAGGGTCAGGAAAGGCTTCAGGCCGGGCGCCTCGGCGGGCGGCGGCGGCGGCGCCGTGGCGGGCGCGTACAGCGCCAGCTTGGCCGGCGGCGCGTCGCCGAAGAAGGCCTTGGCCCAGTCGATGTTCGACACCTGCAACGCGCTGGTGCGTTCGCGCAGGATGGATTCCATGGCGCTTTCCCAGCCGGCCTCGATCTGCAGCTTCTGCCACAGGCGCGGCAAGCCGTCCAGCTCGTGCTTCTGCAACCACGGTTGCACCTTGCCCTGGCTCTGCACGCGCTCCTGCAACTGGCGCAGCGCGTTCAGGCGGGCCTCCAGTTGGGCGTTGGCGGCCGTCTCGGCGTTCACCCTGGCCTGCGCCTGCTGGCGCTCCTGCTCCAGCTTGGGCTGCTGCTCGAGCGCCTCCTCGAGGTGGAAACCCTGCTCCTCCAGCGCCTGCTGTTTTTCCTCGAGTTGCATCCTGAGGTTGTCCAGATGGCTGCCGTCGGGCAGGTTCAAGCCGTTCTTCTCTTGCTGCAAACGCTCGCGCCGCGTCAGCAGGCCGGCCAGGATGTTCGAGGCGTTGCGCTGATGGGCCGATTCCAGCTCCAGTTGCTGCTGCGCCTGCATGATCCCGGCGCGCGACTCGGTGCTCTTGCGCTGCGCCTCGCGCCAGGCCGCGTCCAGGGCCGGCAATTGCTCGCCCTTCTGCTCGGCCGTCATCTGCGACTGTTCGACGCGGGCGGCCAGCTCCTCGAGGCGGAACTCCGCCTCCTCGATCTGCTCCTGCTGTTCCTGCGCCTGGTTCTGCCACTGCTCGCGCTGCGCCGCCAGGGTCGCCAGTTGCGCCTGCAGGCGGGCGCGCGATTCGATGACGAACTTGATCTGCGCCTCCAGGCTGCCGATCTCGGCGTTGGTCTGGTACAGATGGCCCTGCGCCGTGTGCAGGCGGTCGCCGACGGCGAAATGGGCCTGGCGCATCTGCTCCAGGGTCAGCTCGACGTTGCGCAGCTTGGCCGTCTGCTCCTCCAGGTCCGTCTGGGCCTGCTCGACCTCGCGGAAGCAGCGCGCCTGCTCGCTTTGCGCCTCGTTCTTGCGCAGCAGCCAGAGCAGCTTCTGTTTTTCGTCCTGGTCGTTCTGCAGGGAATGGAATTTGTTGGCGACGACGGCCTGCGCCTCGAGCTTTTCCAGGTTGGCGTTGAGCTCGCGCAGGATGTCGTCGACGCGCAGCAGGTTCTCGCGCGTGTCGTGCAGGCGGTTCTCCGTCTCGCGGCGCCGCTCCTTGTACTTCGACACGCCGGCCGCCTCCTCCAGGAAGACGCGCAACTCCTCCGGGCGCGACTCGATGATGCGCGAGATCATGCCCTGGCCGATGATGGCGTAGGCGCGCGGACCGAGGCCGGTGCCGAGGAAGATGTCCTGGATGTCGCGCCGGCGCACCGGCTGGCTGTTGATGTAATAGGTCGAGGTGCCGTCGCGCGTCAGCGTGCGCTTGACGGCGATCTCGGCGTACTGGCCCCACTGGCCGGAAGCCTTGCCGTCGTTGTTGTCGAAGACCAGTTCGACCGAGGCGCGCCCGGCCGGCTTGCGGTGCGTGGAACCGTTGAAGATGACGTCCTGCATCGACTCGCCGCGCAACTCCGAGGCCTTCGATTCGCCCAGCACCCAGCGCACGGCGTCGATGATGTTCGATTTGCCGCAACCATTCGGACCGACGACGCCCACCAGCTGACCCGGCACCTGGAAATTGGTGGGATCAACGAAGGACTTAAATCCCGACAATTTAATGGAAGATAGACGCACGTTGTTGTAAAGTTCCTTGCCTCGACTGGCATTGTTTTCTCACGGGGAAAAGCCGGCGGGGCCGGACTCGGCGGCAAGTGCCGTTTTCACCCGGAATTACGCCGGTGAAAAGTGGCTCATAATACCATTCCACGGGGCGATTCCGCGCAAAAACCGCGCGCGCGCGCCGCGCCGCTCAACGCAGCAGGGGATGGCGCTCGGCCACTTTCCAGTCGGAGCGCTGAAACGGCCGCTCGTGGCCGGACAGATACAGGGCCAACTGGGTCATCCATTGCTCGGTCGGCACGGGTTCGGCGGCCGGGGTCAGCAGCAAGCCGCACAGGCTCAGGGCCACCAGCGTGCGGCTGACGAAGAGCTCGCGCACGGCCGCCATCTGCCAGATGAAGGCGCCGGCGACCAACAAGCCCAGCAGCGTGCCGCTGATCGCCTCGGAGGACGAGTGAGCGTGCCCTTTCACCCGCGCGATGGAAATCAGCACCGCCAGCGCGACGCCGGCGCAGACGCCGGCGCGGCGCCAGTCGGGATGGACGTTTTTCAACAGCAGGAAGCACAGCACCGGGAAAATGGCCGCCGAGCGCATCGCGTGGCCGCTGATGCCGGCGAACTCGACCGAGCGCACACCTATCCCCCAGCCGATGAAGGCCACCTTGGTGAGCACCACCAGAGCCATGCCGGCGCCGAACAGGACGCACCACTGCAAGGCCAGGCGCCACGATTTGCCGCAGGCCAGCCAGACGGCGATGGCCAGGCCGGCCGGCGCCATGACAGCCATGCTGCCGATCAAAGATATATTGTGCCAAAAAATCATATCGCAAAGTACTCCACTCTGTTACATGCCTCTACTATGCCACGATACGGGCGCACGGTACCACGCCCGCCGACGCATAGGCGGCCCGGCCGCCGTATAGTATAGATGAAGTTGCCGCATGGGAACTATGGAAATCCAGGAAAGCCGCTGCGGGACGGGGCCGCGCGAGGCGGCCCGGCGTCTGACCGCTGGTCGGACTTACGCGGCGACGCGCTCGAGCGCCTGCTGCATCGCCCGCCCGACCATGCCGTCGGCGCTGGCCGCCACCGCCCGCCCCTCGCGCACGGCCTGGGCCAAGGCTTCGCCCGACATGGAAAAGGTTTCCTGACGGGCATCGGCGGAAAAGATGAACAGGCTGCGCAGGGGGCTGATCCAGGCCAGCTTGACCGTCCGGCCGGGGCCCTCGGCGGGTGTGAAGTGCAACCACATGCCGCGCTGCAGGGCCTCGACGCTGAGCGCCGCCGCGTCGGCCGGCGCCGCCTCCTCCAGCGGCTCGGCCGGCGCGCGCTGCTGGCGTTCCAGGCGGCGCTGGGCCGCCTGCTGCGCCACCTCCAGCGCGATCTCCACCTGCCGCTCGGGCGACAATTCGAGCGGCGCCCGGACGATGGAGGCGTGGCATTCGGCCAGTTCGGCGAAAAACTGCAGGCGCTCGGCGTCCTGCCACTGGATGATGTCGAGCCATTTGTTGAGCCCCGTCAAAAGGGCCGGCAGCTTGCCGATCAGCGCGCGCCGCTCCACCGCCGTCTGCTTCGGCTTGACGCTCCAGATCAAGTCGTCCATGGTGCGCGTGGCGTTGTCGACGGCGCCGGCGCGCTCGGCCTCGACGCCGTAGGCGATCGTCATCACCGCCACCCACTTGCCCTCCAGGAAGGTCTCGACGACGGCCAGCACTTCGCCGCTGCCGATGCGCAGCGCCACCGCGGCGCGCGCCGCGCGCGCCGCCTGGGCCAGCTTTTCCTGCTTCAGGGCGCTGGCGATGGGCGCCGCGATGGCCGTCGCGGCGTCGGCTTCCTCGCGCTCGATGCTGGCCTCCAGCTCGGCCACGGCCGCGCTGAAGGCCGACAATTCCGGCCCCGCCTCGCGCCCGACCCGCTCCACGCTGCGCTGCATGGCCTGGAACAGGGGATCGTCCGGCCCCTTGCGGCGCTCCCAACCCATGCGCGAGAGCAAGTCGATGAGGCGCCGCGCCGGATGCGCCTCCTGGAAGAAGAAGTCCTTGTCGACCAGGGCCGCCTTGAGCACGGGAATCTGCAGGAAACGGATCAGCTCGCGGATTTCCTCGGAGATGTTCTTGTCCTGGAAGACGGTCTCGAAGATCGCCGACAGCAAATCGATGGTGCTCTCGTCGGCGCTGCTCAG
>JANXSQ010000099.1 GCA_025356595.1 Janthinobacterium sp. | reverse complement strand
GTCGCCGGCGAACAGGTTCTTGCCGTCTTTCCAGACCGATTGGTGCACGTGCATGCCGGAACCGTTGTCGCCAACGATAGGCTTGGGCATGAAGGTGGCGGTCTTGCCGTAGCTGTGGGCGACGTTCCAGATCACGTATTTCATGTTCTGGGTCCAGTCGGCGCGCTCGACCAGGGTCGAGAAGCGGGTGCCGATTTCATTCTGGCCGGCGCCGGCCACTTCGTGGTGGTGCACTTCGACCGGGATGCCCAGCGATTCCAGGATCAGGCACATTTCCGAACGCATGTCCTGGAAGCTGTCCACCGGCGGCACTGGGAAGTAGCCGCCCTTGACGGTAGGACGATGGCCGCTGTTGCCGCCTTCGATGTCCTTGCCGGTCGACCAGGAGGCTTCGTCGGAACCGATCTTGACGAAGCAACCCGACATGTCGATCTTCCAACGGACGCTGTCGAAGATGAAGAATTCCGGCTCAGGGCCGAAGTAGGCGGTGTCGCCCATGCCCGACGATTTCAGGTAGGCTTCGGCGCGCTTGGCGATCGAGCGCGGATCGCGGTCGTAACCCTTGCCGTCCGACGGTTCGATCACGTCGCACTGCATGAACAGCGTGGTTTCTTCCATGAACGGATCGATGTTGGCCGTGTTCGGATCCGGCAGCAGGATCATGTCGGACGCTTCGATGCCCTTCCAGCCGGCGATCGAGGAACCGTCGAAGGCGTGGCCGGACTCAAACTTATCCATATCGAAATGCGACACGGGAACAGTCACGTGTTGTTCTTTACCACGGGTGTCGGCAAAGCGGAAATCAACGAATTTGACTTCGTTGTCTTTTGCCATTTTCAATACTTCTGCGGCTGTCATTGCCATGCGTATCTCCTAAATGAATGAGGGGTGAGCCGACCAAGTGTTACTGGGCTGATCATGCTGCGCGAAGCGAACATTGCGTGTGACCAAAACTCAATGAAATGATAGCAGATTCCATGCCAGCCTCGGCAGCAAAGGCGAATCCCGGGCGGCGCAGGCGCACACTTGAAAATACAGCGCTATTTCCATGCGCCGGAGAATTATCGCACCGCTTTGCGGCGCGTCAAACGCGCACCAGACGGGTGCAAAAATCGATTATCGCACTATCGTTGTGCGTTTTTTCAAAAACCGCGAAAAATGCATCATCCTGGTGCGTATGAAGGCCCCGTATGAAGGCCCCGCCGGAAGGCCGCGCCACGGCGCCGCCCGCACACACTATAATTAATCCATCCCATTCAACCCACCGGAGAACGCCATGAGCCTGGCCGCCGATATCCTCAGCGCCGCGCGCGCCCGCATCCAGCCCGCCCCCTACGCCGGCGCCGTCACCCCGCAAGAGGCCTACGCCCTGCTGGAGGCGGAGCCGAAAATCAAATTGGTCGACGTGCGCACCAACGCCGAGCGCGACTGGGTGGGCCGGGTCGCCATCGGCGAGGCCCAGCACGGCGCCGTGCAATGGAGCACCTACCCGGGCGGTGTCGTCAATCCCGATTTCCTGGCGCAACTGGCCGGCGTCGCCGGCAAGGACGATGTCATCCTGTTCCTGTGCCGCTCCGGCGTGCGCTCGCGCCACGCGGCCAAGCTGGCCACCGAGCACGGCTATCCGAACTGCTTCGACATCCTCGAAGGCTTCGAGGGCGACAAGGACGAACACGGCCACCGCAAGCATGTCGCCGGCTGGTGCAAGGCCGGCCTGCCTTGGCTGGGCGCCTAATTGGCGCGTGCACGCCTGAAGCGCGGCGCCGAGGCCTATCAACAGCCTCATCGCCGCCCGGAGCAAGTTTCTTCCCCGCCAAACAACAGATTCGCCTATTTCAACCGATTCCAGATTGAAACATTGTTTTTCAGTAAATTATGACGATACAATCTGCGCCTTCACTTTGGGAGCGCGGAATGGCATTGGAAGTCGAATCGGTGGGAACCTTGATCACAGCCGGCCCGACCGGCGGCGCGCCCGAGGACGCCGCCGGCAAGCCAGCCGGCCATGAGGGCGGCGCGGCGCAATGCGCCAATTGCGCGACCGCGCTGGCGGGACACTATTGCCACGCCTGCGGCCAGGCCGCGCACCTGCACCACTCCTTGCTGCATCTGGGCGAGGAAGTCTTGCACGGCATCCTGCATTTCGACGCCAAGGCTTGGCGCACGCTGCCGATGCTGGTGACCAAGCCGGGCGCGTTGACGCGCCGCTATGTCGACGGCCAGCGCACCCGCTACGTCTCGCCGCTGGGCCTGTTCCTGTTCATGATGTTCTTCATGTTCTTCGTCTACTCCTACACCAGCGAGGACTTGAACGTGGACGGCCCCAGCCCGAAGAGCGAGGCCGCCTTCCGCGCCGGGGTGAACGCCAAGCTGGAGCGGCACACGGCGCGCATCGCCGCCGCCGAGGTGGCGCTGGAGGCGGCCCGCCGCTCCGGCGCCGCCGTGGAGGAGGCCAGCGAGACGCTGCGCGAGGAACGCATGGAACTGGCCAGCGAAGCAAAACTCCTCGGGGAATTCGCGGCGGCCCCCAGCCACAAGGGTGCCGCCGGCGCCAAGACGGCGGCCGTCGACGAAGCGCCGCGGGACTGGTCGGGCGCCGTCACCAGCGACGATCCGCTCATCGGCGCGCCGTTGAAGCACGCCCTGAAGAATCCCGATCTGCTGCTCTACAAAGTGAAAAACACCGCCTACAAGTATTCCTTCGTGCTGGTGCCGATCACCCTGCCCTTCCTGTGGCTGATGTTCCTGCGCCGGCGCGACGTCACGATGTACGACCACGTCGTGTTCTCGCTGTATTCGCTGTCCTTCATGTCGCTGTTCTTCAGCGCGCTG
Organism: Janthinobacterium sp.; assembly: GCA_025356595.1. Classification (GTDB taxonomy): domain Bacteria; phylum Pseudomonadota; class Gammaproteobacteria; order Burkholderiales; family Burkholderiaceae_D; genus Janthinobacterium. The sequence continues at coordinate 35,604 of JANXSQ010000099.1, read as the reverse complement.
GCGCTGCTGTCGATGCTCGACATCGGCGCCTGGTTCGTGGCCTTGCTGCTGATCGTTCCGCCGCTACACATGTTCGCGCAATTGCGCGGCACCTACGGCATCAGCATCCGCGCCGCCCTGTGGCGCACCGGCTTGCTGCTGCTGATCGCCGCCAGCGTCTTCATACTGTTCCTGACCCTGATCACCGTCCTCAGCGTGAAGTAAGACGTCCCGGCGCCGGCTCAGAGGCTGAGGGTTTTTGATTTTTTTGCCGCAGAAGCGAAATAGACGGATGTCGGGAGTAGCTTCTGCAGTGGAGCCGGGCAGCGTGCCGGGAACCACGCTGCCCCCTTGTCCAAGCCGCGCACGCGCGTTCGCAGCAGGCCGCGATTGCGCGCCTGGGCGTTCACACGTTCGGCCGTTCCCGCGCGCTGCCTGTAGATTTCTTTCGCATCATGCGCGCGTCGGCGTCGGTCTCGCTCACTCTGGCGTTTTCCGGCTTGTCGCCGTTACGCTTTTTTTGGCGGCCGCCACCCCGGGCTTTGCTCCAGCGCCCGGCCGATACGCTCTTCACGCTCCTTGGCGGCGCACATCCTCATTCGCCCAGCAACTGCCGCGGCAACTGCGCCATCGCGCGCAGGAACGGCGCGGTGTCGCCCAGCGCGCGCGAAACAATCAGCGAACCCTGGATGCGCACGACGGTGTCCTCGGCGCGGCGCAGCGCCTCGCCCTGCTCGACGCCGGACTCCCGCGCGATCTTCGCCAGCGCGGCGATCAGCACCTTCATCCGCTCGCCGATGCGCTGCTGGAAAACCGCGCCGGCCTCGCCGATGGTGAAGACATCGCTCAGGCACGACGCCTCGCCCTGGTGATAAAACTCGGCGAGTTTGCCGGCGAAGTTCTCCAGGCGCCGCGCCGGCGCCTGCTCGCCCGCCAGCGCGGCCAGCACGTTCTCGCCGAACCAGGCGCCGACCGCCGACATCGCGGCATTCGCCATGTCTTCCTTGCCTTTGGGGAAATGGTGGTACAGGCTGGAGCGGCCCAGGCCGGTCGCGCTGGACAGCCGCCCCAGGCTCGCCCCCTCGTAGCCAAATTCGCGGAAGGCGGCGAGGATGCGTAAAACGATTTCCTCGCGCGTGAGGGCTGCTGTAGACATGGGAACGGGGCGTATTGAGTGTTGGTCGCCCAATTTAAACGCCGGGTCGGGAAACCGCAAGGGTTTCCTACCGCGGCCCCGCATCCGGCCACGCCCCGGTTTTCTCCAACTGCGGCGACAGCTGCGCCGCGCCCCAGCGCAGCGGCAGCGAGCGCTCCACCAGGATGGCTTGCTCAACGTCGAAGCGGAACAGCCGCTGCGCGCCCTCGAAGGCGTCGACCTCGGCGCCGTCCCAGATCAGGCGCGCCCTCACCGCCAGATACAGCAGATCGCCGCTGGCGAAATCGATGAACAACAAGCCGGCGCGCGGATCGAGCAACAGATTGCCGGTCGTGTTGAAGAAGAAATTGCCGACGAATTCGGGCGCCGACAAGGTGCGCTCGTCGTCGACGCGGACAAAGCCCGGCTTGCCGCCCCGGTGCGACACATCGACGCCCGCCGGCTGGCTGGCGTCGCCGGCAAAGGCGCTGGCGATGAAGTAGGTGTCGGCGCTGGTGATGATGCGGCGCATCGCCGCGTCGAGGCTGGGCGCGCGGTGCACGCGGCGCTCGGCCGGGCCGGCGTCGACCAGCGACGCCTGCCGCGCCTGGATATACTTCGGGCAGTTGCCAAAGCTCTGCTCCAGGCGCGCCGAAAAGCCCTCCTCCGTGAGCTGCTCCACCGTCACGTTGGCCCGGTTGCGGCGCCGGGTGTGCGGCTCGATGCCCAGCAGCCCGAGCGGCGCGCCGAGCGCCAGCGACGCGTGCAAGGGGTCGGCAAACAGCGGCCGGGCGCGCACCTGCAGATGCGTCGCATCCGTCGCGACCAGGAACCCCGGCGGCCCCGCCAGCACCGACGCCCACGGCTGCCCGGCGCGATCGACGCTGCCGACCAGCACGAACGGCAGTTGCGCGAAAAACTCGCGGTGCTGGTCCGGCATCGCCGCGCGAATGAAGGAACTGGCGCGCGCCGCGAGCTTGTCGCGCACGCCGAGCCGCTCCTGCGCGGCGCGCTCGCCGGCGTGGAACGGCGACGCCGCATCCGGCGAACCGGGAACTGGGATAGCGCTCATCGTGTCACCTCATCGTTGACCCTGCACGGGCGCCGGCCCGAATGCCGGCGCCCTCCTCTGCCGCTCTCAGGCGGCGGCCGGGATCGCGCTCGCCTGCATCGGCACGAAACGCGGCAGCGCCTCGACCCGCGCCAGCCAGCCGCGCAGGTTCGGATAGGCGTCGAGCGGCACGCCGCCTTCGGGCGCGTGCGCGGTATAACTGTAGCAGGCCAGGTCGGCGATGCTTGGCTGCGCGCCGACCAGGAAGCTGCGGCCGGCCAGGTGCGCGTCGAGGACGCCGAACAGGCGCGCCGCAAGCGCCTGCGCCGCCGCGCGGTCGAACGGCGCGCCGAACAGCGTCACCGCCCGCGCCACCGCCGGACCGCGGAACAGCTCCCCCGCCGCCACGGACAGGAAGCGCTGCACCGCCGCCGCGCCTTCGGCGTCGCGCGGCAGCCAGTGCGGCGCGCCATACTTGGTGGCGAGATAGACCAGGATCGCGTTCGAGTCGGCCAGCGTCACGTCGCCGTCCTCGATCACCGGCACCTGCCCGAACGGATTCCTGGCCAGGAAAGCCGGCTGCTTGTGCTCGCCGCCGCGCAAATCGACGTAAACCATCTCCACCGGCAAATCCAGCAACGACAAAAACAGCTGGACCCGGTGGGCATGGCCGGAAAGACGAAAACCGTACAGGCGTATGGCTTGAGCAGGTTGCGGAGCTGACATGGCAGTAATTCCTTAGAGGGGTTATCGAACAAATTTATACCGAACGTTCGGTACAGTAACAAGCAAAAAAGAAGCTGTCAAGCAAAGACGGCGCCTGGCGGAACACGACAAGCCGGGGTCGGGTCTCGAAATGTGTGAACGCCCAGGCGCGCCATCGCGGCCTGCTGCGAATGCCCGTGCGCGGCGTGGACAAGGTGCGCGGCATGGTCGGCCTGTTTGTGCTCGCGCGCAAGCTGATGCGTATCGTAACGCTGGCGCCGCAACTGATCGGATGGGGGAGCCGTTCGCCCATATCGGGCGCGCCGGCTCTCTGAACGAGGAAAAACGGCGAAAAAGACCAAAACATCCGCTTGCCGGACCAGTTGCAGCGCCAATCATCGCGCTCCCGGCACGATGATTGGCTCCACAGCAGACACCACTCCCGACATCCGTCTATGTCGCTTCTGCGGCAAAAAAATCAAAAAACTCTCAGCCTCAGACCCCGACGGCCGGCGCGCGCGCCTCCATCAGGCTCAGCACGCGCTGGCGCACGAAGTTGATGTGGCTGCGCAAGCCGTACAGGCCGTCGGCGAAGGACAGCGGAATCGAGATCTGGTTGACCATTTCCTCGATCTCGTTGAGGCGTTTTAACTGCGCCGCGTAGATCTCGTCGCGGCGCCCCTCGGGCGCCTCCTCCAGCGCCTGCTCGACGGTGCGCAACTGCCCGTACCAGCGGTAGACGCGCGAACGGATGCGCCACACGTACAGCGGCGGCACCACCTTCGAGAGCGGCAGGATCAGCGCGCCCAAGGCCACCACCAGCACCCACATGCGGTCGAAGAAATTGGCCAGCCAAAAACTCATATAGCGCTGCAACATCGGCGGGCCGTCCTTGTAGAACTTGGCCGCCTCGTGGGCGACAGGAATTTCGGTGTAGCGCGCCGAGGGGAACTGACCCTGCTGCTGGAACCAGCCGGTGCCGCCGTGGATCTGCCCGGCCGCCTGCACGAACAGGTCGATCAGGGCCGGGTGCAGATCCTCGCGCGCGACCAGGGTGGCCGTCGGCGCGATCAACTGGTAATCCTGGGCCGGCAGGTCGCGCCCCAGGTCGACGATGCCGCGCGGCAGCGTCACATGCGTCAGGAAGGGCAGGCGCCGCGTGTACGCCTCGGCCTGGACGAAGTCGAACAGCTTGATGCCCGGCGTCTGCAGGAGCATCTGGATCAGCGGCGCCTCCGGCGCCGAGCTGAAGACCAGGGCGTCGATGCGCCCCTCCAGCAACTCCACCGTGGCCGGGGTGTTCTCCAGCGTGCCGATCTCCAGTTCGCCGGCCTCGACGCCGTTCACCGCCAGCACCTGCTTGAACAGGCGCGGCACGCCCGTGCCCTCCGAGCCGAGGTTGATCTTAAGTCCCCGCAACTGCGTCAGTTGCGTCACCGCCTTGTCCTCGCGCATGAACAACCAGAGCGGCTCGGTGAACAGGCTGCCCAGGGAAATCAAGCCCTTGCGCTCGGCCTCGGCCTGCTCGGTCGAGCCGCTCTGCACGAAGGCGATGTCGACCGCGCCCTGGTTCAGGGCCTGCAGATTGGCCTGCGAGCCCAGCGAGGGCTGCAGCGTCACCTTGATGGCGTGCTTGGCCAGCGCCGCCGCGTACTTCTTGCCGAACTCGCCGTAGGCGCTGTTTTCCTGGCCGGTCGCCAGCGTCACCCTGCGCGGCGGCGCCGGGTCGACCAGCCAGTAGGCGACGGCGCAGACGGCGGCGATGAAGAGCATGGTCGGGCCGGCGGTGACGAGCAGATCGCGCACCGAGAAGCGGGTGAACGTGAGGATTTTGGACATGGCGTGGCGCATAGGTTTCATGGGTAGCCACGATGCCAACAAACGCCCGACAATGCAAGGGTGTTCGCGTCCCGTCGAATTCGGGTAGAGTGTAAAGATGTCAACCAAACAGGATGCGTATGTTGAAAATTCTAGGCAAGGCCAGCTCCATCAATGTCCGTAAAGTGCTGTGGACGTGCGCCGAACTCGACCTTCCGTTTGAACGCGAGGACTGGGGCTCGGGCCTGCGTCCGACCAGCGAGCCCGCCTTCCTGCAATTGAATCCGAACGCCCTGGTGCCGGTGCTGCGCGACGGCGACTTCGTGCTGTGGGAATCGAACGCGATCTGCCGCTACCTGTGCGCCCGGGAAGAGCGCTGCGACCTGCTGCCGGCCGCGCCGCGGGCGCGCGCGCGGGTCGAGCAATGGATGGACTGGCAGGCCACGGAGTTGAACAACTCGTGGAAATACGCCTTCATGGCGCTGGTGCGCGAGAGCCCGCAACACCGCAACGCGGCCGACCTGGAGGCCGGCATCGCCAACTGGGTCAAGCACATGGCCATCCTCGAGCGCCACCTGCAGGCGGGCGCCGAGTACGTCACCGGCGACGCCTTCACGCTGGCCGACGTCGTGCTCGGGCTGTCGGTGAACCGCTGGTTCATGACGCCGATGAAGCGGCCCGACTATCCGGCCGTGGCGGCCTACTACGAGCGCCTGAGCCGGCGCGCCGGCTTCCTGCAGTACGGGCGCAACGGCACGCCCTGACCCACACAGCGGGGCCGCCAGCCGGTCCCGCACCCGGCGGCCGCGGGCCCCGCCTGCGCCCGCCCGGCCCCCGGCTCAACCGCCGCAGTGCTGCGGCGCGGCGGCCGTCTGCGGCGGTGGTTCGATCAGCGGCATCAGCTTGGGCGCCAGCACCACCAGCAATTGCACCGGCAGGGCGCTGGTGAAGTCGTAGTTCTTCGCCTCCGGTCCGCGTACATACGCCGTCATGCTGCCGAAGAAGCGTTCGCCGATGTTGAAGACGAAGGTCGCCGAACGATTCACATAGCGCGATTCGATCAGCCGGCCGCCGGCGCCGTAGACGTCGAAGCGCTGGTCGCCCGTGCCGGTCTTGCCGCCCACGGGAATGACGCTGCCGTCGGCCTTGACGAAGGCGTTCTTGACGCGCTTGGCGGTGCCGTCGGAGACCACGCCGCGGATCGCGTCGGCCACGGCGCGCGCCACTTCCGGCGCCAGCACCTGTTCGTTGACGCTGTTCTTGTTGCGCTTGACCATGGTGTCGTAGGGCGTGCCGGCGGCGAAGTGCAGCGAATCGATGCGCTGGCTGGCCTTGCGCACGCCGCCGTTGATGATGATGCCCATCAGTTCGGCCAGCGCGGCCGGCCGGTCGGCCGAGGCGCCCAGCGTCGTCGCGTAGGACGGCACCAGCGAGTCGAAGGGATAACCCATCTTCTTCCACTGGCGGTGGATTTCCAGGAAACCCTCCAACTCCAGCAATTCGGAGATGCGCTTGTCCTGGGCGTGCTTGCGGTGCGTGCTGAACAGCCATTTGTAGACCTCCTGGCGTTCCTTGTCGCTGGCCGCGACCATCTGCGCCAGCGTCGCGCCCTCGTGCCGGCGCAGGTAGCCGACCATCCACAGTTCCAGCGGGTGGACGTTGGCCAGGTAGCCGCGGTCGGCCAGCGACCAGTTGCCGATGGCGTACTGATCGTAGAGCTTGGCGACGCGCTCGGGCGGCACCTCGTTCTGCGAGGGCAGGTTATCCTTCAGGAAGGCGGCGAACTGCTCCAGGCCGGCCTCGGGCGCGATGGAGCGGTGAATGTTGGTCAGGCGCACCGGCGTCGGATGCACGCTGCCCAGCAGCACCTTCTCCTGCTCGGCCGGGCTCTTGCCCTTGTACTTATGGTAGAAGCGCTGCAGGAACTCGCGCCCCTCCTTGTCGGCGAAGCGGCTCAGGTACTCGGCGCGGCGCGGATCGTCGGCGTCGGCCAGCAGCGAGGCCGAGGAGCCCGGCGTCTGGAACATGTAGAAGCGCGCCACGTCGCGCATCAGGCGCACGAAGACCAGGTTGGTCGAGTGGCGCAGCGCCTCGCGCACGCTGAGGATGCGGCTGTCGTCGAGCTTGGAGAAGTTGCCGAAGTGGTGCAAGCCGCCGCCGGTGAAGAAGCCCTCGCCCGGATTGCCCGAATACTGGCGCTCCATCGCGGCGTCCAGCATGGCGGGCAGGTCGCGCCCCTGCCCGGCCGGCAAGGCCTTGAAGTAGGCGATGGCCCATTGCGAGATCATGTCCTTGGGATCGACGCCGACCTTGCCCAGCGTGGCCGCGTCCATGCCGGCGTAGCGCTTGTGTAACTGGGCGACGATGTCCAGGTAGGTGACCAGGGTGCGCAGCTTGGCCGTCGAACCGAGGTCCAGCTTGGCGCCGTCGTTGATGTCCAGCGGCTGGTCGAAATTGTCCGTCTGCAGGCGCAGGTAGTTGACGTTCTCGCCCTTCTCCAGCAGGGTGAAGCTGTACACCACGTTGGCCGGGTCGCCGTTGCCCAGCATGCCCTTGCCGGTCAGGCCGGCCGCCTTCGCCACCTCCGGGTCGCGCAGCTCGCGCAGCACGCTCGTGACGGCCTTCTGCGCCTGCGCGTCGAGCGTGCTGACGACGCTCAGGTCGAGCCGGTCGAGGTTGTACAGGCGCGCGTCGCCGAGCAGGCCGGCCAGGTGGTTGCGCACCGCGTTCGAGGCCTTGCGGGTGACGAAGGAGGTGCTTTGCGCCGCCTGCAGGCCGGTGGTGGCGGCCGCCTGCAGCTTGACGCCGATGGCGGCGTCGCGCAACTGCGGCGTGATAACGCCGGCCTGGGCCAGCAGGCGCAGGTGGCTGTTGCTCAACTCCTCCAGGTCCTCGTCGCCGGCGCCCAGGTAGTGCGAGGGGCGGCGCTGCGCGATCAACAGGCTCAGCGCCTGCTTGTAGGCCAGCGCCGCGCCGGGCTGGCGCATATCGCCCTTCAGGGCCGCGCTGACCTCCTTGAAGTCGCGCCCGTACCAGACCCACAGGCCGTCGCCGATGCCGTTCACCTCGCCGTAGCCGGTCTTGGCCGACAGCGGCACCGTGTTCAGGTAGTCGACCACGATCTGCCGGCGCACCTCGGTGGTGTCCTCGCCCTGCTGGTAGGCGCGCAGGGTGGCCGAGACCATCTGGCGCAGCTTGTCCTTCATCGAGCCGGTGCGGCCCTCGGCCGAATGGCGGTATTTCTCGATCTGCGTGGCCAGCGTGCTGCCGCCGCCGGTGCGGTGGCCGCCCAGGGTGTTGAGCGACTTGTCGAGCACGGCCTTGCTCAGGCGGTCCCATTCGACGGCCGGATTGCGCTTCGGATAGGTCGGGTCGAGCAGTTCGCGGTTCTCGATGAACAGCAGGCTCTTCACCAGGATGTCCGGCGTGTCGGCGTAGCCGTCGTAGATGCGCTCCGGATAACTGGCCGTGAACAGGGGCTCGCTGCGGCAGTCGAGGATGGCCAGGCCGACCTTGGTCTTTTCGCGGTAGGTGGCGAAGATGCCCATGTCGGCCAGCTCCACCATCTTCGGCGAGAAGCGCGCCTGCGCCGTGACCTGGTAATCCTTGCTCTTCAGGCGGCCGATGAAGTCGGGCAGGTTGGCGTAGCCGAGCCGCTCGTCGTAGGGGCTGTCCTGCGGGAAGCGGATCGCGGCGGCCGGGCTCGGCCCCGCCTCCACCGTGTACTTCAGCTTGCCGACCAGGCCGTTGAAGAAGCGCGCCTGCATGACCGAGCTGCGCGTCTCCAGCACGCCCCACCAAGCCACGAGGGCCAGCGCGATCAGCGCCAGCAGCAGCAGCGTGTTGCGGACGGGACGGCCCGGCCGCTTGGCCGGCGGCGCCGGCGGCGTCTCGGCGGGTGCGGGTGCGCCGCCCTCGGGGAGGGATTCGGCCAGATGTGCGCTTGTTTGTTTCATAGGATGCAAAGGGGTAAAGGGGACTGACCGCTTGCGGCCGTGGCGCAGGGCGGCCGCGCCGGCGCGCAGCTTGCGCACGGCACGCACGACCAGGCGCGGCCGCTTGAAATGGCGCTTGCTTAGCATGCCGGGGCCTCCGCGCCGGCGCTGGGGCGGGACGGGCATCGCGGAGCATGCGTGCGCCTGGCCAATGCGGCGCGCGGCAGGGTGTCAGTGGTGCCCATAAGGTCCAAACCGGTCAGTCGTATATTCAGTGATACTTACTACCCCATCGCCTGCGATGGGGCGTGAGCGCTTCGTCTTGCGTTCGCGCCGGCGCAAGCCGGCGCGCGCTACCATTCCACCACATCGGCACCGCCGCGACGGGGTAGCGCGTATAAAAATCGTCGTTCAGTTGAGTTTTTCGCAAAAATACAACGGCGCGCGCCGTTTCGGCGCGGCGCCGCCCGTCCGCGCCGGACGCGGCCGTTTTGCGCTCCGCTCAAATCTCCGTGTACTCGACCTCCAATCGTTGCAATTCCGCGCACAGGACGGCGAAGGCCAGCTCGGTCTGGGCCGGTTCGCCCTTCACGCCCAGCTCGATGTGGCGGCGCGTCCGGGCGTCGCCGACGCTGGGCAGGCTGAACACTTTAATCAGGGGAAACTGCCGCTCGAGCGCCAGCATCAGCGGCGTCAGCGCCGACTCGGCCGCCTCGAACACCAGCGTGGCCCGCTCGGCGCGCGGGGCGCGGTTGAACAGATGGGCGTAATGGGTGTCGAGCACCCATTCGAGCATCGGCCAGGCCATCACCGGAAAACCCGGCACGAAATAGTGCGTGCCCAGCGCGAAGCCGGCGATCTTGTTGTAGGGATTCGGGATCAGCTCGGCGCCCTCGGCGAACTCCGCCATCTTCAGGCGGTGCAGGTTTTCCGCCGACTCCAGGTCGACGGCCTGGCCGCTTTCCGCGCCCATCTCCAGCAGCCGCTGCTGGATGTTGGCCTTGCCCTGGGGGTGCAGCGCGAGGGGCCGGCCGAGCGCGTCGGCGGCCGCCCGGCGCGTGTGGTCGTCCGGCGTCGCGCCTATGCCGCCGCAGCAAAAGACGATGTCGCCGCCGGCGAAGGTGCGCTTCAGGGTGGCCGTGATGCGGGCCGGATCGTCGCCCAGGTATTCGGCCCAGTCCAGTTGCAGGCCGCGCGCGGCCAGCAGTTGCAACACTTTCGGAAAATGCTGGTCGAGCCGTTTGCCCGACAGGATTTCGTCGCCGATGATGATCAAGCCGATAGCCATAGCCGCCTAAAAAAGAGGAGAAGAAAATGACCGCGCGTTCCTCATGCGTCGGCCGCCGCCACGTCGTGCATGCCGTCGACGCCGCGCATGCCGGCCAGCGCCTCGAGGCAGTAATACTGGAACCACAGGCCGGTGAAGATAAAGACCAGGATGTACAACCAGATGGCCAGCGCCGCCAGCACGGGAATCAGCACCACCGACAGCACGCCGCCCATCCATAATAATCCAGGCAGGGCGCCGGCGCCGCCGCACACCACGCCGATGGTCAGCAGCGGCCAGCGGCGCGCGCGCATCAGCGCCTCGCGCTCGGCGGCGCTGGCGTAGTCGGCCAGCGCGTCGTAGGCCATCACGCGGTAGGTCAGCCAGCCCCACAGCACGGCCTGGGCCAGCAGGCCCAGCGGCGGCAGCAGGTAGAGCGGCAGGATCAGCAGCCAGCCCAGCAGGAACAGCAGCAAGGCGCCCAGCGAGGTGGCCAGGCTGCCCAGCAGGCTGCCGCCGCGCTTCTTTTCCAGTTGCGGGAAGTGCCGTCCGCCGACGTGGCGGGCGATGGCCGGCATCGCCGCCACGCCCATGAAGAGCAGCGCCGTGACCATCATCAGGGGCAGCAGCAGGAGCATCGCCAGCAGCGGCACGACGACGGTCTTCAGCATGCCCAGGCCGACGGCGCCCAGCACGCCGCCGCTGAACCTGAAGCCGTCGTGCTCGGCGAACAGGCCGTGCAGGCCGTCGAGCAGGGGCTGCAGGCCCTGCCAGAGCAGGACGCCCCACAGGGCCAGCGACAGCAAACACGGCACCACGCTCAGCAACAACATGCGCCCGTGCAGTTGCGACAACAGCGCGCGGCCATAGGCGTTCAGCACGGCGCGCATCAGTCCGGCTTCCCGCGCATGTATTCAAACATCCGCTTCAGGCCCAACCACTGCTGGCTCCAGAAACCGCGGCCGTAGTCGCGGCCGGGAATGGCCAGGCCGGCGCGGTTGATGGTGGGATACTGGCCGCGCACGCCGGTGGCGGCGAAGTGCGGCGTGAAGTTGGCGGTGCGGAAGATGATGTCCCACACCGGCAGCAGCACGGCGAAATTGCAGCCGCCCAGGGTGCCGCGCCCCTTCGACTCATGGCCGACGCCGATCGCGTGGTGCATGCGGTGGTAGCGCGGCGACACCAGCAGGCGCTCGCCGAGGCGGCCGAAATGGATGCGCACGTTGGCGTGCTGCAGGCTTTGCAGGATGCGCGAGATCGACACCAGCAGCACGTACTGGCCGGGCGGCACGCCGATGGCCAGGGCGATCAGGCCCATGTAGACGCCGCGGATGACATCGTCGAGCAGGTGGTTGCGGTCGTCGCTCCACAGATTCATATTGCGCTGGCTGTGGTGCAGGCTGTGCAGGCCCCACCACCAGTTGAACTGGTGCGAAGCCCGGTGATACCAGTAGTCGAAGAAATCGAGGACCACGAAATACAGCAGGAAACTGGCCACCGGGCTGATGCCGGGCCAGAAGGTTTCCAGATTCACGGGGTGCAGGTCGTCGAGGCGCAGGACGCCGGCCAGGCTGTCCATGAGCGGGTCGAGCGTGAAGAAGATCAGCACCGAAAACAGGCCGACGCGGTGCAGCACGGTGTAGACGAAGTCGTTCCAGCGCGCGCCGCGGTCGCTGATCTTTTGCGCCGGCAGCAAGGCTTCCAGCGGGCGCAGCACGATGAACAGCAGCGCCAGCTCGCACACGCCGATCAACAACCACTCGGTGCCCTCGAAGGCTTCCTCGGTGTAGGCGCCGAAGCCGGACTGGTAGATCAAGGGCTGGATCACGCTCTCGAAGAGCCAGCCCTGGGCGACGCCGAAAGCGTCGATGAACATTTGTATCATGGGTGTTTGTATAAATTCTTATAGTCGGGGTGTTCGCGCAGGGTGGCGAAGCAAAAACCCTTGTCGCGCAGGCCGACGATGAGCGGCTCCAGATTCGCCGGCGCCCAGGGATCCCGGCGCGACCAGATGCCCATGTGGGCGACGAAGATGTCGCCGTCGCGCAGGCCGGCCAGCGCGCGCTGCAACAGCACGGGGTTCGGATAGGCGGCGCTGGACAATTCGTCGCCGGAAAAACCGGCCTTGGCCCACGCCACGTGGGCGTAGCCGCAGGCCTTGCCGGCGGCCAGGGTGCGCGCCGAAACGCGCCCGCCCGGCGCGCGCCACAGGGGGTCGAGGCGGCTGCCGGTCAATTGCTGGAAGCGGCCGTCGACGCGCTTCAATTCCTCGCAGAACTGCGCGCCGCTCCACTCCAGCGCCTTGCCGGCGTCGGCGCCGAACTGCGGCTTGACGGCGATCTTGCCGTCCGGCGCGTCGCCGCGCAGGTAGACATGGTCGAAGGTGTGCGTGCCGAAGGCGTGGCCCTCGGCGACGCGGGCCTTCCAGAACGGCGCCCAGGACGGATCGAGGGAATAGTCGCCACGGGTGGTCTTTTCATTGGCCAGGAAAAACGTCGCCTTGATCTGGTGGCGCTTCAGGGTGGCGGCGATCAGCTCGGCCTGCGACTGGCTGCCGGTGTCGAAGCTCAGGTAGATGGTGCCGGCGCAGGCCGGCGCGGCGGCCCGCGCCGGGAGTTGCGGCAGCGCCGCCGCCAGCAGGGCGACGGCGACGGCGGTGCGGAGGAGCGGCGCCGACATGGGCCGCTTAGACGCGCGGCGAATGGTTGATGAAATACACCCCGTGCGGCGAGCGGCCGACCGGGATCAGCTTGATCACCTTGCGCGTGGCCAGGTCGATCACGGCCACCTTCTTGATCCAGCGCAGCGTCACCCACATGGTCTTGCCGTCGGCCGAGACCTCCATACAGTCGGGGCCGCCCGGCACGTTGATGGTGCCGACGTTTTCCAGCGTCTGCTGGTCGATGATGTTGATGGTGTTCGAGACGCGGTTCGAGACGAAGGTGTGGCGCTTGTCGCCCAGGGCGCGGAAATTGTGCGTGCCGGCGCCGGCCTTGATGCGCTTGACCGTCTTCTGCGTCTTCCAGTCGATCACCTCGACATAGTCGCTGCCCATGATGCCGACCAGCAGATACTTGTCGTCCGGGGTCATCGCGATGCCGGCCGGCAGCTTGCCGACCGGCATGGTCCACTTCACCGTCTGCGTCGCCAGGTCGATGGCGCTGACCTGGTCGCTGCCCTGCTGGGTGATGAAGGCCATCGTGCTGGCGGCGTTGAAGGCCATGTGGCTGGGCAGCTTGGCGAGCGGAATGCGCTTGGCCAGCGTCAGCGCGCTGCCGTCGTAGCGGTACAGGTCGACGCGGTCGAGGCGCAGGGAATTCGAGATGAACCACTTCTGGTCCGGCGAGAAACCGATCTGGTAGGGATCGAGGATGTCCTTGATGCGGCGCTGCACCTGGCCCGATTTCGGATCGAGGAAGATCAGCTCGTTGCCAACGGAGCTGGCGACGATCAGCGACTTGCCGTCCGGCGTTTCCATCAGATGGTGCGGCTCCTTGCCGACCGGGTAGGAGGCGATCTCCGCATAGGTATTCTGGTCCAGCAACTGGACGGTGGCGTCGCGGGAATTGAGGACAACCACGACATCGGCACGCGCCGTGGCAACGGCGCCGATAAGGCAGATACAGGAAAGGGCGAGACGACGTAGACTGCGGAGCATGAAAAATCGCTTGAAAGTACGGAAAGCCTATTTTACGTGGAAACGGGCACACGATTGGATAAATAGCCCACAAATCTGCCCGCGCGGCGCATAAAAAACCCGCGCGGCGCCGCCCTGCCCGGCGCGCCCGGCGCCGATAGCGCTTTGCCGGCGCTTGCTCTACAATCGAGGATTCGACTCCCCCCATACAAGGAATAACATGAGCACCATCACCACGGCCTCCGGCCTGCAATACATCGAAGTCATCGTCGGCGAAGGCGAAGTCGCCCAGGCCGGCCAGAACGTCGTCGTGCACAACACCGGCTGGCTGGCCAACGACGACGGCAGCAAGGGTCCGAAATTCGACTCCAGCAAAGACCGCAACGACCCATTCGAGTTCCCATTGGGCGCCGGCCGCGTCATCCAGGGTTGGGACGAAGGCGTGCAAGGCATGAAAATCGGCGGCACCCGCCAACTGATCATCCCTTCGGAACTGGGCTACGGCTCGCGCGGCGCAGGCGGCGCGATCCCGCCGAACGCCACCCTGATCTTCGACGTCGAACTGCTGGGCGTGTAATGCCAGGGGCGGCCTTGCGCAAGGCCCTGTTGCTGGCCGCCCTGCTGCCGGCGCTGGGCGGCTGCGTCGTCATCGCCGTCACCTCGACGGTGGTGGGCGCCGGCGTGGCGGTCGCCTCGACCGCCGTCGACGCCACCGTCGCCGTCGGCAAGGGTGTCGTCAAGGTCGGCGGCGCCGTGCTCGGCGGCGACTAAGTACCCCAGCGGAATAAATTGTGAGGTGGCTGTGGTTCTGGTCGGAAGCGATGCAAGGCGCCCGTTCCGCCGCAGTGCGAGCACTGCAAGGGACGGACAACACCGCAGCGCTCCGACCAGAGCCGCAGACGCCCACAATTTATTCCGATGGGGTACTTAGCCGCCTGTCGGAATCAAGGCGCCGGGGCGCGCTGCCAGCCACGGCGCAGCGCCTCCTGTTCCGCCCTGGCGTCGAGCGCCGCGCTGTCGATGCGCGCCTCGATCGCCTCCTGCACGGCCGGCACCGCCTCGGCCGCGCTGGCGCCCGCCGTCTTCAGGCGCTGCGTCAACACCGGCAGCAGCCATTGCGCGCCGCTGCGGCAAGCCAGCCCCGCCAGATCCTGCGCGCCGCCGTCGACCACGAAGGCGCGGCAGTAATTGCCCTGGTTCGACACGAAACTGATCCCCATCGTCACCTTCAGCTCGCCCGGCGCCGCGCCGGCCACCCGCTGCGACAAGGCCACGGCCAGCGCGCCGCGCGCCGCCAGCACGCCGTCGGCGCCGGCCTGGGCCAGCGTCTCGTCGACCAGCCAGACGCCCGGACCGAAGCGTCCCAAGAGCAAGCCCAGCAACAAGGCCGCCGCCAGCGCGCCGGGCCAAAACCAGAAGCGCCCCCGCGCGGCCTTTTCCCGCGCCGCCTGGGCCGCCATCCTGTCGGCCCGCACCGCGTCCAGTTGCACCACCTTGGCCGCGCGCAGCGGGCGCAGCAGGCGCGCCGGCGGGGTTTCCTCCAGCGCCGGCGCGAAGGCCGCGCCGAGCGCCGCGCGCTGCGACCTGAATTGCTCGACGCGCCGCGCGACGGCCGGATCGCGCCGCATGGCCGCCTCGACCGCTTGCCGGCCGGCCTCGTCCAGCTCGCCGTCGGCGTAGGCCATCAGGGTTTCATCCGGCGGCGTCGTGGGGTCCGTTACGGCGCCCGTTACGGCGCCCGTCACGGCGCCCGTCACGGCATCCGCGACCGGGTCCGTCACGCCGCCCGTCATGGCGCCCTCCGCGCCGGCTCGGCCAGCTGCGCCTGCAGGGCGGCGCGGGCGCGCAGCAGCGTCGCGGCCAGCTGCGCAGGCGCCATCTCCAGCACCTGCGCGGCCACGGCGTAGGACAAGCCCTCGACCAGGACCAGGCCGATGGCCAGGCGCTCCTCGCCGTCCAGCCGGGCCAGCGCCCGCGGCAACGCCGGCCCGCACGGCGCAGCCTCAACGTTGCCCGGCGCCGGCTCGCGGCCGCGCGCCTGGGCCTGCCAGGAGCTCGTCACGATGCGCAACATCCACAGGTCGAGCCGGCCACCCGCCTGCCACGCCACGGCGCCGCCCAGCGCCCGCCCCAGCGCCGCCTGCAGCAGATCATCGGCGTCGTCGCGGTTGTCGCACAGGACGCGGGCATAGCGCCGCAAGCGCGGCAGCAAGGCGGCGATGTCGGCGTGAAGCGGCGCGGTCATTGGTGTCATGGAGGCTCAGTCTGGCCGGCGGCGAACCGGCGTTTTTTATTGCTACTCGCCGCCATCTATACTATCACTGCCGCGCGCCGGCGCAGCGCACGCGGCTCAGTCTTGCCGCAGCCCCAGCTGCGCCGGCGCCGCGGAGTTTTTCCGGCCGGCCCGGAAGCATATTCGAGTGTCTCCTCTACGAATCGGGGGCCGTTTGATCCTATCATGTCGCCTGGCCTTCGTTTTGGTGCGCCAAGATTCCAGGTACCCCATCAAAGCACCCTTCCCCCATCCACAGGAGCACCCATGAGTTTACAAGAACAATTCGCGCAAGCGCAGCTCGATTCGAAAACCTTGTCCGAGCGCCCGGACAAT
Organism: Janthinobacterium sp.; assembly: GCA_025356595.1. Classification (GTDB taxonomy): domain Bacteria; phylum Pseudomonadota; class Gammaproteobacteria; order Burkholderiales; family Burkholderiaceae_D; genus Janthinobacterium. Next base: position 19,469 of record JANXSQ010000099.1, on the reverse strand, counting down.
ATGACCTTGCTGAAAATGTACGCGCTGTTCAAGCAGGGCTCGAGCGGCGACGCCACCGGCGACCGTCCCGGCTTCACCGACATGGTCGGACGCGCCAAGTTCGACGCCTGGGCCGCGCTGGCCGGCACCTCCACCGAGCAAGCGCAGCAGCAATACATCGACCTGGTCGGCGACCTGCAGGACTAAGGCGCCGCGCACGAAAAAAAAAACCGGGGGCGCACCGCATGGTGCGCCCCCGGCCCGTTTACCGCGCCGCGCTTACTATTTCCGCGCCGCCGCCATCGCCTCGGCGATCCAGGCGTCGTAGGTGGCCTGGTGCCACTTGATCCAGCCGTCCGTGTGGCGGGCGATGTCCTTCGCCGTGCCTTGGCCGTCGCGCATGCGCTGGTTCTGCGCGTTGATGTCGGCCACCGGCAATTGCATCACCTCGAACAGCTTGGCGGCGGCCGGGTTCTCGGCCACGAAGGCCTTGTTGGCCACGATGCGCGCCGTGTTCACCGCGAAACCGTAGTTGCTGCCGTCGGCCATCTTGGTGCTGACCTTGCCCTGCGTGCCCGGCAAGGCGGAGAACGGCACCTTCAGCCAGACCACGTCCTTGCCCGGACGCAGCACGCCGCTGACCCAGTACGGCGTCCACGTGTAGTACAGGATGGGCTGGCCGCGCTTGTAGCGGCCGATGGTGTCGGCCATCAGCGCGGCGTAACTGCCCTGCACGTGATGCACGGTTTCGCGCAGCTTGAAGGCCGTCAGTTGATGCTCGATGACGGTCTCGCAGCCCCAGCCCGGATTGCAGCCGGTCAGGTCGGCCTTGCCGTCGCCGTCGGTGTCGAACAGCTTGGCCAGGGTCGGGTCGCGCAACTGGTCGATATTGCTGATGTTGTACCTGTCGGCCGTCGCCTTGTCGATCAGATAGCCCTGCGCCGCCGGCCCGGCGTAATGGCCGGTGCGCGACAGCTTGGCGTCGCCGCCGGCGCTGTTGTAGAAGTCGTTGTGCATCGGGTCCCAGTGCACCGCCATGAAGGTGGCGTCGCCGTTGGCGATGGCGATGTGGGCGGTCGGATATTCGACCTCCTTGGTCGCCTGCACCTCGTAGCCCAGGCTCGTCAGCGCGCGCCCCACCAGCAGGGTCTGGAAGGTTTCCTCGGCGATCGAGCTTTGCAGCGGCTGCACCTTGACGCCCTTGCCGGGCAGGTCGGCGGCGAAGGCGGCGCCGGCCAGCGCCAGCAGCGCGCCGGCCAGCGCGGCCCGTTTGAATGTCAGTTGCATGGAACGCAGTCCTTTCAGTGGATGGCCGCTCATTGGGCGGCCGCGATCAGGCCGGACGGCGCGGCGGCGGACGCGGCGGCGGGAGCGGCGGCGGACGGGCGCATGCCGCGCGCCAGGCGCCACAGCAGGCCGGCCGGGCCGCTTTGCCACCAGTGGCGGGCGCCGCGGCGCGGCTTGCCCATGGCTTGCGTGATGCGGTCGAGCGTGATGGCCAGCAGCACGATGCCCAGGCCGCCGACGGTGGCCAGGCCCATGTCGAGCCGGCCGATGCCGCGCAAGACCATCTGCCCCAGGCCGCCGACGGCGATCATGGAGGCGATCACCACCATCGACAGCGACAGCATCAGCGCCTGGTTGATGCCGGCCATGATGGAGGGCATGGCCAGCGGGAACTGCACCTTGGTCAGCAACTGCCACGGCGAGGCGCCGTAGGCGCGCGCCGCCTCGACCAGGTCGGGACGCACCTGGCGGATGCCCAGGTTGGTCAGGCGCACCAGCGGCGGCAGCGCGAAGATGATCGTGACGATGACGCCGGGGGCGTCGCCGATGCCGAACAACATCACCACCGGCACCAGGTAGACGAAGGCCGGGGTGGTCTGCATGGCGTCGAGCAGGGGCCGGGTCCAGCGCTGGGCGCGCTCGCTGCTGGCCAGGAAGACGCCCAGCGGCAGGCCGACGGCGAGGCAGAAGGTCAGCGAGGTCAGCACCAGCGACAGGGTAACCATGGCCTCCGGCCAGATGCCCAGCATGACGATCAGCAGCAGCGCGAGGACGGTGCCGACGGCCAGCGCGCGGCTGGCGAATTGCCAGGCCAGCAGGCCGATGACGGCGATGACGGCCAGCGCCGGCATGCTTTGCAGCAGGCCGTTGACGCCGCCCAGCGTGCTGTCGATGGGCGCGCGCACGGCCTGGAAGAAGGGCCGGCAATGCAGCACGACCCAGCCCAGGCCGTCGTTGATCCAGCTCTCCAGCGGCAGCGTGCCGTCCCACAATTGCTGGATCTGGAAGCCGCCCGGCTGCCCCGCCGCCGCGGGCGCGTCGAGCCAGCCGGCGCCGGCGTCGACGCCGGCCTGCAAATCGGGCGTGGCCCAGGGATTGATGGCTGCCGGCGCGAGCGCGGCGGGATTGGTAGTCGCTATCATGCTTGGCCTTTCTGTGCGGGTGCGGCGGGGGTGGCGCGGTCGAGGAATTTGAGCAGGATGGTCTTGCTGATGGCGCCGCGGAAGACGCCCTCCTCGTCGACCACCGGCACCGCGTAGGGCGCCTGCGCGACCTGGCCGTACAGGCCGCTGACCGCCTCCTCGGCGGCAATCGACTGCACCTGCGGCAGGTAGGCGTGGGCCAGGCCCAGCGGGCCGTTGTGGCCGTCCAGCGCCGTGCGCAGCGAATCGGCCGACACCACGCCCAGGTAGTGGCGCGCCGGGCTGACCACATACGCGTATTCGCGGTCCTGGTCCTCCAGCATCTTCAGGGCCGCGCGCGCGCCGCGGTTGGCCTGCTCGGCCACCACCACCTGGCTCTTGCGGGCGATGTCGCCGGCCTTGAAGACGGCCGCCGCGTCGACCCCGCGCACGAAGCTGCGCACATAGTCGTTGGCCGGCTTGCGCAGGATCTCCTCGGGCGTGCCGACCTGCTCGACCTGGCCGTCGCGCATGATGGCGACGCGGTCGCCGATGCGCATCGCCTCGTCCAGGTCGTGCGAGATGAAGACGATGGTGCGGCGCTTGACTTGCTGCAGGCGCAGCAGCTCGGACTGCATCTCGGTGCGGATGATCGGGTCGAGCGCCGAAAAGGCCTCGTCCATCAGCAGGATGGACGGGTCCGACGCCAGGGCGCGGGCCAGGCCGACGCGCTGCTGCATGCCGCCCGACAGCTCGTCGGGATAACTGGCGCCCCAGCCGCTCAGGCCGACCTGCTCGAGCGCGGCCGTGGCCTGGGCGCGCCGTTCGGCGCGGCCGGCGCCGGCCAGCTCCATGCCCAGCGCCGTGTTGTCGAGCACCGACATGTGCGGCAGCAGCGCGAAGGACTGGAACACCATGCTGATGTCCTTGCGGCGCAGCGCGCGCAGCGCGGCGTCGTCGAGCAGATTGATGTCCGCGCCGTCGACGAGGATGCGGCCGGCGGTCGGTTCGATCAGGCGGTTGAGCATGCGCACCAGGGTCGATTTGCCGGAACCGGACAGGCCCATGATGACGAAGATCTCGCCGGCCTCGATGGTCAGGCTGGCGTCGAAGACGCCGATCGAGCAATCGGTGCGGGCCAGGATGTCCTGCTTGCTGCAGCCCTGGCGGACGAGTTCAAGTGCGGCTTGCGGCTTGTCGCCGAAGACTTTGAAGACACGGTCGATGATGATTTGTTTTGCCACGTTGGTGGTTCTCCTTCGATGAGACGAATGGAAGAGGCCCGGGCCGGCACACAGGCAGGCGGAGGCGCTCATGAGACCTGATCCCGGCGCCGCGCAGGGGCGCGTTGACGCCTTGGGCGACCGGGAGAGGGGGGACACGCGATGGCGGCAAATGGCGGCAGCCATGCTGGGGTGTCGTGCGCGTCAAAAGAGGCTCGGTGAAGGACTTTTGAATCGCGCCGGCGCCGCGTCGAACGCGGTGCCGAAATATCCGGCCGAACAGTCGGCGGAAGGTACGGGCGCAGGGCCCGAATGGACAATTCATCCCTGGAAAGGGACAAATGAGCTGCGAGGCAGCTTGTGAAATATGTGGCAATTATACCGACAGAAAACAACAAAGTCTAATAGCGTTTCCTATTGAACTGTGTTAAAGAGGCCGCCGAATCCGGCAAACTCAGCGCAGGCCGGCGCGCGCCGCCGACCCGCGCGGCACCTCACACGCTGGTCTTGCCGCCGAACACCTTGTGCATGTTTTCCGCGACCTTCGCCTCGATCTTCGCCGCGAAGGCGGAAAACAGGAAACCCAGCTTCAGGCGCATCTCGGCGCGCGTCTCGGCCAGCGTCAGCGTGCCCTCGACTCCGCTGCGCTCGAAGCGCAGCACGTCGCCGTCCCAGACGCAGGCCAGGTCGTACTCCTCGGCCATCTTGTCGGCCACCAACTGGGCCGCCTGGCGGGATTTTTCCGGTGTCAGGCTGTGTTCCTGCACGATATGAATGTCAGCCATCGAACTATCCTTATATTCTCAAAATGAACCAGCCGGCATGATGCCAGTTCGCCTGCCGGCGCGCTAGTGCGCTAGTGCGGCTGCCAGCCGAGCAGGGCCAGCATGACGAAAAAGCCCACCACATAGGCCAGCGCCACATGCCAGCCGTGGCGCAACCACAGCGACACCGAGCGCGCCTGCGGATACATGCCCGTCAAGGCCACCCCGGCCGAGGAACCGAACCACAGCATCGAGCCGCCGAAGCCGACCGCGTAGGCCAGGAAGCCCCAGTCGAAGCCGCCCTGCTTGAGCGCCAGCGCCGTCAGCGGGATGTTGTCGAAGATGGCGGAGACGAAGCCGATCGCCAGCGCGCCGCCCCACGAGGCGGGCGGCAGCGCCTCGACCGGCATCAACGAGGCCGTCCAGACCAGCGCCAGCAGGAAGACGGCGCCGCGCAGCGCGCCCGGCAGGGCCCGCCAGTCCGGCCGGCGCAGCGGCGCCGTCAGCAGCAGCGCCCCCAGCACCACCGCGCCGAGCACGGGGAAGAGCGCGCCCCAGGCCTTGAAGCGCAGATTGAGCAGCACATTGGCGCCGATCGCCAGTCCCAGCACGGCGACGACGATGGCCACGCGGGCCCAGTCGACGCGGATGCCGGCCGGCGCCTCCTTGAGGATCGGGCAATGCGCGTGCTGCTGGCGCGCCGCCGGCACCGCGCACACCAGCAGCGCCGTGCCGGCCGCCACATACGCGCGCAACACCTCGCCCGGGGCCACGCCGGCCAGCCACAGCATCGTCGTCGTCGTGTCGCCCACCACGCTGCCGGCGCCGCCCGCGTTCGAGGCCGCCACGATGGCCGCCAGGTAGCCGATGTGCACCTTGCCGCGGAAGACGGTGTGGGCGATGGCGCCGCCTATCATCGCCGCGGCGATGTTGTCGAGGAAACTGGAGATCAGGAACACCAGGATCAGCAGCGCCAGCGGCCCCTTCCAGTCGTCCGGCAGATACTTCGGCAGCAGGGCCGGGATGCGGCTCTGCTCGAAGTGCCCGGCCAGCAGGGCGAAGCCCAGCAGCAGGCCGAGCAGATTGCCCAGGCCCACCCACTCCTGGCCCAGGTGGGCCAGCAGGCCGGCCGCGCCGGCGCCCTCGGCGAAGGGCGAGTACAGCAGCTTGTAGAGGCTGATGGCGGCGGCGCCGGCCAGCGCCGTGCGCAGCGTGCTGACGTGGCTGAAGGCGACCATGCCCAGCACCACGGCGAAGGCGAAGAACTCCAGCGGCACGCCGGCCAGCGCGGGCGCGCCGGCGCCAGCCCAGGCCGTGGCCGGCAGCGCCAGCGCGGCGGCGCCCAGCAATGCGGTGCGAAATCTCATCCAGTCTCCCTGTGTGGCGGCGCCCGGGGGCGGCCGCGCGGTTTTTATGCGCCCATTCTAGCCCAGCGCGCGGCGCGGCAAAGCTTGTCCCCCATCAAATGCCCTGCGTCAACATGGGGCCACTATTCCCATTCGAACCGTGGCGTGAACCTGAAACGGTCTGATCGCGCCGGCGCGTCGACCGCGCGGCCCCGGGCCGCGCTCCTTGTGGAGAACGAATATGGACCAGCGCATCATCGTCCCCGCCGAGGCCCTGCTCGGCCAATCCCCCTCCCTGCCGATCGGCTATGTGCCGACGCCGTCGGCGCCCTACCGCCAGCACCGCAAGAGCGCGCAACTGACGCAGCAGCCGGGGCGCCCGCGGCGCATGTCGGAAACGCCCGCCGAACAGGCCGCGGCGCCGCTGGGCGCGCGCTTCCTGATCTGGAAGCAGGACCCCTCGGTGAACGAACTCGGCACCCGCAAGGTGTTCCTGTCCGGCCTGGTGCTGCAGGGTCCGCGCGACGCCCGCATCACCTACGGCGAGCCGGGCATCGCGCCGGTCAGCCCGAACGCCTTCGGCGACTTCATCGTCGCCCCCGACACCGAGCAGTTCGACGCCACCCACACCTTCGCCATCGTGCGCGCAACGCTCACCATGTACCAGCGCGCGCTGGCCGCCGCCGGCCACGCCGCGCCGCTGCCCTGGCAATGGAACAACGCCCACAACACCCTGCCGCTGCGGGTCTTCCCGCACGGCTTGCCGAACGTCATGAACGCCTTCTACAGCCGCAGCGACAAGGCGCTCAAGTTCGGCGACTTCATCCCCAGCGGCGCGGCGCAGCGCGTCTTCACCTGCCGCTCGCTCGACATCGTCGCCCACGAAACGGGCCACGCCGTGCTGGACGGCCTGAAACCGCAATGGCTGCTGAGCAGCAATCCGCCGCAGACCGGCGGCCTGCACGAATCCTTCGGCGACCTGACGGCCATCTTCCTGGCCCTGTCCCAGCTCGACCAGGTCGAGGCGGTGATCACGCAGACCAAGTCCAACCTGCACGACAAGAACTTCCTGGCCGACCTGGCCGAACAGTTCGGCCTGGCGCTGGGCCGCCCGAATGGCCTGCGCAACGCCGACAACGACTTCAAGCTGTCGGAGACGGGCAACGAGGTGCACGCCATCTCGCAAGTGTTCACCGGCGCCGTCTACGACATCCTGGCCGACCTGTTCGCCTTCGAGCGCCACCCCGAGCTGGAGGACGACGCCCTCGTGCTGCACCGCGTCGGCGCCTATCTGCGCGGCCTGCTGCTGCGCGCGCTGATCGCCGCGCCCGACATCGGCGCCACCTACCCCGACGTGGCCAACCAGATGCTGCGCCTGGTCGGCGTGGACAAGCGGCCGCCCGCCTACGCCGACGCGATCCGCCGCCAGTTCAGCGTGCGCGAGGTGCTCGGCGCCAGCGCGTTGACAGGCGCCGCCGAGCAGCACATGATGTTCGCCGCGCACATCGTCGATCCGGCGGGCGCGCGGCAGGACCGGCGCGCCTGCTGTGGCACCATGAACAACGCCGAGTACCACGAGGCCGAGGCCGAGTTCGACAAGGAGCGCGAACTGCTGGCGAACTGGTGCCGCGACTACGGCGGCAATCTGCGCGGCAACGGCCACGCGGCGGCGGCCCCGGGCGGGCGGGGCGGCAACGGCGGCGCGCCGGCGCCGGGCGGCAGCGGCCATCCCGCCTGAGAGGCCGAGAGGCGACGACAACCGGGCCGGCCCGCGCCGGCCCTCCCCCTACACAAGGAGCGACATGAACATATCGGCAACCGGCGGCGGCGGCTTCGCCGGCCTGGAGGAGCACTACCGGATCGACACCGCCACGCATCCCCAGGGCAAGGCGCTGGAGGCGGCCCTGGCGGCGCTGGACTTCTTCGCGGCGCCGGCCGACGCCACGCCCGACAGCGTCGGCGCCGACCTGCCGCGCTGGCGCATCAGCGCCGCCGCGGCCGACGGCCGCCAGCACAGCGTCAGCTTCGTCGAGGACGGCGGCGCGGCCGGCGCCCGCTGGCAAAGCCTGCTGGCGCTGATCCGTGCCGCCTGAATCAAAAAAACATCACGCGGCACGGATCGGCGCCGCCTGAGAGAAAAAAATATTTCGCGGCGCGGATCGGCGCCGCCGCCTGAGGAAAAACCCCGCGGCGGCGCCGCCCGCCCGGACCCGCCCGCCGCCCGCCCGGGGGCGCCCCCTGTTTTCATTATTGCCACGCCGCGCAAGCCCGGCGCCGGCGCCGGATCAGCCACAAAATGAATTTGCTTATACGTATTGTATATAAGCCGGATTTGTGAGAAATACCGATTTGCCTTAAAATACGGTGCTTTGCTTTCGTGAGCGCTGACGAACTCATCCCCCGGCGCCACAGCACACCCCAATATTGATAGGACTGTTATGACCCACGTTGTCACCGAATCCTGCATCAGCTGTCGTTATACCGACTGCGTCGATGTCTGCCCGGTAGATTGTTTCCGGGAAGGCCCGAACTTCCTGACAATCGATCCCGACGAATGCATCGATTGCGCGGTTTGCGTGGCGGAATGCCCGGTGAACGCGATTTTCGCCGAGGAAGACGTGCCGTCCGACCAGCAAGCCTTCATCAAGATCAACGTCGAACTGGCGCGCAACTGGCCTTCGATCACGAAGACCAAGGCGGCCCTGCCCGAAGCGGAGCAGTTCAAGGACATCAAGGAAAAGATGCACTTGCTGGTGCGCTGAACACGTACCGCGCCCGGCCCGGGCACCCCTTGAACGCGCCGGAGCGGCGCCGCAGCCCCGTCATTAGCCAAAAATACAGGAAGCACATCGTATGAGTAATCAAAACATCATCGACACCGATGCCGTCATCATCGGCGCCGGTCCGGTCGGACTGTTCCAGGTGTTCGAACTGGGTCTGCTGGAAATCAAGGCGCACATCATCGACTCCCTGCCCGCCGTCGGCGGCCAATGCGTCGAGCTGTATCCCGACAAGCCGATCTACGACATTCCCGCCGTGCCCGTGTGCACCGGCCAGGAATTGACCGACAACCTGCTCAAGCAGATCGAGCCGTTCGAGCCGACCTTCCATCTGAACCAGGAAGTGACCCTGGTCGAGCGCCGCGAAGACGGCCGCTTCAACGTCGAAACGAGCGCCGGCACGCGCTTCCTCACCAAGACCATCTTCATCGCCGCCGGCGTCGGCTCCTTCCAGGCGCGCACCCTGAAGGTGGACGGCATCGAAGCCTTCGAAGGCTCGCAACTGTTCTACCGCGTCAAGCAGCCGGCCATCTTCGACGGCAAGAACATCGTCATCTGCGGCGGCGGCGACTCGGCGCTGGACTGGGCCCTGAACTTCGTCGGCAAGGCCGAATCGGTGGTGCTGCTGCACCGCCGCGACGACTTCCGCGCCGCGCCCGCCTCGGTGGCCAAGATGAAGGCCCTGTGCGACGAGTACGAGATGCAATTGATCATCGGCCAGGCCACCGGCTTTGAAACCAAGGACGGCCAACTGAGCGAAATCAAGGTCACCGGCGCCGACGGCGTCACCCGCCGCCTGCCGCTGGACATGCTGCTGGTCTTCTTCGGCCTGTCGCCGAAGCTGGGTCCGATCGCCGATTGGGGCCTGGACATCGAGCGCCGCCAGTTGAAAGTGGTCAACACGGAAAAATTCGAGACCAACGTCCCGGGCATTTTCGCCGTCGGCGACATCAACACCTATCCGGGCAAGAAAAAGCTGATCCTGTCGGGCTTCCATGAAGCCGCGCTGGCCGCCTTCGGCGCCGCGCCCTACATCTTCCCCGACAAGAAGATCCACATGCAGTACACGACGACCTCGCCGAAACTGCACAAAATCCTCGGCGTCGAAACCCCGGTCTTCGACTAAATCGTTTCTGACGACGAAAACGCAACACTTGAAAGCAGCGGAAACGCTGCTTTTTTTTGCGTTTTAGGCGCATGATGGATCTGCCGCGCACTCCGCGCACGCGCTGACAATTTCCATGGAGCACCACAAACTGCTTTACGTCACGAACAATTATTTGATAATTGGATTATGATGTTTGGAGCTGGAGTTTGCGCCTGGCACTCTACAAGGAAACATTTATGCTCTACCAATTACACGAAATGCAACGCTCCTTCCTCACTCCGGTGATGCAGTGGGCCGCCATGTCCTCCAAGTTGCTCACCGATCCGGTGTCGCCGCTGGCCCACACGCCGTTCGCCCAGCGCATCGCCGCCGGCTACGAGCTGATGTACCGCCTCGGCAAGGACTACGAGAAACCAACCTTCGACATCGACAGCATCGAAGTGGCCGGCAAGACCCTGGCCATCAGCGAGGAAGTGGTCGTCACCAAACCCTTCTGCCGCCTGCTGCACTTCAAGAAGGACGCCGGCACGCCGGCGCAGTCGAAAGTGCTGCTGGTCGCGCCGTTGTCGGGCCACCATTCGACGCTGCTGCGCGACACCGTGCGCGGCCTGCTGGCCGAGCACGACGTCTACATCACCGACTGGACCGACGCGCGCATGGTGCCGATGAGCGCCGGCCCCTTCCATCTGGACGACTACATCTACTACGTGCAGGAATTCATCCGCCTGCTGGCGCCGGACCTGCACGTCATCTCCGTGTGCCAGCCGACGGTGCCGGTGCTGGCGGCGATCTCGCTGATGGCCACGGCCAAAGACACCAAGATGCCGAAGACCATGACGATGATGGGCGGCCCCATCGATCCGCGCAAATCGCCGACCCAGGTCAACAACCTGGCCACGGAAAAGAAATTCTCCTGGTTCGAAAACACCGTCATCTACGGCGTGCCGCCCAACTATCCGGGCTTCGGCCGCAAGGTCTATCCGGGCTTCCTGCAGCACGCCGGCTTCATCGCCATGAACCCGGGCCGCCACGCGCAGAGCCACCGCGAATTCTATATGCACCTGGTGACGGGCGACGACGAGCCGGCGGAAGGCCATCGCCAGTTCTACAACGAGTACAACGCGGTGCTCGACATGCCGGCCGAATACTATCTGGACACGATCAAGACCGTGTTCCAGGAGTTCAAGCTGCCGATGGGCACCTGGGAAGTGGGCGGCCAGCTGGTGCGTCCGCAGGACATCACGAATGTCGCCCTGTTCACCGTCGAAGGCGAGCTGGATGACATCTCCGGCGCCGGCCAGACCCAGGCCGCGCATGACTTGTGCAGCGGCATTCCGGCCGACATGCAGCGCGACTTCGTGGCGCCGAAATGCGGCCACTACGGCATCTTCTCGGGCCGCCGCTGGCGCGAAGTGATTTGTCCGGAAATCAATAAGTTCATCGCCCAGCATTCCTGAGCGTCAGACAGCCTCACACGGCGGCGCGCAGCCGGGGTTCGCCCCCGGCGGCGCGCCGCTTTTTCATTCCAGTCAGCAGCGTCCGCCCTAGTAGCCCGGCGCGCCGCCGGCGGCGCCGGCGTGCCGCCAGTAATCGCGCTCCAGCTTGAGCAGGTCGATTTCGCGCGCCGCCTCGTTGAAGCGGTGCTGCTGCTCGAGGCCCTGCGCGGTGCGCTTGAAGCACATGTGCACCGGACGCTCCTTGAAGAAAGTCTCGGAGATGCCGATGCGGGCCCGGTCGGCGTCGCTGAACTGGGAACCCGTCAGCATATGCCGCAGCACATGCTTTTCGATGACGATGACGCCGAAGCGCCGCTTCAGCAATTTGCGCAGATTGGTGTCGTCGTTGACGCCCTCCTCGACGCGCAGCACGCCGCGCCTGACCAGGGCGTCGAATTGCTCGCCGTTGGAATAGCCGGCCACCGTGCCGATCTTGCTGCCCTCCAGTTGCTCCAGGGTGGAGGCCGAAGGCGGCGCCTCCTTCAGATAGGCCAGCACCGTCAGCGTGTTGCCGATGGGGGCGGAAAAATAGCACAGCTTTTCCCGTTCCGGGGTGCGCCAGACGGCCAGGAAGCCGGCGTAGGCCGGGTCCGTCAGGCCCAGGCGCATGGTCCGCTTCCAGGGGAAATAATTGACCTTGAACTGATAGCCGGCGCGCGCGAACGCCGCCCGCGCCATCGTGCCCGACAAACCGTCGCCGGCCAGCGAGGCCGAGATGAACGGCGGCCAATCCTCGGCCGCGAAATAAATCGGCGGCGCGGCCTCGGCCGGCAATCCCGACGCCGCCGCCTGCAAGGACGCGAACAGGCCGACCAGCAGGGCGACCGCCCTGAGCATACTCATTTTTCGACTCCTCGAACGCCAGGCGCGCGGCGCAATCCCGGCCCCCCGCGCCCATCTACATGGTAGTAACTATGCTCCCATAAACAAACCCCATTTCAAAGTTGTTTATCGGCATACGAATGTTCGCGGTGGAAATAGTCGAAAAAATTGTCCCTTGCGCCACACCGCGCCGGCGCGGATTTCCCCTTGCCCTGCCCCAGATATTGGATAATGGGGTTTTATCGCAGCGAAGATCACCGTGCCGCATCCAGACCACCCCGCCCTCGCCGACCAGATCGAAGACCTGCTGCCGCAGACCCAGTGCACCAAATGCGGCTACGACGGCTGCCGCCCCTACGCCGAGGCGATCGCCGCCGGCGCCGCCGACATCAACCAGTGTCCGCCGGGCGGCGCCGAGGGCATCTCGCGCCTGGCCGGCCTGCTGGGCCGCAAGATCATCCCCCTCAACCCGGTCCACGGCCACGAGCGGCCGCGCGCCGTCGCCTTCATCGACGAGTCGCTGTGCATAGGCTGCACCCTGTGCATCCAGGCCTGCCCGGTGGACGCCATCCTCGGCGCGGCCAAGCAGATGCACACCATCCTGCCCAGCCTGTGCACCGGCTGCGACCTGTGCGTGGCGCCCTGCCCGGTCGACTGCATCGTCATGTACCCAATCACCGACAGCACCGGCTGGGACGCCTGGAGCGCCGCGCAGGCGGCGGCGGCGCGCGAACGGCACGACTTCCGCGCCCTGCGCCTGCGCCGCGAGGCGGCCGAGAACGACGCCCGCCTGGCCGCCAAGGCGGTCGAGAAGATGAAGGCCGTCACGGCCGAGCCCGGCAACAGCGCAGAGGAAATCGCCGAGAAGGAACGCAAGCGCGCCATCATCGCCGCCGCCATGGAGCGGGCGCGCGCCAAGGCCGCCGGCGCCGGACCGGACGACGGCGCATGAACGCCGCCAAACGACTGGAAATCTTCACCCGCTTCCGCGCCGCCAACCCGAAACCGCTCACCGAACTGGAATACAGCACGCCCTTCGAACTCCTGATCGCCGTGCTGCTGTCGGCCCAGGCCACCGACGTCGGCGTCAACAAGGCGACGCGCCCCTTGTACGCGGTGGCCAACACCCCGCAGGCCATTCTGGCGCTGGGCATCGACGAGCTGAAGGACTACATCAAGACCATCGGCCTGTATCCGACCAAGGCCAGGAACGTCATCGCCACCTGCCAGATCCTGGTCGACAAATACGCCGGCGAAGTGCCGCGCACGCGCGAGCAACTGGTGGAACTGCCCGGCGTCGGCCGCAAGACCGCCAACGTCGTGCTCAACACCGCCTTCGGCGAAATCGCCATGGCCGTCGACACGCACATCTTCCGCGTCTCCAACCGCACCGGCATCGCGCCCGGCAAGACGGTCGAGATCGTCGAACAGAAGCTGCTCAAGTTCGTGCCCAGGGAGTTCCTGCTCGACGCCCACCACTGGCTGATACTGCACGGGCGCTACACCTGCAAGGCGCGCAAGCCGGAATGCTGGAACTGCATGATCGTCGACCTGTGCGAGTACAAGGACAAGACCGCGGCGCCGGACGCGCCGTGAGCGTGCGTCCCTGCAGCGAAGACGACTGGCCAACGCTGAAAAGCCTGCGCCTGGCCGCGCTGCTGGACGCCCCGCTGGCCTTCGGCCTCAGTTACGCCGGCGCGGCGGCCTACACCGAGGCGCAGTGGCGCGAACGGGCGGCGGGCCGCACCGCCGCAGAATACTGGCTCGCCTTCGCGCAGGACGAGGCGGTGGGCCTGATCGGCGGCGCCGTCGGCGCGGACGGGGAGTATCAGTTGATCGCGATGTGGTTGCGGCCGGACAGGCGCGGCGCGGGCATCGCCGGGCGCCTGGTCGACGCCGTGACGGCCCGCGCCGCCGAGGCGGGACACGGCCGCGTCGTGCTCGGCGTCGCGCCGGACAACGACCGCGCGGTGGCGCTGTACCGCAAGCACGGCTTCGTCTTCCTGCCCGAATGGGAGGCGCTGGACAGCCATCCCGGCATCACGCTGCAGAAGATGGCATGGCGCGCGCCCAGCGTGCCGCTTGCGCCGCCCGCATAGGCGCGCGATTGCATTTAATGTAAGATTGAGTTTCATTCCCACTTCGGAGCTCAGCATGAAATTCGGCTACACCATCGCCTACGTCCCCGACGTCGCGGCCTCCCTCGCCTTCTACGAAACCGCCTTCGGCCTGGCGCGCCGCTTCCTGCACGAATCGGGCATGTACGGCGAACTGGACACGGGCGCGACGACGCTGGCCTTCGCCGCCCACGCCATGGGGGCGGCGAACTTCGTCGGCGGCCACATCCATGCCGACAGCGCGCCGCAACCGCTGGGCGTCGAAGTCGGCCTCGTCACCGACGACGTGGCCGGCGCGCACGCCAGGGCGCTGGCCGCCGGCGCCCGCGAACTGGCCGCGCCGAGCAGCAAGCCGTGGGGCCAGATCGTCTCCTATGTGCGTTGCCCGGACGGCACCCTGGTCGAACTGTGCACGCCGATGCAGGCCTGACGGCGCACCGCCGGCGGTGTCGCCTCCCCATGAAAAAACGCGCACCGGAGTGCGCGTTTTGCGTTGACCAGCCCGCCCCTCAGAGCAAGACCATATTGTCCCGATGCACCAGCTCCTGTCCTTCCAGGAAGCCGAGGATGGACTCGATCTCGGCCGAGGGATGGCGCATGATGCGGCGCGCCTCGGCGCTGGTGTAGTTCGACAGGCCGCGCGCGACGGCCCGGCCGTCCTCGCCGACGCAGGTGATGACGGCGCCGCGGCCGAACTCGCCCTTGACGTCGATGACGCCGATCGGCAGCAGCGACTTGCCCTCGCGCGTCAGCTTCTGCACGGCGCCGGCGTCCAGCACCACCTTGCCGGCCGTGTGCAGATGGTCGGCCATCCACTGCTTGCGCGCCGTCAGGTGGCCGGTCTGCGCCGTCAGCTCGGTGCCGATGGCCTCGCCGTTGGCCAGGCGCGTCAGCACGTCGCTGTCGCGGCCCCAGGCGATGATGGTGTGCGCGCCCGACTTGGCGGCGCGCTTGGCGGCGAGGATCTTGGTCAGCATGCCGCCGCGGCCGATATCGCTGCCGGCGCCGCCGGCCATCGCCTCCAGCGCCGGGTCGCCCGCCTGCGCCCGGGTGATCAGGTAGGCGTCCGGGTCCTTGCGCGGGTCGGCCGAGAACAGGCCGTTCTGGTCGGTCAGGATGATCAGGGCGTCGGCCTCGATCAGGTTCGCCACCAGCGCGCCCAGGGTGTCGTTGTCGCCGAACTTGATCTCGTCGGTGACCACGGTGTCGTTCTCGTTGATGATGGGGACGATGCCCAGGCGCAGCAGCGTGGTCAGGGTCGAGCGGGCGTTCAGATAGCGTTCGCGGTCGGCCAGGTCGGCGTGCGTCAGCAGCACCTGCGCCGTGCCCAGGCCGTGGGCGCGGAAGCTGGTTTCATAGATTTGCGCCAGGCCCATCTGGCCGACGGCGGCGCAGGCCTGCAATTCGTGGATATCGGTGGGGCGGCGTTCGAAGCCCAGGCGCAGCATGCCCTCGGCGACGGCGCCCGAGCTGACCAGCACGACCTCCTTGCCCAGCGCGCGCAGGCCGGCGATCTGCACGGCCCAGCGCGCGATGGCGGCGTGGTCCAGGCCGCGGCCGTCGTTGGTGACCAGCGAGGAGCCGACCTTGATGATGATGCGGGTGGCTTTTTGAATGAGGGATTTCATGATGCAGCGGCTCTTATCTGAAGACGCGGAGCGCCGGCAAGCCAGGGCAACCCCGCACATGACTAACAAAAAACCCGCGCAACCGAAGACGCCGCGAACGGCCGGCCGCGCCGGGACGAACATTGCTGTGACATCGCCGGGGACAGGCGCCTCGCCTGGCCTTGCCGTGTGCGGCGCCCGGGCGGCGATAGCCGGCCCAAGCCCGTCGGCGCCGGCGGGCGGCGGATAGCCGCGCGCGCCGGCGCGAAAAAACCTTCGCCGCGCGCCCCGTGAGGGACGCGCGGCGCAATGGCGCAGCGGCCGATGCCGCGCGCCAAACCTACCGATGCGCTCTTAGTCGAGGATCTTGAAACGCGGATCGTCCGGATCGATCGAGGAAATGCCGCGCGCCTCTTCCGTCATCTGGGTTTCCTCGGCACGGCTTTCGCTGTGCTTCTTCTCTTCCAGATGTTGGTAGATGGCGTTCACCAGTTCCGGGCAACCCTGATGGTTCAGCGCCGAAATCTCGAACACCGGACCCTTCCAGGCGAAGCGCTTGATGAAGTCCTTGACGATCTTCTTGCGCTCGTCTTCCGGCACCATGTCGAGCTTGTTCAGCACCAACCAGCGCGGCTTGTCGACCAGCGATTCGTCGTACTTCTTCAATTCCTTGACCAGGGCCTTCGCTTCCTTGACCGGATCGACATTGCTCTCGAACGGAGCCAGGTCGACGATGTGCAGGAGCAGACCGGTGCGCTGCAGATGGCGCAGGAATTGATGGCCCAGGCCCGCGCCTTCGGAGGCGCCTTCGATCAAGCCGGGAATGTCGGCGATCACAAAGCTCTTCTCGTGCGACACGCGCACCACACCCAGGTTCGGATGCAGGGTCGTAAACGGATAGTCGGCGATCTTCGGGCGCGCGTTCGAGACGGCCGAGATGAAGGTCGACTTGCCGGCGTTCGGCATGCCCAGCAGGCCGACGTCGGCCAGGACCTTCAATTCCAGACGCAGTTCGCGGCGTTCGCCTTCCTTGCCCTCGCCCTTTTGGCGCGGCGCACGGTTGGTCGAGGATTTGAAATGGATATTGCCCCAGCCGCCTTCACCGCCCTTGGCCAGCATTTCGACCTGGCCGTGTTCGGTCAAGTCGGCGATGATTTCGCCGCTGGCGTGGTCGATGATCAGGGTGCCGACCGGCATGCGCAACTGGATATCGTCCGCGCCCTTGCCGTAGCAATCGGCGCCACGGCCCGGTTCTCCATTTCTGGCCTTGTGCATTTTGGAGAAACGGAAGTCGACCAGGGTGTTGATGTTGCGGTCCGCGACGGCCCAAATGGTGCCGCCCTTGCCGCCATCGCCGCCATCGGGGCCACCGAATGGTCTAAATTTCTCACGACAGAAAGATGCGCAGCCATTGCCGCCATCGCCAGCGATGACTTCGATTTTTGCTTCGTCGATAAACTTCATAATTTGCCGCCATAAAACTAAAAAGGCTCTACCTGGGGCAGAGCCTTTCGATTGAAGGCTTGCGCCTTACATGATGCGAATACGTGAAGTATTACGCTGGTACTGCTTCGTTTGCTACAACGGTAACGAACTGGTGCGACTTGGCGCCACGAACAATGAACTTCACTTTGCCTGCGATCAACGCGAACAGAGTGTGGTCCTTGCCCATGCCAACGCCTTCGCCGGCGCGCACTGGCGTGCCGCGTTGACGAATGATGATGCCGCCAGCGTTAATCGCTTGGCCGCCGTAGACTTTTACGCCCAGGCGTTTTGATTCTGAATCACGGCCGTTGCGCGTTGTGCCGCCGCCTTTTTTGTGTGCCATTTAAGACTCCTTGATAGCTGATTAATCCGAACAACGGCGATTAGCCGTTGATCGAAACGATTTGGATTTCGGTAAAATTCTGGCGATGGCCTTGATGCTTTTGGTAGTGCTTACGACGACGCATCTTGAAAATTTTGACCTTATCATGGCGACCATGCGCCACAACCGTAACCAGTACCGTTGCACCTTCGACCAATGGGGCACCAAACTTGATGGTGTCGCCCGCACCTACTGCGAGTACTTGATCGATGGTGATTTCGGAACCAATGTCTGCCGGTATCTGTTCTACTTTAAGTTTTTCGCCAGCGACAACTTTGTATTGTTTGCCACCGGTTTTTATGACCGCGTACATGATTTGAAACCTCATCAAATGTTGAAAGAATGTCCCTCGGACCGGGCAAAGCAAGCCCTACCTGGCCGGGAGAACCTGCGATTATACATGGACTGCGAATTGACGTCAAAAACTATTCACAAAAATCCGCTGCCGTGGTATGTCGCCCCGCAGCGCGGCGCGCCCGCGGGGACGAAAAAGCCCGCCGCGGGGGCAAAAATCGCCCCGCAGGGCCCGCAGGGGGCGGCAATCGACCCGGCGGCGCCGGGCATGTCGTATAATCGCCGCACCTAATATCTATAGCAGGTTCGCCTTGTCTGCCGCTCACAAAACCGCCACCCAGAACACCATCGCCCTTTCGATCGCCACCGACATGGAGGCAGTCAACACCGTGATCCGGCAAAAACTGCATTCCGAGGTCAGCCTCGTGAACCAGATCGCCGAATACATCATCAGCGCCGGCGGCAAGCGCATCCGCCCCGTGCTGGTGCTGCTGGTGGCGAACGCCTATTCCTACCGGGGCACGGCCCACCACGAACTGGCGGCCGTCGTCGAATTCATCCACACCGCGACGCTGCTGCACGACGACGTCGTCGACGAATCGTCGATGCGGCGCGGCCGGCAGACGGCCAACGCCCTGTTCGGCAACGCCGCCTCGGTGCTGGTGGGCGACTTCCTCTACTCGCGCTCCTTCCAGATGATGGTCACGCTGAACAATATGCGCGTGATGCAGATCCTCTCCGACGCCACCAACGTCATCGCCGAGGGCGAAGTGCTGCAACTGCTGAACATGCACGATCCGGACGTCAACGAGGAACGCTACCTGCAGGTGATCCGCTCGAAGACGGCCAAGCTGTTCGAGGCGGCGGCGCAACTGGGCGCCCTGATCTCCGGCGCCGGCGACGCCGAGATCGAGGCGGCCGGCGAATACGGCCGCTCGCTGGGCACCGCCTTCCAGCTCATCGACGACGTGCTCGACTACGCCGGCGACGCGGCCGAAATCGGCAAGAACGTCGGCGACGACCTGCGCGAAGGCAAGCCGACCCTGCCGCTGATCTACCTGATGGAGAACGGCACGCCCGAAGAGCGCGCCCTGGTGCGCGAATGCATCGAAAAAGGCGACGAGCAGCACTTCGACGCCATCCTCGCCGCCATCACCAGCAGCGGCGCGCTCGACTACACGCGGCGCGCGGCCGAAGTGGCGGCGCAGCGCGCCAGCGACGCCATCGCCGGCCTGCCGGCCAGCCAATACAAGGACGCGCTGCTGCAACTGTGCGTCTTCGCGGTCGACCGCAACCACTGAGGGGCGCGGCACGCGGGAACGACAACGGCGCCATCGGCGCCGTTTTTCATTGCCGCGCGCCCGGACCGGCGTGGCGGCGCGCGCGGCGCCGGGCCGGGCCTGGCCTTACAGCGGCGCCGGCAGAATCTCCAGCACCAACTCGGCCGGCCGGCACAGCCGCGCGCCCCGCTGCGTTACCACGAAAGGCCGGTTGATCAGGATGGGATGGGCCATCATCTGTTGGCGCCGATCCAATATTGACCCACCGCGCCGATCCAAATTTGACCCAGGGCGGGACGCTGCGTTTTTGAGTAGCAGCTGTGGATAAGTGTACCAAATAAAGAAGGGGAATCCGTGGAGGGCGTAGCCCGGAACGGA
>JANXSQ010000061.1 GCA_025356595.1 Janthinobacterium sp. | reverse complement strand
GGCGGGGCGGCGCCCGGCGTCGCGCCGCCCGCCCCGGCCGCGCGGCCGCTGGCGGCGGGCGCGCGGGCGGTGTGGCCGGCCAACTGGCCGCCGGCCTTCGAGGCGCGCGAGACGGAATTGAAGCGGGTTGAGCTGACGCCGCTGGACGCGGCCGTGCCGGCCGCCTACAGCATGGCCCTGGCGCGCCAGAACGGCGACGCGCGCACGCCGCCGCTGCAGCGCGACGCGCCTCCGCCGCAAGCGAGCGCGGCCGAGTTGGCCGACCCGCGCGCCTACCAGGCCTTCGAGTCGCGGCAAAACATGAAGTTGTACGCCGGCTTCGTGCAGGCGGCCGAGGCCGACGTTCCCGGCCTGCGCCGCGACCTGGAACGGGGCCGCGAGGCCGGCATCGCGCCGGCGCAGATCGCCAAGGTGGAGGAGAAGCTGCGCCGCATCGAGGCGATGCGCGCGCAGTTGCTGGTCGAACACCCGGAACTGGCGCGCCCCTCCGCGCCCCAGTAAGCTCGGCGGCGGCCGGCCCGGGCCGGCCGCCGCGTTCTTGCCTTCAGTCGCCGGCGGCGCGCGGCGCGTTGGCCAGGAAGGCGTGGATCTGCGCCACCACGGCGGCGCCCTCGCCGACGGCGGCGGCGACCCGTTTGGTCGAGCCGGCGCGCACATCGCCGATGGCGAACACGCCGGCCACGCTGGTTTCCAGCGCGGCGCGCGGCGGCCGTTCGTCGGAGTAGGGCATGCCGGCGCGGCATTCGGCGCGGCTGACGTCGAAGCCGGTGCGGATGAAGCCGTGCTCGTCGACGCCGACGCCGCAGTCGGCCAGCCAGTCGGTGTTCGGATCGGCGCCGAGGAAGAGGAAGACGCGGCGCACCGGCCTCTCCTGCTCCAGTCCGCCGCGGCGCTCGCGCCAGCGCAGCGACGCCAGGCCGTTCTCGTCGCCCTCCAGCGCGACGATCTCGGTGTGCGTGTGCAGCACGATGTTGGGCGTCGCCGCGATGCGCTCGATCAGATAGTTGGACATGCTGGCGGCCAGGCCGTCGCCGCGTATCAGCATGTGCACGCGCGCCGCGTGGCCGGCCAGGAAGACGGCCGCCTGGCCGGCCGAGTTGCCGCCGCCCACCAGCACCACCTCCTGCTCGCGGCACAACTGCGCCTCGATCGGCGAGGCGCCGTAGTACACGCCGCGGCCCTCGAATTCGGCCAGCCGCGCCAGCGCCGGGCGGCGGTAGCGCGCGCCGCAGGCCAGCACCACGCTGCGGGCGCGCAACTCGGTGCCGTCGCCCAGGCTCAGGCGGGGCGGATAGGTATCGCACAGCAGGCGCGCGGCGCTGGCCGGAATGGCGATCTCGACGCCGAACTTTTGCGCCTGCACATAGGCCCGTCCGGCCAGGGCGCGCCCCGAGATGCCGGTCGGGAAGCCCAGATAATTCTCGATGCGGGCGCTGGCGCCGGCCTGGCCGCCGTAGGCGCGCTGCTCGAGCACCAGCACCGACAGGCCCTCCGAGGCGGCGTACACGGCCGTGGCCAGGCCGGCCGGGCCGGCGCCGACGACGAGCACGTCGAACTGCCTGGCGCCGCGCAAATCGGGCAACAGGCCCAGGCAGCGGCCCAGTTCGACCAAGGAGGGATTCTTCTTGACGCTGCCGTCCGGACAGACCACCAGCGGCCAGTCGGCGGGCGCCGGGCGGTGGCGCGCCACCAGGGCGGCGGCGCAGGCGTCGGCGTCGGGCGCCAGCACCGTGTGCGGATGGCCGTTGGCGGAGAGGAAACTCTGCAAATGGAAGAGCGCGCCGTCGCCGGCCGGCCCGATCAGCACCGGGCCGCCGGAACGGGTCTCGATCAGGGCGATGCGGCGCAGGATCAGGGCGCGCACGATGCGCTCGCCCAGTTCCGCCTCGGCCACCACCAGGGCGCGCAGCGCTTCGGGCGAAATCACCAGCACCTCGACGTTGCCGACGGCGTGGCCGTTGACCAGCGCGGGGCGGCCCGACAACTGCGCCACCTCGGCGGTGAATTCGCCCGGGCCGTGTTCGGCGAGCGGGGCGGTGCGGCCCAGGCCGTCGTTGCGGCTGATGGCGATGCGTCCCGACAGGAGCAACAACATGCCGAAGCTGCTGCTGCCGGCCGCGAACATCAGCGCGCCGTCGCGGAAGCAGCAGGCGTTGCCGAAGCGCTGCAGGCGGCCCATCTCGGCCGCCGTCAGCACCGGCGAGATCTGCTGGCGCCGAGCGTGCAGGTCGAGCGTGGGCGCCTGGACGGCATCCTCCGGGCTCGATTCGGGAACAAATTCCGGTACGCTATGCATCGCCGCCACCCATCGGTAAAAGTTCAAGCAAGGGAATAGGCAGTCTATCCCAGAACCCCGCCGCATGGGCGCGGGGACGCGGCGGGCGCCGCGCCGCGCCCGCGCCTGCGGCGCCCTGACAACAGGGTGGGCGCCCGGCCTTGTCCAAGGGCAAAAAAAACGCATCCCGGCAGCCGCGCCCAGGCTTGCTGCGGGGGGCGGGGATACGCGCGCGCGCTTCTGGGATTAGAATGGTGTTTTGTTGAAATCAATCACAGACGATGGCTTATAAGACACTCGAAGATACGATCGGTAACACGCCCCTGGTGCAACTGATGCGCCTGCCCGGCGCGGATGCGGCGGCGCGCAATAATATTATCCTGGGCAAGCTGGAGGGCGACAATCCGGCCGGCTCCGTCAAGGACCGCGCCGCCATGTCGATGCTGCGCCGGGCCGAGGAGCGCGGCGCGATCAAGCCGGGCGACACCCTGCTGGAGGCGACCAGCGGCAACACCGGCATCGCGCTGGCGATGGCGGCGGCGCTGCGCGGCTACAAGATCACCCTGCTGATGCCGGAGAATCTGAGCATCGAGCGGCGCCAGAGCATGGCCGCCTACGGCGCGCAGATCCTGTTGACGCCGAAGACGGGCGGCATGGAGTACGCGCGCGACCTGGCCGAGCAGATGCAGAAGGACGGCCAGGGCGTCATCCTCGACCAGTTCGCCAACCAGGACAATTCGCGCGCCCACTACGAGGGCACGGGACCGGAGATCTGGCGCGACACGGAAGGCCGCGTCACCCATTTCGTCAGCGCGATGGGCACCACGGGCACCATCATGGGCGTCTCGCGCTACCTGAAGGAGCAGAATCCGGCGATCCAGATCATCGGCGCGCAACCGGAGGAGGGTTCGCAGATTCCCGGCATCCGCAAATGGCCGGAGGCGTATCTGCCGAAGATTTACGACAAGAGCAGGGTCGACCAGATCGAGTACGTGTCGCAGGGCGCGGCGGAAATCATGGCGCGGCGGATGGCGGCGGAAGAGGGGATATTCTGCGGAGTGTCGGCGGCGGGCGCCTGCGAAATCGCCTTGCGCGTCTCGCAAACGGTGGAAAACGCGACGATTGTGTTCATCGTCTGCGACCGCGGCGACCGTTATCTGTCGACCGGCGTGTTTCCTGCCTGATTGGAACTATCGATACTGCGTCCCTCTCCCCCTCGCGAGGGGGAGGGAATGAAGCTGGAAGCGGGCACCACAGGGATTAGCCTTGCGGTGTTTCGCCTTCCTTTGGCTTGAACTGCTTGTCGCTGATGCGGAACTTGTTGCGGCGGTCGCCCATCAAGTAGCGCAGGTCGCGGATGCTCAGGTCGCTCACTTCGTGCATGCGGATCAGCAGGGAGGCGCCGACCGGCAGGCGGTGGTGGCGGATCTTGCTGATGACCGGCGGCGCCACTTCCAGCGCGCGCGACAGGGCCGCGTCGTTTTTCAGGCGCAGGTTTTCGATCAGGGTATCGAGCAATCGGTTTGGATTGTATTGAAGCAAATCATCGGAGTCCGAATCGCTGTTCATATCAATGCCGACTTGGTTTGTCATGTTCTAATGTTCCTTCTGTAGTTGCACTGCAAAGTAAAAACACTCGGAGCTCGCTCTTGCTGCGTCAATGTTCATTCTTTACTAAAGGAACGAATTCACACACGGGTCGGATCCGGGATACAGGTTTTTCGTAATATAAGCACAATTGTACAGCATCATGCAAAACAATACTCGAAAGCAATATAACTAGTTCTTGTCACCGAGTATCTGTTGTCTAAACGCAACAGCTGTTTAGTTTATACTACGGTTTTTCGGTGCAAAAAATAATAATATGACAATTCTAAGTATAAAGCAATTTCAGTTTCAAGCACCGCACAATTGCCGCGTGACCGCAGAGAATGCAGGCTCCTTAGCATCACGATAGTCGCAAGATTGCGTTGAATCAACCTTCCTTACGCTTTCTTACAAGTAAGAGTACGGGTCTTACATCCCACGCGCCAAATGCACGGCGTGGCCCAGGTCGAGCACCGACATCGCATAGAAGTAACTGCGGTTATATTGGGTAATGGCAAAGAAGTTCGTCGTGCCTAACCAATACTCGGTTGCTTCGGCGCCATTTTGCAAGTCTACCAGACCAAACAACATCCCGCGCGGCAACAGTGTGCCGCCAGCAACCCCGGCCGCCGCCAATTCTTCCTCCGTTGCAGTAGCTTCGAGACCGCGCCCCAGGAAAGGTTCCCAGGCCCGTCCCGGCGCCACCCCGACCGGATAGGCGAAGGGCGCCGCGAGCTCCTTTTTCCAGCCGTGCTGGACGAGGAAGTTGGCGACGCTGCCGATGGCGTCGCTGGGCGAGCCGCGCAGGTCGATATGGCCGTCGCCGTCGAAGTCGACGGCGTAGCGGATGATGCTGCTGGGCATGAACTGCGGCAGGCCGACGGCGCCCGCGTAGGAGCCCAGCAGGGACAAGGGGTCGATCTCGTTGCTGCGCGCGAACAGCAGGGCGCTTTCCAGTTCCTCGCGGAAGAAGGCCATGCGCGCGGCCCGGGTCGGCGTGTCCGGGTAGGAAAACGCCAGCGTGGTCAGGGCGTCGAGCACGCGGAAGCGGCCCGTGTTGCGTCCGTATACCGTCTCGACGCCGATGATGCCGACGATGATCTCGGCCGGCACGCCGTAGACGCTTTCGGCGCGCGCCAGCGCCTCGGCGTTGTCGTTCCAGAATTGCACGCCGGCGTCGATGCGCACCGGCTCGACGAAGCGCTGGCGGTAGGCTTGCCAATTCTTCGGCTTGCCCGGCGGCGCAGGCTTCATCAACTGCACCGTCGTCTCGACGTAACGCACCTTGGCCATCAGCGCGTCCAGCGCGGCGCGCTCGAACTGGTGCTTGCGCACCATCTCGTCGAGGAAGGCGCCGACTTCCTTCCACTCGGCGAAGTTGACGAATTCACCCTCGTAGTCGACCTTGGCGGGCTTGGCTTTGGGCGCCGCCGCGGCGGGCGCGCCGGCGTGCGCGGGGGAAAGGGCGCCCAGCAGCAGGGCGAGGATCAGGGCGGTGGGGGTGAGTGTAGGCAGGGGCAAGGTGAATCTCATCGGCATTGGGTTAACAGGCGGTTCAGGGTGCGCAGCGCGCTTTTCTTCGCGTGGTCGCTGCTGACACCATACTTGATCGCGGCATAGATTGCCAGAAAGCGCGCGCCGG
>JANXSQ010000059.1 GCA_025356595.1 Janthinobacterium sp. | reverse complement strand
CCTCAGTGGCCGGGCGCGGCTTCGCGCCGCTGGTTTTTTTGCATTACTTCACACCGTCTAGCGCTTGTCCTTGCCGCTATGCTGGCCCGCTTCGGCGCGCTGCTGGTTGCTGCCGCTGCGCCCGGCCTCGGTGTGCAGATTGGCGCGCTCGGTCGCGCTTTGTTTATTGCTGGCTTCGCCTTGCTGCTGGCTGCCGGCCGGGCCTTTGCTGTGTTCGTCGGCCGGGCGGATGGCGGCTTTTTTGTCTTTGGGCTGTTGCGCCCCCTGCTTGGTGTCGGACGTTTTCATCGTGCTCTCCCTGGTGCAGTTATTGACGGCGCGCACATGCGCTCCGCCACCACTGGACGACGGCGGCTGCTGAGCTGCGGAATTGCTGCGGCAGCAACGACGTAAGCGGAAGTCTTAGCTTAGTCGCAAAAGCAAGAGTACATATAGGACAAGGCGCAGCGGTTTTGTAGGACAAGACGCAGTGTCAAAAGCCCCGCTCCAGCAGGCGCGGCAATTGCGCCGCGAAGCGCTGCGCCAACCACTGCGCGGCGTGGCCCGGTTGCTGGTCGCCGCGGTGGATCAGATGGACGGGATAGTGCATGACGTCGCCGTCGCCCAGGCTCAGGCGCACCAGCCGGCCCGAGGCCAGGTCTTCGCGCACCATCGCCTCCGGCATGCTGCCCCAGCCCAGGCCGGCGCGCAGCAGCTCGTGCTTGGCGCCCAGGTCGCCCAGGCGCCAGTTGCGCAGCGCCAGCACGCCGAAGTCCTGGCCCTCGGTCAGCGCGCTGCGGTCGGTCAGCACCAGTTGCGTGTGCTCGCGCGCCAGCGACGTGGGAATCGTGCCGCGCAGCTTGGCCAGTGGATGGCAGGGCGCGGCCACCGGCATCATGCGCACATGACCGCTGGCGAGGCGCTCGATGGCGTCGGTGGCCAGCGGCATCCAGCCGCCGACGCCGATGTGGCAGACCCGCTCCAGCACCAACTGCGTCACCGCGCCCAGCGCCTCGACGCGCAGGCGCAGCGCGACGGTGGGAAACTCCAGCTGGAAGGCCTCCAGCACCTCGACCAGCACGCTGGTGGGGAACATCACGTCGACCACCAGCGACACCTCCGCCTCCAGGCCGCCGGCCAGCGCCTTGGCGCGGGCGCGCATGCCGTCCACCTTCAGCGCCACGGCGCGGGCGTCGGCCAGCAGCGCCTTGCCGGCCTCGGTCAGGGTCGGCTTGCGCTTGGCGCGGTCGAGCAGCACGACGTTGAGCTGCTCCTCCAGATTGGCGATGGTGTAGCTGATCACCGACTGGGTGCGGTGCAACTGGCGCGCGGCGAGGGCGAAACCGCCGGCGTCGATGACGGCGACGAAGACGCGCAATTGTTCGAGGGAGGGCAGGCCGGGTTCGCGCATATCTATTTTATCGATGCTATCGATTTGAATGATGGGATTACTTCGATGCTAAACGGGAGCGCCGCCGAAGGCAAGCGCCGCCGGGAACCGTCCGCTTGCGGCCATGCGTGTCGCGCCCGCGCAAGTGGAAAACGGGATCTCATTGGATCTTGCCGCGCGGCGGATTGGCGCTATTCCGCGCCGCGCCGGCCGGAATGGCGCCGCTGGCGTACTATGCGCACTTGACTCAGCCCCGAGAGCGCCGCGATGGTCCCGATAGTCCGCAGTCTGCTGGAAACCGATCTCTACAAATTCACCATGTGGCAGGCCTTGCTGCACAGCCATCCGAACACCCACACGGAATACGCATTCGTCTGCCGCAACACGCCCTTGTTCCCGCTGGCCCTGCTCAAGGACGAGATCGAGGCCCAGCTCGACCACCTGTGCACGATGGCCTTCGCCGACGCCGAACTGGCCTATCTGCGCGCCCTGCGCTACATCAAGAGCGACTTCGTCGACTTCCTCACCGTGTTCCGCTTCCAGCGCAAATTCATCCAGGTGGGCGTGGAGGAGGGCGCGCTGACGATACGCGCGGCCGGGCCGCAGGTGCATGTGATGGCCTTCGAGATCTTCGTCCTCTACATCGTCAACGAGCTGTACTTCCGCCGCGCCGACCAGGCCGCCGCGCTGGCCGAGGGGCGCGCGCGCCTGACGCAAAAAGTGGCGGCGCTGAAAGCCTTCGGCCGGCAGCCGCGCAAGAAGCATCCCTTCGAATTCTCCGACTTCGGCGTGCGCCGGCGCTTCTCCGGCGTCTGGCACGAGGAGGTGGTGCGGCGCCTGGCGGCCGAGGTGCCGGAGTACTTCAAGGGCACCTCGAACGTGTATCTGGCGCAGCGCCTCGGACTGGTGCCGATCGGCACCATGGCGCATGAATACATGCAATCGTTCCAGGCTTTCGGCGTGCGCCTGCGCGATTTCCAGAAGGCGGCGCTGGAGGAGTGGGTGCAGGAATACCGCGGCGACCTGGGCATCGCGCTCACCGACGTGGTCGGCATGGACGCCTTCCTGGCCGACTTCGACCTGTATTTCGCCAAGCTCTTCGACGGCCTGCGCCACGATTCCGGCGACCCGGTGCTGTGGGGCGAAAAGGCGCTGGCGCACTACGCCAGCCTGCGCATCGACGCCAACAGCAAGCGCCTGGTGTTTTCCGACGGCCTGGACCTGGACAAGGCCTTCGGGCTGTACCGCCACTTCGCCGACCGCGTCACGACCGGCTTCGGCATCGGCACCAACCTGACCAACGACGTCGGCCTGGTGCCGCTGAACATCGTCATGAAACTGGTGCGCTGCAACGGCCAGTCGGTGGCGAAACTGTCCGACTCGCCCGGCAAGACCCTGTGCCGGGACGAGACTTTCCTGGCCTATCTGCGCCAGGTCTTCCACCATCCCGCCCAGCCGTAAAACGGCCGGCGCGCGGCGCGCGGCCTAGAAACAGTTGAGCACTGTGTCCATGTGTTCGACCTGCGGCGCGCCGGCGAAGAAGTCGCCCACCAGGCGGCGCCATTCCTGGAAATCGGCGCTGCCGCGGAAGTCCACCATGTGGTTGTCCAGCGTTTCCCAGCCGACCACCAGGCGGTAGTTGTCGCTGTGTTCGATCGAGCGCTCCAGGCGCATCGAGAGGCAGCCTTGCGCGCGCTTGAAGAGCGGCACGGCTTCGGCCACGGCGGCCTCGAAGGCGCTGTGGGTGGCGGGTTTGATCTGCAGATGGGCGATTTCGAAAATCATTGCGGGCTCCATGGTTGAGAACGGCTATTCTGCCTGAAAGCGGCGCCGCGCGTGGCGCCGGCGCCGCCGCGCCAGACGCGCTAAGATGGTGGTCGGGCGGTCCGGCCGGGCCGCTGTCCGAGTGATCTTTATGGGAGAACTACATGGCGGCGAAGAAAATTCTGTTGTTGACGGGCGATTTTGCCGAGGACTACGAAACGATGGTGCCCTTCCAGGCGCTGCAGATGGTCGGCCACACGGTGCACGCCGTCTGTCCCGGCAAGCAGAGCGGCGACAAGATCAAGACGGCCATCCACGACTTCGAGGGCGACCAGACCTACACCGAAAAACCCGGTCATCTGTTCGCCCTGAACGCCAGTTTCGACGCCGTCGACGCGGTCGACTACGACGCGCTGGTGATCGCCGGCGGCCGCGCCCCCGAGTACCTGCGGCTGAACCCGCACGTGATCGAACTGGTGCGCCAGTTCGCCCGCGCCGACAAGCCGATCGCCGCCGTCTGCCACGGCGCGCAACTGCTGGCCGCCGCCGACGTCATCCGCGGCAAGCGCATCTCCGCCTATCCGGCTTGCGCGCCGGAGGTGCGCATGGCCGGCGGCGAGTACGCCGAGATCGAGGTCACGGCCGCCGTCACCGACGGCAACTTCGTCACCGCCCCGGCCTGGCCCGCCCATCCGCAATGGATGGCGCAATTCCTGCAGCTGCTGGGTACTGAAATCAAGCTGTAAAACCAGCGCCGGGCGGAGCCGGGCGCGGCGGCGGTTGTCGCGCGCCCGGCGCCGCGCCGGCGGTTTTCCGTGCGGAAAGACGCCGGTGTGCGATGATAGCGCCTCATAGCCCGAATTTCATCGCTTCCAACGGAACCGTTCCATGCAATCGCCCCGCAGCCTTCCCCCCGTCCGGCGCACCTCCCTGCGCAGCGCCAACCGTCCCCGCGGCGACGCCGCCGACGCTCTGGCGCGGCGCGTGCGCGAGCAGGCCGCCCAGCTCGACGCCCAGGCGCAGCAGATGGCCGCGCTGCAGGACGTCTCGGCCTTGCTGGCCGGCCAGGACACCATCGAGGAATTGTGCCGCGGTTTCCTGCGCCGCGTCATGAGCTACGCCGGCGCCGACGGCGGCACCGTGCGCACGCTCGACAGCCAGCGCGGCAATGTGCACATCATCGTCCACGAGGGCATCTCCGAACAACTCATCGACGAGGAGCATTGCATCCGCACCGACGACTGCCTGTGCGGCGAGGCCATCACGCGGGGCGTCATCGTCATCAAGGATTTCCGCCAGCTCAACACGCAGCGCAACTACCGCTGCCAGGAGGAGGGCTTCGTCTCGCTGGCGGTGTTCCAGATCGTCGCGCGGGAGGACGTCATCGGCAGTTTCTCGCTGCATTTCACGCGCCGCAACGAGCTCGGCGCCGGCCAGCAGCGCCTGCTCGAAACGCTGGGCTGCAACCTCGGCGTGGCGATCGACAACCAGCGCCTGATCGCCCTGGAGAAGGAGGTGGCGGTAGGCCAGGAGCGCAGCCTGATGGCGCAGGGGCTGCACGACAGCATCGCCCAGGGATTGAATCTGCTCAATCTGCACGCGCAGATGCTGGAGGAATCCGTGCGCCACGACCGCCTGGCCGAGGTGGCCGAGGTGGTGCCGCTGCTGCGCGCCGGCATCGAGGAAAGCTACCGCGACGTGCGCGAGCTGCTGCGCAATTTCCGCACCCGCTGGCCGGGCGCCGACGTCGACGCCAAGGTGCGCGACGTGCTGCAGAAATTCGAGCAGCAGAGCGGCGTGCGCTGCAACCTGCAGATGCGCGGCAGCGGCGCGCCGCTGGCCCCCGAGCAGCAACTGCAGGTCTTGTTCATCCTGCAGGAGGCGCTCTCGAACGTGCGCAAGCACGCGCGCGCGCAGACGGTCGCGGTCAGCGTCGAGAACGGCCGCGATTTCGCCCTGCGGGTGAGCGACGACGGACAGGGATTTTCTCCCGAACAATTGATCGAATCGGAGGAGCACGTCGGCCTGGGCATCATGCGCGAACGCGCGCTGCGCCTGGGCGGCCAGCTCGACATCCGCAGCGCGCCCGGCGCCGGCGCCACCGTGGCGCTGCTGCTGCGCCGCGAGGGCCGCCTGGTGGCGTGACATAATGAACCCACTCGGCATTTACTGAAGGCAGTTGGCATGACAATCAAGATTTTGCTGGTCGACGACCATACCCTGCTGCGCAGCGGCGTGAAGCTGCTGTTGCAGCGCAATCCGGACTTCGAGGTGGTGGGCGAGGCGGCCGACGGCCTGGAGGGCGTCAAGCGCGCCAAGCAGTTGCGCCCGGACGTGGTGCTGATGGATCTGAACATGCCCGGCCTGTCCGGCCTGGAGGCGCTGCAACTGATCCTGCAGGACTTGCCGGGCACGGCGGTGCTGATGCTGACCGTCTCCGAGGAGGCCGACGACCTGGGCGCGGCGCTGCAAAGCGGCGCCCGCGGCTACCTGTTGAAGAACATCGAGGCCGACAAGCTGATGCAGGCGATCCGCCGCGCCGCCGCCGGCGAGGCGGTGATCGCCGAATCGATGACGGCCAAGCTGGTGGCGCAGTTCCGCGCCTCGCCGGCGGCGCCCGCCGCGCCCCCGGCGGCGGCGGCGCCGGTCAAGCTGACGCCGCGCGAGCGCGAGGCGATGACCTTCCTGGCGCGCGGCCAGAGCAACAAGGAAATCGCCCGCGAACTCGACGTCGCCGAGAGCACCGTCAAGATCCACGTGCAGAACATCCTCAAGAAATTGCAGCTGAGCAGCCGCGTGCAGATCGCCGTCTACGCCGTCGAGCACGGCATCGGGAAACAAGCCTAGTTCTCATCGTGAAACCAGCCTAGTTCTATCGGCGTATGGTCAGGGCCATGTGCCGCCTTTACACTTGATCTCAGTCAAAATAGATTGAAAAGAGTGTGTCATGCCCAAGGTAAACGTCGGTGGCCTGCTGTCGACCCAAGCGCTGTTCCGCGATATTTCCCCGTTCCAGCTGGAGCAACTGCGCAAGGATGTGGCGCGGGTCGAGCTCGACAAGGGGCAGTTGCTGTTCCGCAAGGGCGAGGCGGCCGAGGGCGCCTACATCGTCGTGTACGGCATGATCAAGCTCAGCATCACGACGCCGGACGGCGGCGACAAGGTGCTGGAACTGATACGCCCCGGCCAGAGCTTCGGCGAGCCCATGATCTTCCTCGACGAACCGTATCCCTTCTGCGCCGAGGCGCTCGACAACACCCTCTTGCTGCGCATCCCGCCGGCCGCGCTGCTGCGCCTGCTGGACCAGTCGCCGCGCATCGCCCGGCAGATGATGGCCAGCCTGTCCGACCATTTGCTCGGCTTCATCCGCAACGTCGAGCGCTGTTCGGTGCAGAGCGCCACCCAGCGCGTCATCGAATACCTGCTGCAGGCGTCGCAACTGCAGCGCTCCACCGAAGTGCGCCTGGAGCTGAAGAAAAGCCTGCTCGCCTCCCTGC
This sequence comes from Janthinobacterium sp., assembly GCA_025356595.1. Taxonomy (GTDB): domain Bacteria; phylum Pseudomonadota; class Gammaproteobacteria; order Burkholderiales; family Burkholderiaceae_D; genus Janthinobacterium. Next base: position 15,309 of record JANXSQ010000059.1, on the reverse strand, counting down.
TGAACCTGGCGCCGGCGACCCTCTCGCGCGTGCTGCACCAGCTCACCGACCTGCAGCTGATCAAGGTCAGCGGCTCGCTGATCCGCATCGAATCGGCCGACGCGCTGAAATCCCACGGCCACGCCCCCGCGCTGGCGCGCTAAATCCGGCCGGCGCACATGCGCTTGTTCCCGTCCGCCGCGATCCGCATATGAGTATGCGGATTGCTTCGTTTGATCTTGATAACTTACTACGTACTATCAAGCAGACGGTTCGCGCTCGAACCTCCCCGACCCGCAGGAGTTCGACAACATGCACACCGCAGCCATGGCGCAGTTATCCATCGATCACATCGATTTCTCCTACCCGAACGGCCAGCAGGTCTTCCGCGACCTGTCGCTGCAGGTGCGGCCGGGCGAATTCATCGCGCTGCTGGGGCCATCGGGCTGCGGCAAGAGCACCCTGCTGAACCTGCTGTCGGGCTTTTACCAACCGGAGCGCGGCAGCGTCACCGTCAACGGCGCGCCCGTCACGCCGGAAACCCCGGAGCTCGGCTACGTCTTCCAGTCGCCGCAACTATTCCCCTGGTTGAGCGTGCTCGACAACGTGCGCTTCGGCCTGCGCATGGGCCGCCGCGGCGGCGCCGCCGAGCAGCGCGAACGCGCCATGCACTATCTGGCGATGGTGGGCCTGGAGGGCGCGGCCGACAAGCTGCCCTACCAATTGTCGGGCGGCATGCAGCAGCGCGTGGCGCTGGCGCGCACCCTGGTGATGGAGCCGACCCTGCTGCTGATGGACGAACCCTTCGCCGCCCTGGACGCCATCTCGCGCCAGAGCATGAACGAGGAAACCCTGCGCCTGTGGGAGAACCTCGGCCAGACCGTGGTCTTCATCACCCACGACATCGACGAAGCCATCTTCCTGGCCGACCGCGTCGTCGTGCTGGGCGCCGCGCCGCGGGGCATACAGGGCGAATTGCGCATCGATCTGCCGCGCCCGCGCGCGCAGCGCGCGACGCGCCAACTGGCCCGTTTCAACGACTACCGCAACGAGCTGATGGACCGCGTCGGCGGCGTCGCCGAACACGCCTGACGTCCCGGACGGAAAACCGCGGCGCCGTTGCGCGCGCCAATCCCGGCTCTCCGCGCCGCTATTTTTGACCCGGGGCGGCAGCGCCGCCGGGCCCATCTCCCCCAACCGGAAGGCGAAAACGAGCATGCTCAAGACTCTGCTGATATCCCTGCTGTTACTGTGCGCCGCGGCGGCGCAAGGCAAACCGATCCGCGTCGGCTGGGTGCGCGCGATGGCCAACGCGCCGGCGCTGATCGCCGATAAGAAGGGCTATTTCGCCACCGAAGGGGTGGCGGTGGAACTGACGTCCTTCGCCGACGGGCCGCTGCTGCAACAGGCGCTGGCCGCCGGCGAGATCGACATCGCCTACATCGGCGCGCCGCCGGTGTTCCAGTGGTACGCGCGCGGCTTGAACAGCCGCATCCTGGCCAAGGTCAACTACGGCCAGGCGGCGCTGATCACCAACGGCAATTCGCCTATCGGCACGCTGGCCCAGTTGCGCGGCAAGAAGGTGGCCGGCGTGGCCAAGGGCAGCGGCATGGACGTGCTGCTGCGCGGCTACGTCGTCAAGGAGGCGGCGCGGCTGGACCCGGAGCGCGACCTCGACATCGTCGCCATGCCGGTCGGGAACATGAACGCGGCCCTGGAGCGCGGCCTGGTCGACGCCGCCTTCACCTGGGAACCCTTCGTGGCCGACGCCGTGCTGCGCGGCAAGCGCGTGCTGCTCGACGTCAACCAGAGCATCCCCCGCTACCCGTGGTACGTCGTGATGGCGCCGCCGGCCACCCTGGCGCAGCGTCCGGACGAGGTCGTCAAAGTGCTGCGCGCGCACCGCCGCGCCATCGCCTTCCTGGACGAGCATCAGGACGAGGCCAACCGCATCATCGCCGAGGCTTTCCAGATCGCGCCGATCAAGACGGCCGAGGGCAGGAGCATCGCGGCCGAGGCCATCGTGCGCGAAGCGCGCAAGCGCCTGGGCTGGTCGGACCGGCTCGAAGCGGCCGACCTGCGCTTCATCCAGCGCCTGATGGATTACTCGTTGGCGCTGGGTTTCCTGAGCAAGCCGCTGAGCGTCGCCCAGGTGGTCGACCTGAGCTGGCAGCGCCGCGCCGAACAGCCGCCGGTCGGCCGCTGAGCATGCGCGCGCCGACCTTCACGCCATCCTGGAGCTGGGCCGCGCTGCCGGCCCTGCTGCTGCTGTGGAGCGCGGCGGCCAGCCGCTTCCCGGCCTACATCCTGCCGCAACCGTGGGAGGTGGCGCAGGAGGGCTGGCGCTGGCTGGACAGCGGCAAGCTGGGCCAGCAACTGCTCGCCAGCCTGCTCGAAGAACTGGGCGGCTTCGGCGCCGCCGTCGCCGCCGCGCTGCTGCTGGGCACGGCGGCCGGCGTGTCGGCCAAGTTCCGCGATTTCATCACGCCGCTCAACAGCCTCTTCATGGCCATCCCGCCGATCGCCTGGGCGCCGCTGACGATGATCGTCTTCGGTCTGGGCTACCTGTCCATCGTCGCCGTCATCTTCATCGCCGCCGTCTTCCCGATGGCGCTGACGATACAGGAGGGCGTGCAGGCCATCCGCGGCGGCGACGTGCGCGCCGCGCGCATCCTCGGCGCCGGCCCGCTGCAACTGCTGCTGCACGTCTACTTCCCGGCCTCGCTGCCGGCGTTGACGGCGGCGCTGCGGGTCGGCTTCAGCCAGGCCTGGCGCGCCCTGGTGGCGGCCGAAATGATAGGCGCCTCGCGCGGCATCGGTTGGATGGTCTCGATGGGCGGGCAGGTGGGCAACGCCAGCCAGGTCCTGCTCGGCATCGTCCTGATCGGCGGCATCGCTTGGCTGGCCGAAAGCCTGCTCTTCCGGCGCATGGAGCGGCACTACCAGAGCTGGCGCAAGTCCTGAATCCGGGCGTGGGTCCCGGGACGGCGATGTTGCGCCAAACAGCCTTGCGGGCGGATCGCGATCCGCGCCCGGGGCGGATTTCTTCACGGAGGATGTATGGGTGAGCGGGACATGTCGGCGGCGCGCGATTACGAGGCTTTGCGCGGCCGCCTGGGGGCGCATTTCGCGCCGGCCGGTTTGTATGTGCGCAACAAGGCGCTGCCCTTCGTGGGCCGCGTCAGTTGCAACGTGGCGCGCCTGGAGACGGGCAGCTGGAACGAGGTGCTGCTCGACTACGAGGTCGGCGCGGCCGGCCTGGCCGACGGCGGCTGGCTGAAGGCGACCTTCAAGTTCTACTCGGATTGGGCCTTGTTCCAGACCAGCGATCCGGCCGCCGCCAATTTCGTCAGCGCGGAGTATCAGGCCGGCCCGCTGGTGGCGGGGCAGAGCCCGGGCACGGTGCAGTCGCTCAGCGTGCGCTTCGATCAGAAGGGCCATGAGCGGCCGTTCCAGAAGGCCATCATCGTCGATGTCGTCGACGGTTACCTGAACGCCGGCGACCATATCCTGATCCGCCTGGGCGACCGGCGCGGCGGCGGCGCCGGCACGCGCGTGCAAACCTTCACCGAGCAGGGTTTCCGCTTCCGCTGCTATGTCGACCCGCTCGGCACCTCGCGTTTCGCGCCGGTGCCGGGCGACGTCGTCATCGATATGGCGCCGGGCGCGCCGGCGCGGCTCCTGCTGGCCGGCCCGCGCTTCGCCCGTCCCGGCGAGCGCCTGCCGTTCCGCCTGTCGCTGCAGGACCGCTGGGGCAACGCCTGCCTGGCGGTGGCCGGCGCCGTGCTGTTGCGCGCCTACGCCGGCGAGGCCCTGGTGTACGCGCGCGAACTGGCGCTGCCGGCCGAGGGCTGGGCCAGCGTCGGCGTCGATGATCTGCCCAGCGCCGCCGGCGAGCTGCGCCTGGTCGCCGAGTTCCAGGGCGGTGCCTCCGTCAAGCCGGCCGGCGCCTTCGTCAGCGTCGCCGCGCGCTTCGGCGCGCCGCGTTCCTTCTACGCCGACCTGCATGTGCACGCCAGCGACACGGTGGGCACCAACAGCCCGGCCTACAACGCCGCCTACGCGCGCGACATCGGCGGCATCGACGTGCTGGGTTACACGGCGAACGATTTCCAGGTCAGCGACGCGCACTGGCAGTTGGGCGTGGAGACGGTGGAGCGCTTCAACGAGGCGGGCCGCTTCGTCTGCTATCCGGTGCAGGAATGGTGCGGCAGTTCGACCGCCGGCGGCGACCACAACGTGGTCTTCCTCGGCGAGGAGGCGCCGGATTTTCCCTACAACAGCCGGGGCGAGCATAACCGCACCTTCGTCTGGAACGAGGACATGAAGGACGCCGCCGTCGAGCTGGGGCGCTGGCCGGTGGAGGAGTTGTGGGACGCCTATGTCGACGCGCCCGAGACGCACCTGATCATGCCGCATGTGGGCGGGCGGCGCTACATTCCCGACTGGCACCATCCCGAGCTGGAGCGGCTGGTCGAGATCGCGTCGAGCTGGGGCCATTTCGGCTGGTTGTACCAGGACGTGATCGCGCGCGGCTACCAGATCGGCGTGGCCGCCAGCGGCGACGAGCACCGCGGCCGTCCCGGCGGCGGTCCGCCCGGCACCCAGGTGTTCGGCGTGCACGGCGGCCTGACCGGCGTGCTCTCCGAGCGGCTCGACCGCCGCAGCATAGGCGTGGCCCTGCGCGCGCGCCACACCTGGGCGACCACGGGCGAGCATTCGGCTTTGCTGGTGCGCTGCGGCGCGCATGTGCAGGGCGACGCCTTCCGCCTGCGCGGGCCGGCCACGCTGGACTACGATTTCCTCGGCGCCGGCGGCTGGGAGGAACTGTCCGCCTACGACCACACGGGCCTGATCTGGCGGCGCAATCTGCACCGCGAGCTGGGCTTTTCGGAGCGCCTGATCCGCCTGCGCTGGGGCGGCGCGCGCATTCCCGACCGCTACCGCTGGGCCTCGTGGACGGGCCGCATCACGATCCTGAACGGCACCATCAACCGCTTCCGCGCCCACGGTTTCGAGCACGAGGAGGAGGTCTGCTGGCGCGCCGGCCCGACCGACATCGGCTTTCGCAGCGACACCTACGGCGACGCCGACGGCATCGAGATCGACGTCAGCAACCTGGGCGGCTGCCGCATCAAGGTCGAGGGCACCATAGACGGCTACGCCAAGACCGGCGACGCCCTGCGCCGCAATCCCTTCGTCCACGCGCCCACGTTCAGCTGGGAGATCAGCGGCGCGCAACTGCTGGCCGAGGGCGGCCTGACGCTGGCGCTGGGCGGCGCCGAGCTGTTCCTGGCGCTGGAGCGCCTCACCGAGCGACCGCTGCCGGCCAGCGTCGGCGGCGCGCTCGAGGTGGCGCCCGGCAACGGCCCCTTCGGCCACCGGCCCGTCTACCTGTGCGGCCGCCAGCGCGACGACAGCAAGGTCTGGTCGTCGGCGCTGTTCATCACCTTCGAGGAGGAGGCATAGGCGGGCGGCCTTTCTTCCACCGGTGCGCAAGGTGGCGCCCGGCCGGTCCCTCCTCAGCCGGCCTCGGCGGCCAGCGCCGCCCGCACCGAGGCGCGCGCGCCTATCCGCTCGACATAGCGCGCCAGCGGCGGCCATTCCGCCAGCTCGATGCCGAAGCGGGGCATCCAGCCCAGCACGGTGAACAGATAGGCGTCGGCGACGCCGAATCGCCCGCCCAGCAGATACTCCTGGCGCGCCAGTTGCGGCGCCAGCTGCGTCAGGCGGCGCCGCAGCTTGTCGCGGAACAGGGCCCGGACCGGCTCGGGCAGCGCCGCGTTGAACAGGGGCGCGGCGCCGGCGTGGAGTTCCGTGCCGATGAAGTTCAGGCATTCCTGCAGTCGCACGCGCTGCCAACTGCCGTTGGCGGGCGCCAGGCCGGCCTCGGGCTTCAGGTCGGCCAGGTACTGGACGATCGCCGGGCCCTCCGTCAGCACCTCGCCGTTCTCCAGCTGCAGCGCCGCCACATAGCCGCGCGGATTGATCTCCAAAAAGTCGCGGCCGTCGGCGGTGCGCTTGCTGAGGTTATCGACGCGCACCAGCTCGAAGGGCAGGCCCAGTTCGCGCAGGACGATGTGCGGGGACAGCGAGCAAGCCTGCGGGGCGAAAAATAGTTTCATGTGAATCTCCTATGTGGATGGGGCTGGCGGCGCCGCGAGCGAAGACGTTGATTTTGCCCGGCGGCTATAATCCGGTAAATTCAGGATTCCAGACTCCCTCCATAAGGCCAGCTAATGCCATGATGAACTTGATGCACTGGCGCCTGCTCGTCGCCGTCGCCGACAGCGGCAACATCTCCAAGGCGGCGCAGCGGCACGGCATCAGCCAATCCGGCGCCAGCCAGGCGCTGGCGCAACTCGAGGAGGCGCTGGGCGGGCAATTGCTGACGCGGGCGCGCCGCCAGACGACGCCGACGGCGCTCGGCGAGCAAGTCGTCGGGCACGCGCGCGCCATGCTGGCGAGCCTGGCGGCGATCCAGGACGCGGCCGGGGCGGCCAGCGGCGTGCGGCGCGGCAGCATCCGCCTGGCCGCCTTCCCGTCCGTGTTCGCCCTGCTGTTGCCGGCGCTGCTGAGCCGGTTCCGCCGCCTGCATCCGGGCATCGAAGTCATCGCGCTGGAGGGCGACGACGACGAGGTCGAGGCCTGGCTGGCGGCCGACGTCGTCGATGTCGGCGTGGTGCTGAATCCGCCGCCGTCGCGGCGCGCGCTGGCGCTGGGGCGCGACGCCTGGGTGGCGCTGCTGCCCGTCGGGCACGCGCTGGCGCGCGGCGGCGCCGGCGTGACGCTGGAGCAACTGGCGGGGCAAGCCTTCATCCTCTCCAGCGGCGGCTGCGCCGTCAATCCGCGCAGCCTGGTGGAGCGGGCCGGACTGGCGCTGACGGACGTGCGCGTGACGGTGCGCGACGTCGGCAGCGCCTTCGCGCTGGTGCGCGAGGGCATGGGCGTGGCGCTGGTGCCCGAGTCGACCCTGCCGGAGGAGCGCCGCGGCGTGCGCGTGATGGCGCTCGAGCCGCCGCTGCAGCGCGACTTCGGCCTGGTCTGCTCGCGCGCCGGCGCCGCCTCGCCGGCCGTGGCTCTGCTGCTGGAACTGTTGCGCGCGCGCGCCGCCTCGCCGCCGACCGCCGCAGTCCCCGCCGCGCCGGAGTCGCCATGATCACCGATCCGACCTTCTACGCCCTGGCCATTCCCGCCGTCCTCCTGATCGGCATCTCCAAAGGCGGATTCGGCGGCGCGCTGGGCGGCACCGCCGTGCCGCTGATGGCGCTGGCCGTGTCGCCGCGCCAGGCGGCCAGCATCGTGCTGCCGCTGCTCTGCCTGACCGACCTGGTCGGCCTGCGCGTCTACTTCGGCAAATGGGACGCGCGCATCCTGCGCACCCTGCTGCCGGGCGCCTTGCTGGGCGTGGCGCTGGGCGCGCTGAGCTTCGGCCTGTTCAACGAATCGGCGATCCGCCTGCTGATCGGCGCCATCTCGGTGCTGTTCGTGGCCAGCCGCTGGCTGGCGGCCAAGGCGGCGGCGCCGGGCGCGCCGCCGTCACGCCTGGCCGGCGCCTGCATGGCGGCCGTGTCCGGCTTCACCAGCTTCGTCGCCCACGCCGGCGGACCGCCGGTGATGATGTACTTGCTGCCGCAGCGGCTAGACAAGCTGGCCTACCTGGCCACCATCAACGCCTTCTTCCTGCTCACCAACGCCGTCAAATTGCTGCCCTACGCCTGGCTGGGCCAGTTCAACGGCGCCAACCTGCTGGCCAGCCTGAGCCTGGCGCCGCTGGTGCCGCTGGTGCCGCTGGGCGTCGCCTTGGGCGTCTACCTGCAGGAGCGCGTCAGCACCGTGTGGTTCTACCGCATCGCCCAGATCGCCCTGTTGCTGACGGGCTTGCAGTTGATGTACCAGGGCGCCAGCGGGCACTAGCAGCCGGGCGCGTCCATGGAAAACAACTAACACTATGAAAAAATTTGAACTTGCCGGTATCCTTGATGTAAGCTGACAGCGCCTGTCCGCGTGAGCGGCGGCAACGCAGCACGTGATATCGGGAGAGCCTGCCATGCGGTCCACCCGCAGCGCAGCGCCGAAGGAGCAACCGCCCCGGAAACTCTCAGGCCCACGGACCGATATCGCCATTGAACTCTGAAGAGCCGCCGGCGCCATCGTCACCGGCGCACCGAAGGAGCAAGCGCGGCACGCCCCCGGGCGCGCCGGCGTGAATCTCTCAGGTCCAGAACAGAGGGGGTGTCCGCTGCGCGTTGTGTGCGCGGATTTAACCTCGACGTGTTGGAGCTTGACGAGTATGAAAACAATCGCAGTTATCGGCGGCGGCATTACCGGCGTCACCACCGCCTACGCGCTGGCCAAACGCGGCTTCGCCGTGACCCTGATCGAGAAACACCGCTACGCGGCGATGGACACCTCCTACGCCAACGGCGGCCAGTTGTCGGCCTCCAACGCGGAGGTGTGGAACCACTGGTCGACCATGTTCAAGGGCATCAAGTGGATGCTCAAGAGCGACGCGCCGCTGCTGGTGAGCCCGAAGCCGAGCTGGCACAAGCTGTCCTGGTTCGCCGAATTCATCGCCGCCATCCCCCACTACCAGCGCAACACCGTTGAAACGGTGCGCCTGGCCATCGCCGCGCGCCAGCACCTGTACGCCTGGGCCGAGACGGAGGGCATCGACTTCGACCTGAAGCGCAAGGGCATCCTGCACATCTACCGCGACAAGGCCGGCTTCGAGCACGCGGCGCAGGTCTCGAAACTGCTGGCCCAGGGCGGGCTGGAGCGCCGCGCCGTGACGCCGGCGGAAATGCGCGCGCTGGAGCCGACCCTGGCCGGCGACTACTACGGCGGCCACTACACCGAGAGCGACGCCACCGGCGACATCCATAAATTCACCAGCGGCCTGGCCGCCGCCATCGTCCGCCTGGGCGTCGACTGCCGCTACGGCGAGGACGTGGCGGAGATCCGCGTCGAGGGCGGGCGCGCCAGCGTCACCGTCGGCAGCGGCGCCGACGCCAGCACCACGGACTTCGACGGCGTCGTCATCTGCGCCGGCACGGCCAGCCGGGCGCTGGGCGCGGCGCTGGGCGACCGCGTCAACATCTACCCGGTGAAGGGCTACTCGATCACCGTCAACCTGCCTGACGCGGCCAGCCAGGCGGCGGCGCCGCAGGTCAGCCTGCTCGACGACGCCACCAAACTGGTCTGCAGCCGCTTCGGCGCCGACCGCTTCCGCGTCGCCGGCACGGCCGAATTCAACGGCTTCAACCGCGACATCCGCGCCGACCGCATCCGTCCGCTGGTCGAATGGGTCGAGCAATGCTTCCCCGGCGTGAGCACGCGCAGCGTCGTGCCCTGGGCCGGCTTGCGGCCGATGATGCCGGACATGCTGCCGCGGGTGGGCCGCGGCCGCGCCGCCTGCGTCTTCTACAACACCGGCCACGGCCACCTGGGCTGGACCCTGTCGGCGGTGACGGCCGACATGGTGGCCGGCGTCGTCGAGCAGACGCTGGGCGCGCGCGCGCCGCACGGCGCGCCGCAGGCCGTGCCAGCCTGAGGGGCGGCGCCGCGCGCTTAAAGCGGTGGCGCGGGGCCGCAGCCGCAGTGCGGGCTGCGGGCTGGTCCCTGCGCCGCTGGTTTTCTGTCAACTGTCGCGGCGCCTGAACGCCGCCGCCTTGTGCCTGGCGTAAACGGCGGCACTGTATAATGGGCCGCGCCAACACCGCCGGCGACGGCGGCGTTCTCCCCTGGCGCCATTCACCCCGCCTTCCGTATCGCCGGAAAGCCCACGCCACAGTCCCTATGAAAACACCAAAACGTATCCAGCCTCTGGTTGAAGAAGGCTTGATCGACGAAGTCATGCGCCAGCTCATGAGTGGCAAGGAAGCCACCGTCTACGTGGTGCGCTGCGGCGACGACATCCGCTGCGCCAAGGTCTACAAGGAGGCCAACGAGCGCAGCTTCCACCAGGCCGTGGCCTACCAGGAAGGCCGCCGCGTGAAGAACAGCCGGCAGGCGCGGGCGATGGAGAAGGGCACGCGCTACGGCCGCAAGATGGCCGAGGAAGTGTGGCAGAACGCCGAAGTGGACGCGCTGTACCGGCTGGCGGCGGCCGGCGTGCGCGTGCCGACGCCCTACATCTGCTTCGAGGGCGTGCTGCTGATGGAGCTGGTGACGGCGGCCGACGGCAACGCCGCGCCGCGCCTGAACGACGTCGAACTGGACCGCGAGCTGGCGCTGCAATACCACGCCATGCTGCTGCGCCAGGTGGTGCTGATGCTGTGCGCCGGCGTCATCCACGGCGACCTGTCCGAATACAACATCCTGGTCGACGCGCAGGGCCCGGTCATCATCGACCTGCCGCAGGCGGTGGACGCGGCCGGCAGCAGCGTGGCCGCCTCCATGCTCGAGCGCGACGTGACGAACCTGGCCAATTTCTTTGGCGTCGTGGTCCCGGAACTGCTGGGCAGCCAATACGGCGAGGAAATCTGGAACCTGTACCAGGCCGGCCTGCTGACGCCGGACACGCCGCTGACCGGCATCGTGGCGGCGCCGGAGCGCCCGGCCGACGTCGGCGCCGTGCTCCGCGAAATCGAACTCGCCCGCTACGAAGAGGAAGAGCGCGTGCGCCAGCAGATGGAGGCGCAGGCCTGAGTCCGGCCGGGCTCGGCCCGCTTTACAATCGCCCGTCCATATGGGCGCTGCCGCTCCCGCTGTTTTGTTCATCCACCCCAAAATTTCCGAGGCTCGCGCTTTGCAATCAATCTACGTGTTCGATTTTCTCCAAACGGTCTCCGCGCAGTTGAAGGAAACGTTGGACCGCATGGCCGAGTCGAAGTTGAACGAGTCGGCCTTGGCCGGCCTGAGTACATTCCAGATGCAAAATGACTCCCGCCAAGGCGTGTATGTCCTGCACTACGAGGGCGCGCCGGTTTATCTCGGCAAGGCGAACGACGTCAGCGAGCGGCTTGCGCAGCATCTTGAAAAACTGAAGGGACGGCGCGGCATCGACCCGGAGCGGATCGGCTACAAGGCGTTGTTGCTGGACAAAAGCATGGGTACGGCCGCGAACGAGGACCTGCTCATTTCCATGTTCAAAAGCGAGCACGCGGGCATGTGGAACGGCGCCGGTTTCGGGCCCAAGGATCCCGGTCAAAACCGCGACACCACCAAACCCGGCTGGTTCGACCGACAGTTCCCGATCATCGACGACTTCCCGATGGAGCTCGATGCCGGGCCGGAGCAAGAAATGGAGTTCGCGGTACTGCTCCGCACCATGAAGACGCAGCTTCCCTACGTTTTCAGGTACACCGTGCCGCCGGAGGAATTGCCGCGCCTGATCAGTTTGGCGGGCGTTCAGCGCGACGCGCGCAGCCTGCTTCAAGCGGCGGTGAGCTTCCTCGGCGACGGTTGGAAGGGGGCAGTCATCAGCTACGGCATGGTGCTGTACAAAACCAACAAGCATTACCCCTACGGCGAAGAGTTGCTGCCCTGAGCGCGGCGGGAAACGGAACCGCACAGGGCCCGTTTCCCGCCGACTCGCTCAGGTCTGGCGCAGCTGCTCGCAAACCCTGTTGGCGACGACCGCCGCCAATTTGACGGGAACCGCGTTGCCCAGTTGGCGCATGGTTTCCGACCACGATCCCTCGAAAATGAAGCTGTCCGGGAAAGTCTGGATGCGCGCCGATTCCCGCACCGTGAAGTAGCGCACGCTGCCGTCATGCCGGCGCAGCATGTTTTCGCCGCCGGGAACGCCATGGTCGCCGGCCTTCAGGGCCTTGGCGGGCTCGTCGAGCGGACTGCCGGTGTGGCCGGCGTAGGAGCGGGCGCCGGGCTGGAAGCGGTGCGCCTGGACCTGCTCGCGGCCGGGGTGCTTTTCCGGATCCGGCAAGTCGGAAATGGCGTCGCGCACGGTTTCCCACGGCAGGGCCATGGCGGCGAAGTCGGCGTCGGCCAGGGCCGCCAGTTTGCGCTCCAGACCCTCGGGTTTGGCCGGACGGTGTTTCGCGGCGACGCGGTGCCGTTCCCAATACTCGCCGTTGCCCCATTGCGACAGCAGCAGCGCGTCGTGGCTGTGCGTTTCGGCGGGAAACACCCAGTCCAGGCCGAGATCCTCGCGGAAGCCCACGAAGAACACGCGCATCCGTTTCTGCGGCACCCCGAAGTTCGCCGCGTTGACCAGTTGCGCCTTGACGCGATACTCGCTCTTCGCCCCGTTCGCCTTGTGCTTTTCGAGTCTGAGCAGATGTTCCAGCCACTCCTCCTTCGCTTTCGGCTGAAGGGAGGGGTACTCGAGCTGCAACAGAATGTAGTTGAAGTAGTTGTCGAACGCCGCGCGCATCAAGCCGCGGACGTTTTCGAAGACGAAGGCGCGCGGCCGCACCTCGCGCACGGCGCGTATCGCCTGCGGGAACATGTCGCGCTCGTCCAGGAAGCCGCCGTGCTTGCCGCCCATGGAGAAGGGCTGGCAAGGCGGACCGCCGGTGACCAGATCCAGGCCCTGGTGGCCGCTGTACATGAACTGGCGGACATCGCCCTCGGTCACGTCGGGCCAATGGCTCATCGGGGCCACGCTGCGCAGCTTGTTGTTCCTCAGCGTCGCGCAGGCGTGGGTGTTCCACTCGACAACCGCGCGGTGGTCCACGTTTTGACTGGAAAATCCCATCGCCAGACCGCCGGCGCCGGCGAAAAGTTCAATCGACTCAAGCTTCATGGCGGGCCTCTTTCTCGACGGCCATCGGTTTCCGCCGTGGCGCATGCGGACATTCGGTGGCACGGCTGCGCGCGGCTTGGAGCTGGTGTTGGATACTGAACTTATTCAAAGCGTTTACTTTTTCCGGTAGTGTGTAGTGTGCGCTGGACGCGCGGCGGGCCGGTTTGGCGGGCCGTTGGAAAACAGGCCATCCGCCAGGCGGTGGACGCGTCCCCGCCGGATTGGCCGTAGTATAAAGCAACGGCGGCGGGAGGTTCCGATTCGCCATCCCAAGGCCGATTCCATTTGCTATTGTACTGTATTTATATACAGTTAATCCAGCGTGGAATATGGCCTGAAACAAAGCCGGTACATATGGCGTGGAGGCGCCGCGCGCGTTCCGCGCCCAGTCCGCCTTCGCCGCGGTTGTTGCGCCGCGCATCATTTTCTCCCGTTAAATTTCGCTGGAAATCATCATGGGTGGGGCACATAATCCTTCCTATGCCGCGCAAGGCGGCGTTTGTGGGTTGGTGGTGGAATGCGTGATTGTTTGTGTCGGATGCATGGCGGTGGGGCGGTGGAGGCGGGACGTGGTTGACAGCGTCGATACGAAGACGCGGAGCCGCATCATGTCCCGCATCCGCGCCAAGAACACCCGGCCGGAAATGCTGGTGCGGCGCCTGGTGTTCGCGGCGGGCTACCGTTACCGCTTGCATATGGCGACGTTGCCGGGCAAGCCGGATTTGGTGTTCTTTCGGCGCCGCAAGGTTATTTTTGTGCACGGATGTTTTTGGCATCTGCACCGGGATTGTCCCCGCGCCCGCATGCCCAAGTCGCGGATCGATTTTTGGTCCACCAAACTGTTCGGCAATCGGCGCCGCGACGAGATGCAACTGCTCGCCCTTGCGGAAATGGGCTGGCAGGTGTTGACCCTGTGGGAGTGCGAACTCGCCGACCTCGACGCGCTCGGCGCGCGGATTGCCGCCTTTCTCGACGATGGCGCTTGAGGCGCTATTGATAGCGTCACGCGGCGGTATCCATGATGGCGCCGGGCTTGGCGCGCCGCCACCACCCGCGCATTAGACGCTTCCCTCTAGATGATGCTGCCGAGCAGCAATATTCCTCCAGTTGTGCCAAAATGCAATCATGCTATTTTTGATATGCATCAATTATTTCCGGCCCGCCGCAGTGGCATTTTCCCCATGTTCGCGCGATAAAATCGTGCGCGGCAATCCGGACGGGCAAACTTCCCCGGCTTGCCCCCTCCCGTTTCCACGTCCGGCCGCCAGCCGCGACCACCCCATCCCCAGCCTTATCCACCACCGAAAGAGCGTATGTTAAGTAGCGATAGCGTGACCGTCCTCGTTGCATTCGTCGTCGTATCCGTCCTTCTCGCCCTGCTGATCAAACTATCGGGCATCGTCAAATACATCGCCAACGACCGCATCGGCGTCGTCGAAAAACTGTGGAGCTCGTCCGGTTCGGTGCAGAGCGGCCTGCTGGCCCTCAGCGGCGAAGCGGGCCTGCAGGCCGAGTTGCGGCGCGGCGGCTTCCATTTCTTCGCGCCCTTCCAGTACCGTATCCATATCCACCCCATGGTCTCCGTCACCCAAGGCAAGATCGCCTACGTGTTCGCCCGCGACGGCGTCGATCTGCCGGCCGGCCAGACGCTGGCCGACAATGCCCGGGTGGAGGATTTCCGCGACGTGCGCGGCTTCCTGGCGGGCGGCGGCCAGAAGGGGCCGCAGCGCAAGATCCTGCGCGAGGGCACGCACATCATCAACCCGGCCCTGTTCGTCGTCATGACGGAGGAGGGCACGTATTCCATGTCGCTCGACGTCCAGGAAAAAGTGTATTACGAGCAGATGCGCAGCGTGCTGGACGAGCGCAGCGGCTTCACGCCCGTGGTCATCAAGGAAGTCACCGGCTCGCACGATTCCGACCAACTGGCCGTCGTGACGGTGCAGGACGGCCCCGGCCTGCTCAAGGACGAGCTGCTGGCGCCCGATGTCGGCGACGCCCACAACGCCTTCCAGGAACCGGAGAAATTCCTCGCCGCCGGCGGCCGGCGCGGCCGCCAGGAGCGCGTGCTGGTCGAGGGCACCTACTTCATCAACCGCCTGTTCGCGACGGTGGAGTTCATCAAGAAGACCATCATCCCGGTCGGCTTTGTCGGCGTGGTGGTGTCGTACACCGGCCGCGTGGGCACGGACTTGTCGGGCAGCGAGTATTCGCACGGCGAGCTGGTGGAGACCGGCTGCCGCGGCGTCTGGCGCGACGCGCTGATGCCGGGCAAGTACGCCTTCAACACCTACGCCGGCAAGATCGAGCTGGTGCCGACCACCAACTTCGTGCTGATGTGGAAGTCCGGCGAGAGCGGCTCCAACTTCGACAAGAACCTGCGCGAGATCACCCTGATCACCAAGGATGCGTTCGAGCCGCAGCTGCCGCTGTCGGTGGTGGTGCACATCGACTACCGCAAGGCGCCGATGGTGGTGCAGCGCTTCGGCAACGTGGCGCAGCTGGTCGAGCAGACGCTCGATCCGATGGTGTCGTCGTACTTCAAGAACGTGTCGCAGACGCGCACGTTCATCGAGCTCATCCAGTCGCGCAGCGAGCTGCAGGCCGGCGCGTCGATCGAC
>JANXSQ010000094.1 GCA_025356595.1 Janthinobacterium sp. | reverse complement strand
GCCAGCAGGGCGCCGCGCAGCGGCCGGCCGGCCAGCGCCGCCGCCCAATCCTGCGCCAGCGCGGCGATGTCGGCGTGCGCCACGGCACCGCCGGCCAGCCACGCGCCCAGCGGCGCGCCGGGTTCGGCCAGGGCCCATTTGACGCGCGTGTTGCCTGCGTCGACGAGCAACATCATGGCGCCTCCGGCGCGGCGCGCAGCGAGACGTCGCCGGACAGGATTTCGACGCGCCCCTGCGCCGTGTCGAGCAGCAGGCGGCCGATCTGGTCGACGCCGGCCGCCACGCCCTGTTGCAGGACGCGGCCGGCGTCGAGGATCTGCACCGCCTGGCCCTGGTGGGCGTGCAGGCGGTTCCAGCGTTCGCTGAAGGCGGCGAAGCCGGTGTCGTCGAATTCGGCCAGCGCGCCGGCCAGGCGGCTGAGCAATTGCGCCATCAGCTCGTTGCGCTCCATCTGCGCCAGCCAGGGCAGGGCGGCGGCGCTGCGCCCGATGGCGCTTTCCAGCTTGTCCGGCATGAGCAGGTTCAAGCCCAGGCCGACCACGGCCCAGACGCTGCCGCCGGCGCCGACCTGGGTTTCCACCAGGATGCCGGCCAGCTTGCTGCCGTCCTTGATCAAGTCGTTCGGCCATTTCAGTTTCACCGGCGCGCCCAGCGCGGCCAGCGTTTCGGCCAGCGCGACGCCGACCGCCAGCGGCAGGCCGACCAGACGCTGCAGCGGGCCCTTGAACTGCCAGGCCAGCGAGAACATCAGGGTGGCGCCCGGCTCGGACAACCAGGGGCGTCCGGCGCGCCCACGTCCGGCCGTCTGCTGCAGGGCGATGCGCAGGGTCGGGCCGGGCAGGGCGGCGGCGCGCGCCAGCAGATCGGCGTTGGTGGAGCCGGTTTCGGCCACCACTTCGATGGCCACGTGGGCGGCGCTGGCGGCGCAGCGGGCGCCGATGGCGGCGCCGGTGAGGATCGCGTTCATGGCGCGCGGCGCGCCTTGTGCGGCGCCTTCGCGAAGGCCAGGTCGTAGAGCGGGTTGGGCAGCAGGCGCAGCAACTTGGCGACGACGCCCATCTGCCACGGGATCACCCGGTAGCTGCTGCCGGCGGCGATGGTGGCGGCGGCCTTGGCGGCGAAGCGATCGGCCGGCATCAGGAAGGGCATGGCGTAGGCGTTCTTTTCCGTCATGGGCGTGGCGATGTAGCCGGGCGTGATGGTCACGACGCGGATGCCGTGCGGCTTCAGTTCCAGGCGCAGCGATTCGCAATAACTGATCACGGCCGCCTTCGAGGCGCTGTAGGCTTCGGCGCCGGGCAGGCCGCGGATGCCGGCCACGCTGCCGATGCCGACCAGGCGCGCCGGCGTGGCCTGCGCCTTCATCGTCGCGATGAAGGGCGCGAAGGTGGCCACGGTGGCGGTGACGTTGATGGCCATGATGGTTTCGAAGGCCGCCAGGTCCTCGGGGAATTCGCTCAGCGTGCCGAAGGACACGCCGGCGCTGGCGATGACGATGTCGACGCCGCCGGCGTGGCCGATGAAGTCGGCGGCGGCGGCGCGCAGCGCGGCGTGGTCGGTGACGTCGGCCGGGTAGGCGCGGTGCAGGTGCGGATTCGGCAGGCCGGCGATGAGCGCCTGCAGGGCGTCGCCGCGGCGCGCCAGCAGGCCCAGCGTGGCGCCCAGTTCGGCGTAGCGGCGCGCCAGGGCGGCGCCCAGGCCGCTCGAGGCGCCGGTGATGAAGACCCGCCGCATCAGGCGCGGGCGCGCGGGCTGCGCATCGCCGTGCATCGCATGTTTATTTCTTGTCCGCTTTCGCCTTGGCGACGAGGAAGTCCATCACCGTCAGGGCCTGGGCGTCCAGCTGGCCTTCGGTGCGCGCCGCTTTCGCGCCGGCGTCGGCCAGCGAGGGCGAGGTGATGAAGCGCCCGTCGATGGCGATCAGGGGCCAGGAATCGACCTGGTAGGCTTCCATCAGCGCGTTGGCGCGGCGCACCCGGCCGGCCACGCCGAAGGAGCGGTAGGTGTCGATGAACTTGGCGCGCTCCACGCCCTGCTTGGCGACGAAATCGAAGACGGCTTCGTCGCTGCCCAGGCGTTCGCGCTCGGCGTGCATGGCGTGGAAGACCTTGGCGTGCAGTTGATCGAGCAGGCCCATCGCTTCGAGGGTGTAGAACAGGCGCTGCTGCGGCGCGACGGCGTCGCCGCGCTGCACGTGGACGCGCTTGAAGACGATGTTCTCGCCCTGCTTCTTGACCCAGGCGCTGATGTCCGGCTCCAGCACATTGCAGTGCGGGCAGTAGTAGGCGAAAAATTCCGTGACTTCGATCTTCTTGCCGGCGGCGACGGGCTGCGGCGTCGCCAGCGTCAGGTACTCGACGCCGTTCTTCGGATCGGCCGGGGAGGCCGAGGCCGCCAGGGCGGCGCCGCACAGGGCCAGCGCCAGGAATAGTTTTTTCAGCATGGGAGTCCTCGCTTATTTTTGGATGCGCACGATGTCGGCGCTGACGCCGCTGTCGGCGAGCTTGCCGCGCGCGCGGTTCATCGCCTCGGCCTGGTTGTAGGGACCCAGGCGCACGCGGTGCAGCACGCCGTTGTCGGTGCTGCGGTCGCTGACGTTGGCCTCGAAGCCGAGCAGGGCCAGCTTGGCGCGCGCGCTTTCGGCGTCGGCCGTTTCGCGGAAGGCGCCGATCTGCAGATAATAGACGGCTTTCTCGTCGCCCGTCTCGGCCTTGGCCGGCGCGGCCGCCTGGCGGGCTTTGTCGGCGCCGGCCTTGGCGTCCGGTTTGGCGGACGCCAGCGGTTCCTTGCTGAAGCTGGCGATGACCTGTTGCAGCGGGTCGGCCGCCGGCGCCGGCTTGCTTTCCTTGACTTCCTTCGGCGGGCTGGCCTCCTTCACTTCCTTCGGCGCGGTCGCCTCCTTCGGCGCGGCGGCCTCGCGCGGCTCCTGGGAGAAGTCGCGCGCGGCCTCCCGGGCCGCCTCCTTGTTGCCGTACATCGGCTTGTTCGGATCGGAGACCTGGCCGGCGCTCGGCTCGACCGCCTTGCCGGCCTTGCCCTTGTCGGTGAACGGCGTCGCCCCCTTGGTGATGGCCAGCGCGACGATCACGGCGATGACCAGGCCGATGACCAGGCCGATGATGATGCCGACCAGGGTGTTGCCCTGCTGGCGAGAGCGGGTGCGGTGGGTGGAGCGGGAAGCGACGTTCATGTGCGATGGGATCTCGGTGATTACATCTTGTTGGGCGCGGAGACGCCGATCAGTGCCAGGCCGTTGCGCAGCACCTGGCGCGTCGCCACCACCAGCGCCAGGCGGGCCAGTTTCAAGGCCTCGTCGTCGACCAGCACGCGTTCGGCGAAGTAGAAGCTGTGCAGGTTGGCGGCCAGTTCGCGCAGGTAGAAGGCGATCTGGTGCGGGCCCAGTTCGGCCTGGGCGCGCGCCAGCGCGTCCGGATAGGCGGCCAGGGTGGCCAGCAGCGTGGCCTCGGAGGGCGCCGTCAGCGGCGCCAGGTCGACCCCGGCCAGGGTAGCCTCGTCGCCGCCCCACTGTTCCAGCATGCGGCAGATGCGCGCGTGGGCGTACTGCACGTAGTAGACCGGGTTCTCGTCCGAATGCTTGAGCGCGACGTCGACGTCGAAGGTGAATTCGGTGTCGGCCTTGCGCGAGATGAGGAAGAAGCGCACCGCGTCGCGGCCCTTGGTGATGTCGCCGCCGCCGGACCATTCGATCAGGTCGCGCACCGTGACGTAGGAGCCGGCGCGCTTGGAGATCTTGACCTCCTCGCCGTCCTTCATCACGGTGACCATCTTGTGCAGCACGTAGTCGGGATAACCCTGCGGGATGCCCAGGTCGACCGCCTGCAGGCCGGCGCGCACGCGCGCGATGGTGCCGTGGTGGTCGCTGCCCTGGATGTTGATGGCCTGGGTGTAGCCGCGCTGCCACTTGACGATGTGGTAGGCGACGTCGGGCACGAAGTAGGTGAAGGTGCCGTCGGTCTTGCGCATCACGCGGTCCTTGTCGTCGCCGTAGTCGGTGGTGCGCAACCACAGCGCGCCCTCCTGCTCGTAGGTCTTGCCGGCCTTGATCAGCGCGGCGACGGCGGCGTCGACCTTGCCGTCGCCGTACAGCGAGGACTCCAGATAGTAGTTGTCGAACTTGACGCCGAAGGCCTGCAGGTCGATGTCCTGCTCGTTGCGCAGGTAGGCGACGGCGAAGGCGCGGATCGAAGCGAGGTCGGCGATGTCGGCGCTGGCCGTGACGGGCGCGCTGTCGGCGGCCGCGACGGTTTTGCCGGCCAGGAAGTCGGCGGCGATGTCGGCGATGTAGTCGCCGTTGTAGGCCGACTCCGGCCAGGCGGCGTCGCCCGGCTTGAAGCCGCGCAGGCGCGCCTGCACGGAATTGGCCAGGGTCTCGATCTGCACGCCGGCGTCGTTGTAGTAATACTCGCGCGTGACGGCGAAACCCTGCGCGTCGAACAGCGCGGCGAGGGCGTCGCCCAGCGCGCCCTGGCGGCCGTGGCCGACGTGCAGCGGGCCGGTCGGATTGGCCGAGACGAATTCGATGACGACCTTCTTGCCGGCGCCGGCCCGGCTGCGGCCGAAGGCGGCGCCCTGCTCAAGCACGGCCTTGACGACGGCCTGCTTGGCGCCGGCGGGCACGCGCACGTTGATGAAGCCGGGGCCGGCGATGTCGGCCGACTCGACCAGGCCCTTGGCGGCCGGGTTGGCCAGCAGGGCGGCGACGATGGTCTGCGCCAGTTCGCGCGGATTGAGCTTCAGCTGCTTGGCCAACTGCATCGCGATGTTGCAGGCGACGTCGCCGTGCGAAGGGTCGCGCGGACGCTCCAGCACCACCGTCGGCGCCAGCGCGGTGCCGGCCAGGACGGGAGCGAGGGCGGCCTGGAACAGGGCGATGATTTCTTGTTTTTGTTGAGCGAGCATGAGCGTGGTGGCGGCTGGGCCGCGCTAAATAAATTCGAAAGGCTAAAGGGACGGCGCCGGGCGCCGTCCAAACAGCGGTAATTATACTGGTTCGGGCGCGCCAGCAATGCGCGCCGTGCGCCGTGCCCGGCGCCGGCGCGGCAAGGAAATGCGCCGCGGCCGGCGAGCGGCCCGCTTGCTTTCGCGTATTTGGCCCTTATATGACGGTTTTCGTCACGCTTTTGCGGCGCCGCCCGCATTCGCTTAGGTGAAGCGGCCCGACAACCGCTACAATCGACCCTTTACATTGCGTGTGCGCGCCCGCCGCGCGCGCAGACCGACACCGGATTTGATTATGATGAAGCGCCCCCTGCTGAAGTTGAAGATTGTCTCGAAGCCCGCCCCGACGGCGGCGGAGGCGGCCAAGCTGCGGCCCACCTACCACCCGGATCTGAAGCCGGTGCTGCAACCGGGCTTCCAGCCCGATCTGCGCGTCGACTCGCTGGCCTTCTGCCTGCTCGGCGCCTGCAACGCGGTGTCCCAGGTGCGCGCCGGCACGGCCCTGCCGCAGGCGCTGGCCAAGGTCTTCGCGCAGAACGGCGCGCCGCCGCAGGCGCGCGGGGCGATCCAGGACATTTCCTACCGCACCATGCGCCAGCTGGGCCGCAGCGAGACGCTGATCGCCCTGATGACTTCGAAGGCGCCCGAGCCGCCGATGCTGGCGGCGCTGCTGTGCTGCGCGCTGAGCCTGATGTCGGCCGAGCCGGGCGAGCAGCCCTACGAGGAGTTCACCGTCGTCGACCAGGCCGTCACGGTGGCCACCTCGCACCCCGACATGGCGCACGCCAAGGGCATGGTGAACGCCGTGCTGCGGCGCTTCCTGCGCGAGCGCAAGTCGCTGCTGGAGGCCGCCCTGCAGCAGCCGCTGGCGCAATGGAATTATCCGCAGTGGTGGATAGACGCGGCGCGCGCCGCCTATCCGCACGACTGGCAGGCCATCCTGACGGCCGGCAACGCGGCGCCGCCGCTGACCCTGCGCGTCAACCTGCGCAAGACGACGCCGGCCGCCTTCCTCGCCACGCTGGCCGAGGCCGGCATCGGCGCGTCCCAGGTGGGCCCCTCGGCGGTGCGCCTGGACAAGGCCATCGGCGTCGGCCTGATCCCCGGTTTCGAGCAGGGCCTGGTGTCGGTGCAGGACGCCGGCGCCCAGCTGGCCGCGCCTTTGCTCGACCTGCGCGACGGCATGCGCGTGCTGGACGCCTGCGCCGCGCCGGGCGGCAAGACCTGCCACATCCTGGAACTGGCCGACGTCGAGCTGACCGCCATCGACGCCGACGCCAAGCGCCTGCCGCGCATCGCCGAGAACCTCGAGCGCCTCGGCCTGACGGCCACCCTGAAGGCGCAGGACGCGCAGTCGGACGCCTGGTGGGACGGCCGGCAGTTCGACCGCATCCTGGCCGACGTGCCGTGCACGGCCTCGGGCATCGTGCGGCGCCATCCGGACATCCGCTGGTTGCGCCGCAAGGGCGACGCGCTCCAACTTGCAACACTTTCGGCCAAAATTCTCGACAACCTTTGGCAGATGCTGCGCCCCGATGGTAAATTGCTGTTCGTGACATGTTCCGTGTGGCCGCAGGAGTCGGAGGCGCAGGCGGCCGCCTTCGCGGTGCGCAACCAGGCGACGCGCCTGGCGGCGCCGGGCCAGTTGTTGCCCACCGGCGCGCTGGAGCAGGATCACGACGGCCTGTTTTACGCCCTGTTCCAAAAACAGGCCGGGTAGGCGCAGCGCCTTTTTTTGACCACGACGGAATCACTGAGCACCGGCCCACTTGTGACAACACGCTTTTTTCGACTCTTCGCCGCCTTGCTGCTGTTGTGCGCGTGCGCGCTGCCGCGCGCCCGGGCGGCCGACGGCGTCGAAATCACGCGCGCCTACATCGAGGCCGCCGACACCGGCTACAAGCTGGCCGCCAGCTACGCCTTCGACCTGAACCACGACCTCGAGGGCGCCGTGCAGTCCGGCGTGCCGCTGTTCTTCACCACCGAGATCGAGCTGACCCGGCCGCGCTGGTACTGGTTCGACGAGAAGGCCATCGTCGCCAAGCAGACCAGCAAGATCTACTACAACGTGCTGACGCGCCAGTACCACGTCACCGTGGCCGGCAGCGTGCAGCAGGTCTTCACGACGCTGGACGACGCGCTGTTCCTGATCCGCCGGCCCAGCCGCTGGCTGGTGGCCGGGCGCGGCGTGCTCAAGCCGGGCGAAACCTACAACGTCACGCTGCGCATGGGCATGGACCGCGACTACCTGCCCAAGCCCATCCAGGTGAACGCCTTCAACAACAGCGACTGGCGCCTGAGCTCGAACAAAAAATCTTTCCTGTACAAGGCGGAGTAGGTGAATCAAGCCTTGCGCTACGCGCTGGTGGTGGGCGGCGGCATCGTCAGCATCATGCTCTTCCTGCTCGCCTCGGCGTCCGACAACTCCGGTTTCTTCGACCGCTACTATTCCTGGCTGCTGGGCCTGAACACGGCCGTCGCCGTCTCGCTGCTGGTGCTGGTGGGCCTGTCGCTGGCGCGCCTGTACGCGCGCTACAAGAGCGGCAAGTTCGGCTCGAAGCTGATGGCGCGCCTGGTGCTGCTGTTCGCCGGCATCGGCATCCTGCCCGGCCTGGTCATCTTCCTCGTCTCGGTGCAGTTCGTCTCGCACTCCATCGATTCCTGGTTCAACGTGAAGATCGAGGCGGCCCTGGAGGCCGGCCTGAACCTGGGCCACGCCGGCCTGGACGCGGCCGTGCTGGAGTTGCGCGGGCGCGCCGAGAAGACGGCGCAGGCGCTGGCGGCCGAGCCGGCCGAAGAGAACCAGGCCACCCTGGCGCGCCTGCTGCGCGAGCGCGGCATGCAGACGGCCCTGATCGTGCGCGCCGACGGGCGCCTGGCCGGCGGCGCCGGCGCCGTGCCGAACGCGCGCCTGGCGGCCGAGCTGCCAACGCCGGCCATGCTGCGCCAGGCCGGCGTGGCGGACGGCTACGGCGCGCCCGAGGGCGGCATCGAGCTGCACGAGGACGGCAAGGAGGGCGCCGGCCTGCACGGCGCGCCGGCCGAGGCCAGCACCGGCCTGCGCCTGCGCGTCATCGTGCCGATCGCCGGCGCGCCGGCGCGCTACCTGCAGGTGCTGCAGTCGGTGCCGACCAGCCTGGCCATCAACGGCGAGGTGCTGCAGGTCGCCTTCAGCGAATACAAGGCGCGCTCGGTGGCGCGCTCGGGCCTGCGCAAGATGTACATCGAGACCCTGACCCTGACGCTGCTGCTGGCCATCTTCGGCGCCATCGCCAGCGCCTTCCTGATCGCCGGCAACCTGGCGCAGCCGCTGCTGCTGCTGGCCGAGGGCACGCGCGCGGTGGCCGAGGGCGATCTGTCGCCGCGCCCCATCGTCGCCAGCAAGGACGAGCTGGGCACGCTGACGCAATCGTTCAACACCATGACGCGGCAATTGTTCGAGGCGCGCACCGCCGTCGAGAGCAACCGCGCCGCGCTGCAGAACGCCAAGGCGCATCTGGAATCGGTGCTGGCGAACATGTCGGCCGGCGTGATGGTGCTCGACGGCGAGTTCCGCCTGGTCACCTGCAACGAGTCGGTCGAGCGCATCCTGCAGCATCCCGGCGTGGCGATGGTGGGCCAGCCGCTGGCGGCCATCGCCGGGATGGCCGAGTTCGCCGCCGCCATCATCAGCGCCTTCTCGGCGCAGAGCGCGCAGTCGGCCTCGGGGCGCAATCTGCAGCGCCTGCACTGGCAGCAGCAGATCGAGATCCCGCGCCGCGCCGAGGCCGGCGAGGAGCACGAGCTGACGCTGCTGACGCGCGGCTCGCGCCTGCCGCTGGAGACCGGCAGCGGCTACGTGGTGGTCTTCGACGACATCTCCGACGTTATCTCGGCGCAGCGCTCGATCGCCTGGGGCGAGGTGGCGCGCCGCCTGGCGCACGAGATCAAGAATCCCCTGACGCCGATCCAGCTCTCGGCCGAGCGCCTGCAGATGAAGCTGGAGTCCAAGCTGGAGCGGGCCGACGTCGACCTGCTGAACCGCAGCACGACGACCATCGTCAACCAGGTGGCGGCGATGAAGCGCATGGTGGACGATTTCCGCGACTACGCGCGCACGCCGCCGGCGGTGCTCTCGCCGCTCAGCCTGAACGCGCTGATCGAGGAGATCCTGCACCTCTACCTGGGCGGCGACGACGCCGACATCATCCATCCGCAACTGGCGCCCGGCCTGCCCCTGGTGATGGGCGACACCACCCAGTTGCGCCAGGTGATACACAATTTGCTGCAGAACGCGCAGGACGCGATGGCCGACCTGGCGCCCGGCGCGGCGCGCGCGCGCATCGACGTGCGCACCGAGGCGATCCATTACCGCGGCGCCGACGGCGCCGTCAACGTCGCGGTGCGGCTGGCGATCAGCGACAATGGTCCCGGCTTCGCCCCGAAAATTCTTTCGCGCGCCTTCGAGCCGTATGTCACCTCGAAGGCGCGCGGCACTGGATTGGGACTGGCCATGGTCAAGAAAATCATCGACGAGCATGGCGGCAGGATCGATATCGAAAACCGGGTCGACGGAAGTGGCGCGTCCATCGTCATTTTGCTGTTAAAGTTAGGAGCTGTTCAGCACCAGGCCACCATGCCGACGCGCTGACGGATTCTTGGACTCCGGTTAATCTGGCTTAACGCTTAAAACACTAATAAAATTAGAGCTGTCGTGAAGGCGCATAGAATGTGCAACGGAACCGGCGAAATGAGGAAGGCAAGGATAGATGGCAAACATTCTCGTAGTTGATGATGAAATGGGGATCCGCGAGCTGCTCTCGGAGATTCTTGGAGACGAGGGGCACGCGGTGCAACTGGCGGAAAACGCCCAGCAGGCGCGCGAGGCGCGCGCGGCCGGCGCGCCGGATCTGGTCCTGCTCGACATTTGGATGCCGGACACGGACGGCGTCACCCTGCTCAAGGAATGGCAGCGCGACGGCTTGTTGACGATGCCGGTGATCATGATGTCGGGCCACGCGACGATCGACACGGCCGTCGAGGCGACGCGCATCGGCGCGATGAATTTCCTGGAAAAGCCGATCGCCCTGCAAAAACTGCTGAAGGCGGTGCAGCAAGGCTTGACGCGGGCCCAGGAAACGGTGCGCGCGCCGGCGCCGGCGCCGCGGCCTCAGCCGCAACCCGACGAGGCCGCGGCCGGCGTCGCCTTCGGCAACGGCGCGCCGGCGCAGCACGCGCCGGTCCGCGCCGGCGCGCTGGTGCAACCGGGCGCCGAGGGCCACACCTTCAGCCTGTCCTTCGACCTGCCGCTGCGCGAGGCGCGCGACGCCTTCGAGCGCATGTATTTCGAGCACCACCTGGGCCGCGAAGGCGGCAGCATGACGCGGGTGGCGGAGAAGACGGGCCTGGAACGCACCCATCTGTATCGCAAGCTCAAGCAACTCGGCGTCGAGCCGGGCAAGCTGGCGAAAAAGGGCGTTTGACCCCCGGCGAGGCCGGCGCCACCAGCGTGACCCTGGTCCGCGGCGCCGGCGCCGCGGCGCGCGAGGCGTATATCGCGGCCGCGCTGCGTCCCGGCGCGGCGGCCATCCTGGAAGGCCTGGCCGAAGCCAATTCGGCGCTGGCCGAACTCACAGGCGAGGCCGCCGCCGGCGTGCTGCGCATCGCCCCCGGTTGCCTGTGCTGCAGCGGCAACCTGGTGTTGCGCGTGACCTTGAACCGCCTGCTGCGCCGGCCCCCGGCGCATCTCTACATCAGCGTGGCCAACGCCGCGCATAGCGAGCAGCTGCGCCTGTGGCTGGCTGCGCCGCCCTACGACACCCTGCTGGCGCTGCAAGCCGACGTCGACGTCGCGGCGCTGCCCGCCGCGCGGCAAGACTGAAGCGACGGCGGCAAGCGCCGCTCCCGGTAGCATTTCCTTACAAAACGGCGCGCCCCGGCTCACTTGAAATGGGCCGCCGCCAGCCCCACCTCGTTTGTGAAGACGGCGCCACTGCCCGTCGCTGCAGCGAAGGAAACGAACATGAATCTGATCTACAACAGCGAGCAATACAGCGTCGTCGAGTTCGGCGCCGACCGTGAACTGGAGGCCCTGCGCTTCGGCGGCTACGAAATCGTCGACAAGGGTGGCCGGCGCGAAA
Organism: Janthinobacterium sp.; assembly: GCA_025356595.1. GTDB lineage: Bacteria > Pseudomonadota > Gammaproteobacteria > Burkholderiales > Burkholderiaceae_D > Janthinobacterium. Next base: position 23,455 of record JANXSQ010000094.1, on the reverse strand, counting down.
CCTTCATCGCCGGCGCGCTGGCGCAATCGTTCCGGCGCGACGTCAACCAGTTGATCGCGAGCGAGCCGAGCGTGGAGGAAATCGATGAATTCCTGGGCGGCTACGAGTCGCTGATGAGCCAGCCGGTGCTCTTGCACTGACACACTAGTCGCGGGCGCGCGCCCCGTGGACGCGCGCCCGTGGTAAGGTTCGTCCGTTATGTGCGAGCAACAAACTAACCATGTGCCAACTTCTCGGAATGAACTGCAATGTCCCCACCGACATTGTTTTTAGCTTTACCGGCTTCGCCCAGCGCGGCGGCCGCACCGATACCCACCACGACGGCTGGGGCATCGCCTTTTTCGAGGGCGCCGGAGTGCGCCATTTCGTCGACCACCAGGCGGCCGTGGCCTCGCCCGTGGCCGAACTGATCAAGCGCTATCCGATCAAATCGACCAACGTCATCGCGCATATCCGCAAGGCGACCCAGGGCCGGGTGGCGCTGGAGAATTGCCATCCCTTCGTGCGCGAGCTGTGGGGGCGCTACTGGGTGTTCGCCCACAACGGCGACCTGAAGGATTTCCATCCCGAACTGAACGGCGCCTACCGCCCGGTCGGCAACACCGACAGCGAGCGCGCCTTCTGCTATCTGCTGCAGCAATTGCGCGCCCGCTTCGGCGCCGAGGCGCCGGCGCTGCCGGCCCTGCGCGCGGCGCTGGCCGACCTGGCGCGCGAGATCGCCGCCCACGGCACCTTCAATATGCTGCTCTCGAGCGGCGCCGAGATGTTCGTGCACTGCTCGACGAGCCTGTTCTACGTGGTGCGCCAGCACCCCTTCGTGACGGCGAAACTGTCCGACGAGGACGTGACGGTGGACTTCGCGACCCTCACCACGCCGCGGGACCGGGTGGCCGTCATCGTCACCCAGCCGCTGACGACGAACGAGGCCTGGACGCCGTTCGCGCCCGGAGAATTGAAATTATTTGTGGATGGATGGCCCGTGGAGGCCGAATCGGTGTAATTTGTCCAAGACAAGTCGAAATATTGGTGCCAAAATACCCGTACGGCACACATATTACGGTAAAGTATTGTCAATATTGACCCTCGACATGCCAAGCCCAGTCTCCTACCCGGCCGCGGCGTGTCACTCGACGTGAATGATAAAGATTTAATGATCGACATTTCTAGCACCGATATCGCCCCGAAACCCTTGCGCGTGCGCGAGTTCTATCTGGGACGCCAGCCGATTTTGGATCGGAACCAGGCCCTGTTCGGCTATGAGTTGTTATTCCGCAACGCCCCGATCGGGCCGGCGAATATCACCAGCGACCTGTCCGCGACCGCCTCCGTGATCGCCCACGCCTCCCAGTTGGGGATGGAAAAAGTGATCGGCGACGGCCTGGGCTTCGTCAACGTCGACGCCGACGTCATCATGAGCGACATCTTCGTTTTCCTGCCGCGCGAAAAAGTGGTGCTGGAAATCGTCGAATCGATGAAGGTGACGCCGCAGATCTACAGCCGCATCACCGAACTGGTCGGACACGGTTTCACCTTCGCGCTGGAAAACGTCGTCGCCGACACCAGCCAGGTGCAGGAATTGATGCCGCTGGTCGACTACGTCAAGATGGACATGAGCAAGGTCGAGCTGGCCGTGCTGTCGACGCTGGCGCCCCGTTTCAAGCAGGACGGCAAGAAGCTGGTGGCGGAAAAAGTCGAGACGCGCGAGGAATTCAAGACCGGCCTGGACATGGGCTTCGACTACTTCCAGGGCTATTATTTTGCCAAGCCGGCCATCATGAGCGGCAAGAAGCTGTCGCCGTCGCAACTGGCGGTGATGGAGCTGATGACGCTGGTCACTTCCGACGCCGACAATATGGACATCGAGCGCGCCATCAAGCGCGACGTGTCGCTGGCGCTGAACCTGCTGCGCCTGGTGAACACACCGGCCGTCGGCGCGCGCCAGCGCATCGACTCGCTGAGCCAGGCCGTCTCCGTGCTGGGCCGGCGCCAGTTGCAGCGCTGGTTGCAGATCATGCTGTACGCGGAACCGAGCAAGCGCGGCCACAGCATGACGCCGCTGCTGATGCTGGCCACGACGCGCGGCCGCCTGCTGGAATTGCTGGCGACCAAGCTGCGCCCCAGCCACCCCCACGCGGCCGACGTCGCCTTCACGGTCGGCATCATGTCGCTGATGGACACCCTGTTCGGCGTGTCGATGACGGAAATCCTCAAGCAGATCCAGGTGATCGACGAAGTGGGCGAGGCCCTCTTGAGCCGCGCCGGTTTCTACGGCGACCTGCTCAAGCTGGCCGAATGCATAGAGCGCATCGAGGACATGGAAGACCAGATCGTGCCGACCCTGCGCGAACTGGCCATGTCGACGGACGATCTGGTCGAGCTGGAAATGGCGGCCTTCGAGTGGAGCGACAACGTCGTGCGCTACGCCTTGTAGTCCCTGGTTTCTAGTTCCGCCGACAACGGCGCCGCCTCATCGCGGCGCCGTTGTCGTTTCAGGTCGCCGCGCTGCCGGGCCAGTGCTTGTGCAGGTCCGGATCGGTGCGCAACTCCCACAGGGCCAGGACGGCCACGGCCACCCCGACGATGAGCTCGTTCCACAGAACCGAGCGATCGCCGGCCACGCGCAGCACCCAGGGCGCCACGGCGACCCAGACGCCGACCAGCAGATTGAGCACGACGGCCCAGAAATAGGTCTTGTACAGGTCGAAGGCGGCCAGCACCGCGATGACCAGGCCGGAGACGACGGCGTTGATCATTTGCGGCGACTGCTGAGGGTAGGCGAAGGCCCAGGGGGTGACGATCAGCCATAGGCCGAGGACGAGGATGAGCTGGTCTTGCCAGCGTCTTGCCGAGAGATTCGTTGCCATATCTACCTCCTTCGCTGTCATCGGATGGGTCCGGGCAGGCCAGTCGGCGAGGCCGCCGCTTGCGCCGCCCGCGTACAGGATTAGTGCGCGCGGGGGCGGAAAAGTTCGATTTCCGGCGCCCTCCGGCGCGCGCCGGCGGGGCGAAAAAAAGCCGGATCCGGCCCCGCAAGGGAGGCCGGATCCGGCCGCGGCGTCAGCGCCGCGGCGCGCCGTTCAGGACAGGTTGGGGGCCAGCCAGCGCTCGAGCTCGTCCTTGCTGGCGCCGCGGCGCTTGACCATGTCGTTCAGCTGGTCCTCGCCGATCTTGCCGACGACGAAGTACTTCGATTCCGGATGGGCGAAGTAGAAGCCGGACACGGCCGCGCCGGGGAACATGGCGAACGATTCCGTCAGCCGCATGCCGATTTCCTCGGCCTGCAGGACCTTGAACATGTCGGCCTTGACGGTGTGCTCCGGGCAGGCCGGATAGCCGGGGGCGGGGCGGATGCCGAGGTATTTCTCGCCTATCATGTCGGTGTTGCTGAGGGCCTCGTCGGCCGCGTAGCCCCACAAATCCGTGCGCACGCGCTCGTGCAGGTATTCGGCGAAGGCTTCGGCGAGGCGGTCGGCCAGCGATTTCAGCATGATCGAGGAATAGTCGTCGTGCGCGTCCTCGAAGCGCTTCTCGTATTTCTCGATGCCCAGGCCGGAGGTGACGGCGAACATGCCGATGTAGTCCTTCAGGCCGGAGGGCTGGCCCTTGAGCAGCTTGGGCGCGATGAAATCGGCCAGGCACTGGTTGGGGCGCTGCACCTTGTTGCCGGCGGCGTCCTCGATGATGGGCTTGACGCCCTGCTGGCGCAGGCCGTAGTAGGTGAAGGCCACGGTGTCGCGCGTGTCGTCGCTGTAGATCTCGATGTCGTCCTCGTTGACGCTGTTGGCCGGCAGCAGGGCGACGACGCCGTTGGCGGTCAGCCAGCGCCCGTCGATGAGCTTCTTCAGCAGCGCCTGGCCCTCCTCGAAGACCTTGCTGGCGGCCTCGCCGACCACCTCGTCCGTCAGGATGGCCGGGTAGGGGCCGGCCAGGTCCCAGGTCTGGAAGAACGGACCCCAGTCGATGTACTGGGCGATGGCCGCCAGGTCGACGTTCTTGAAGACGCGCCGGCCGATGAATTTCGGCTTGCGCGGCGCGCCGGCGCCCTCGAAGGAGACGCTCATCTTGTTGGCGCGCGCGGCCGCCAGCGAGAGGATGGGCAGGGCCTTCTTGTTGGCGTGCTGCTCGCGGATGCGCGCGTAGTCGAGCTCGATGTCCTCGATGTATTTGTCGCGCGCCTCCGGCGTCAGCAGCGACTGCGCCACCGACACGGAGCGCGAGGCGTCCGGCACGTAGACCACCGGGCCCTCGTAGTTGTGGGCGATCTTCACGGCCGTGTGGGCGCGGCTGGTGGTGGCGCCGCCGATCAGCAGCGGAATCTTCAGCATGCGGAAGTGCGGGTCGCGCTGCATTTCCTTGGCGACGTGGGCCATCTCCTCGAGCGAGGGCGTGATCAGGCCGGACAGGCCGATGATGTCGGCGTTCTCGATCTTGGCGCGCGCCAGGATCTCCGAGCAGGGCACCATGACGCCCATGTTGACGACCTCGAAGTTGTTGCACTGCAGGACCACCGAGACGATGTTCTTGCCGATGTCGTGGACGTCGCCCTTGACGGTGGCGATGACGATCTTGCCCTTCGGCTTGGCGACGATGCCGGTGCGCAGCTCCTCGAGCTTCTTCTCCTCCTCGATGTAGGGGATCAGGTGGGCCACGGCCTGCTTCATCACGCGCGCCGTCTTGACCACCTGGGGCAGGAACATCTTGCCCTGGCCGAACAGGTCGCCGACCACGTTCATGCCGTCCATCAGCGGACCCTCGATGACGTGGATGGGGCGCCCGCCGTTGCCCAGCAATTCCTGGCGCGCCTCCTCGGTGTCCTCGACGATCCATTGCGTGATGCCCTGCACCAGCGCGTGCGAGAGGCGCTGCTGCACCGTGCCCTCGCGCCAGGCCAGGGTCTGCACCTCGGCCTTGTCGCCGGCCTTGAGGGTGCCGGCGATCTCGATCATGCGCTCGGTGGCGTCCTCGCGGCGGTTCAGCACGACGTCCTCGACGCGCTCGCGCAGCTCGGCGCCCAGGTTGTCGTAGACGCCCATCATGCCGGCGTTGACGATGCCCATCGTCATGCCGGCCTTGATGGCGTGGTACAGGAAGACCGTGTGGATGGCCTCGCGCGCCGGGTCGTTGCCGCGGAAGCTGAAGCTGACGTTGGAGACGCCGCCGGAGATCTTGGCGTGCGGCAGGTTCTCCTTGATCCAGCGCGTCGCGTTGATGAAGTCGACCGCGTAGTTGTTGTGTTCCTCGATGCCGGTGGCGATGGCGAAGATGTTCGGGTCGAAGATGATGTCCTCCGGCGGGAAGCCGATGCGATCGACCAGCAGGCGGTAGGCGCGCTGGCAGATTTCGGTCTTGCGCTCGAAGGTGTCGGCCTGGCCCTTCTCGTCGAAGGCCATGACGATGACGGCGGCGCCGTAGCGGCGGCACAGCGTGGCCTGGCGCAGGAATTCCTCCTCGCCCTCCTTCATCGAGATCGAGTTCACCACGGCCTTGCCCTGCACGCACTTCAGGCCCGCCTCGATGACCGACCATTTCGAGGAGTCGATCATGATCGGCACGCGCGAGATGTCCGGTTCGGAGGCGATCAGGTTCAGGAAGCGCGTCATGGCCGCCTGCGAGTCGAGCATCGCCTCGTCCATATTGATGTCGATGATCTGGGCGCCGTTCTCGACCTGCTGGCGGGCCACCGAGAGCGCCTCGTCGTACTGCTCGTTGAGGATCATGCGCGCGAAGGCCTTCGAGCCGGTGACGTTGGTGCGCTCGCCGACGTTGACGAAGAGCGAGTCTTCGTCGACCGTGAAGGGCTCCAGGCCGGACAGGCGCAGCGCGTGCGAGGCGGCCGGCGGCACGCGCGGCGCGGTCGTCGCCAGCATCTCGGCGATGGCCTGGATGTGGTCGGGCGTGGTGCCGCAGCAGCCGCCGGCGATGTTGATGAAGCCCGCCTCGGCGAACTCCTTCAGCAGTGCCGAGGTGTCGGCCGGCAGTTCGTCGAAGCCGGTGTCGCTCATCGGGTTGGGCAGGCCGGCGTTCGGGTAGATGCAGACGAAGGTGTCGGCGATCTTCGCCAGCTCCTCGGCGTAGGGGCGCATCAGGGCCGCGCCCAGGGCGCAGTTCAGGCCGATGGTGAGGGGCTTGGCGTGGCGCACCGAGTTCCAGAAGGCGGGCACGGTCTGGCCCGACAGGATGCGCCCGGAGGCGTCCGTGACGGTGCCGGAGATCATGATCGGCAGGCGCACCTGCTGCGGATTCTGCTCGAAGTAGAGGTCGATGGCGAACAGCGCCGCCTTGCAGTTCAGGGTGTCGAAGATGGTTTCGACCAGCAGCACGTCGGAGCCGCCCTCGACCAGGCCGCGGGTCTGCTCCAGGTAGGCGGCGACCAGTTGGTCGAAGCTGACGTTGCGCGCGGCCGGGTCGTTGACGTCGGGCGAGATCGAGGCGGTCTTCGGCGTCGGCCCCAGCGCGCCGGCGACGAAGCGCGGCTTGTCGGCGCTGGAATACTTGTCGCAGGCGGCCCGCGCCAGTTTGGCGGCGGCGACGTTCATCTCATAGGCCAGGTGGGCCATGTGGTAGTCGTCCTGGGCGATGGTGGTGGCGCCGAAGGTGTTGGTCTCGATCAGGTCGGCGCCGGCGGCCAGGTAGCGCTCATGGATTTCCTGGATGATGTGCGGCTGCGTCAGGGTCAGCAACTCGTTGTTGCCCTTCACGAAAAGCTCGCGCGCGCCGCTGCCGGCCGGCGCGGCGAAGTCGATGAAGCGGCCCTGCGGCCCGCCGCGGTAGGCCACCTCGTCGAGCTTGTACTGCTGGATGATCGTGCCCATGGCGCCGTCGAGGATCATGATCCGGCGCGACAGGATGTCGCGCAACAGGGTTTCGGTCTTGGACACGGCGGGGATCACGGTAGCGTTCATTTCAAGCTTTCTAAAGACGGGGCGGGCGGCGGCTGCGGGGCGCGGGCGGGGGCGCCGGTGGCGCTCCTGGCCCGGGCGCCGCCGGGTCTAAAATTATACGGTATCGTGCCGCTTTGGTTTCGGCCGCTGGCTTATATGTTGCCTTCCCTGGGCGCCGGCGCGACACTCGGGCGGCGCCGGGCAGCTTTGCTGTCATTTAAGTAAAGATGAAAATAATTCACTTAACGATTGCCGTATGGCATTAAATGTTTAATAATGGAATATTATCAAATGTAGAATTTAATCGAAAATGCCATGTCTCAAGCGATCGTCGAGCCGCTCCGCGCTGTTGGAAACCGGAGCCCGCTTATGAAAACCCGTGTAGCGTTTCTTTGCCTTGTGTTCGCCTTGTCCGCTTGCGGCGGCGGCGGTGGCGGCAGTCCCGAAACCACGGCGGCGGCGCCCGCGCCCGCGCCGGTGCTGCTCGCCGTCAGCGATTTCGCCCCGGCGGGCGGTGTGCCCGGTTCGCTCGTGACGGTCAACGGCAAGGGCTTGAAGTCGGCCACCGAGGTGCGCTTCGCCAACGGCACGCTGGCGCCTCTGGACGCCGGCCACTCCGACACCAGCGCGACCTTCATCGTGCCGGCCGGCGCCGCGTCCGGCGTGCTGAGCTTCACCGGCAGCTACAACCAGATCAGCACCAGCACCGTGTACAGCGTGGTCGCGCCGATCAGCGTCAGCTCGGTGAGCAGCAAGGTCGAGGGCGCCGCGCTGAAGATCCTGGTGCAGGGCAGTAATCTGGACATCGTCAGCAGCGCCAGGGTCGGCGCCGACAGCGCCACCATCGCCAGCAGGACGGCGAGCCAGATCCTGCTGTCGGCGCCGCTCGGCGCCCAGGGCAGCGTGCGCCTCGCCTCCGCCTACCAGGACGGGGTCGACGCCGGCGCGGTCGGCGCGCAGAACTTCACCTTGGGCAGCGTCGACTTCGCCCAGGTGTTCAGCCGCAACATCAGCGACCCGGACCTGCGCCTGACGCGCGGCAAGCCGGCCGTGGTGCGCGCCAGCGTGTTGGCCGCCACGGCCGGCATCGCCAGCCCGGCCGTCAAGCTGGCCGTCTACTCCGCCGGCGGCGCCTATCTCGGCGCGCTGCCAATGACGGGTCCGGCGACCATGCCGACCGTCAAGGACGCGGCCCGCATGGCCGGCACCTACAACGCGGTCTTGCCGGCGGCGTGGGTGCAGCCGGGCGTGCAGACGGTGGTCACGGCCGGCAACGGCGGCCTGTTCCAGAGGGCCGATCCCATCATCAGCAACACCGGCAAGATCAAGCTGGTGCTGGTGCGCTTGCTGACGGCGCAGGGCTTCACCAGACTGCCCGACCTGGCGCAGGTCAAGCAAGCCTTGCTGCGCACCTATCCCTACGCGGCGAACGACATCACCGTGACCAGCCGGGCGCAGTGGCTCGACGTGCTCGACGTGCCCGGCTCCAGCCGCGATTTCGCCTGGTGGGAAGCGACCCTGGCGCGCCTCGACACCCTGCGCGCGCAGGAAGACCCGAGCGCCTATTACTATGCGATCGCGCCGGGCGGCACGGATGACGACACGGTGGGCCTGGGTTACATCGGCGAGCGCATCTTCGGCCGCGAATTCAGCTCGGCGATGGGGGTCGACGCGAACTGGAACATCGCCGCCTCGCAGGACGCGTTCGGCAACGCCTGGCCGGGTTGGTTGTCGACCCTGGTGCACGAGGTCGGGCACAACCATTCCCTGAACCATGTGGCGTGCGGCGCGGTGAAGAACGCGGTGAGCGACTACCCCTATGTGGATGGCAAGCTGAACATCAATCTGCCCTTGTATGACGGCGCGGCCGGCGGCGACGGCATCGGCGCCGCCAGCGCGCCGGAATATCTGGACGGGGGCCTCGCCACGACGATGCGCGACGTGATGAGTTATTGCAAGGGCGCCTGGTTCTCCGACTACAGCTACCTCCGCGCCCAGCAGTTCGCCGAGGCGCGCAATCTGAGCCGTCCGCAGGCGCTGAGCGGCGCGGCGGCGCCGGCCGACGGCTATCTGACCATCGCCGGGAAAATCAGCGCCGGCGGCGTGCAACTGCGTCCCGCGCTGGCCTCCAGCGCGCGCCTGGGCGACGAGGCGGTGGGCGCGCACCATGCCTACATCCTGCGCGTGCTGACGGTGGCCGGGCGGACGCTGGACCTGCCCTTCGACGCCGCCGCCCTGGGCGACGCGAAAGAGGAAGTGCGCCATTTCCGCGTGAGCCTGGCCAATCCCGGCGAGATCGCCAGCGTCGAGGTGTTGCCCGGCGCGCGCGACCTGCCGCGGATGGCGCGCAACAAGAGCGGCGCGAACGCGGCGCTGACCAGCGCCGGCGTCGCCGCCAGCGGCGCCGGCCCCGCCAGGCTGGACTGGACGCTGCGGAACGGCCAACTGGCCTTGCGCTGGAACGCCGGCGCCGAGCCCTACGTGTCGGTGCTGTATATCGCGGCGAACGGCGCCAGGACCTTGCTGGCGCCCGCGCTGACGGGCGGCGGCGCCTCGCTCGACGTGCGCGAACTGCCGGCCGGCGGGAGGTTCGAAGTGAGCCTGTCGACCAGCCTGAAGGCGCGCCTGGTGAGTCTGCCGAACAAGTGATGGGGGAGTCGCCGCCGGGCCCGGCTATCGGGCGCGGCGGCTGATGCGCGGAAGGGCCGGTCGACGCGAGTCGCCCGGCCCTTTTCGCGTGGCCGGCGCGAAGCTTACAGGAAGCGCGCCAGCAGGGCGCCGTCGAGGCCGGCGGCGAGCGGGATGCGCACGACGTGGCCGCTGCCCGGCGCCACCGTGATGGCGCTGTCGTCGAGCGCGCGCATCTGCTCCAGCGCGACGACGCTGTTGCCGGACGGGTGGATGATCTCCAGGCGGTCGCCGACGGCGAAGCGGTTCTTCACCTCGACGGTGGCCCAGCCGTCGGCCTGCGCGCGCACGTCGCCGACGTACTGGCTGCGGTGCGCCTGCGAGGCGCCGTGCATATAGTTCTGGTGCTCCTGGGTGTGGTGGCGCTGCAGGAAACCGTCCGTGTAGCCGCGGTTGGCCAGACCGTGCAACTGGCCCAGCAGGTCGATGTCGAAGGGGCGTCCGGCGACGGCGTCGTCGACGGCGCGGCGGTACACCTGGGCGGTGCGCGCGGCGTAGTACAGGGACTTGGTGCGGCCCTCGATCTTCAGCGAGTCGACGCCGATCTTGACCAGGCGCTCGACGTGCTCGACGGCGCGCAGATCCTTGGAATTCATGATGTAGGTGCCGTGCTCGTCTTCAAGGATGGGCATCATCTGGCCGGGCCGCTCGGACTCCTCGATCAGGTAGGGGCGATCGGCCAGCGGGTGGCGCGGCAGCTCGCCGAGGGCCGAGAAGGGCTGCTGTTCTGCCTGCTCCATGGCTTGCCGGTAGTTGAAGCCGATCGACTCCGGGGCGATGCGCGCCAGGTCGCCGCTGGCGTCCTCGGCGGCGTTCTCGACCTTGTAGTCCCAGCGGCAGGAATTGGTGCAGGCGCCCTGGTTCGAGTCGCGGTGGCTGAAGTAGCCCGACAGCAGGCAGCGGCCGGAATAGGCGATGCACAGGGCGCCGTGGACGAACACTTCCAGCTCCATCTCCGGGCAGCGCTGGCGGATTTCCTCGATCTCGTTGAGCGACAGTTCGCGCGACAGGATCACCCGCGTCAGGCCCATGCGGTGCCAGAATTTGACGTCGGCCCAGTTCACCGCGTTGGCCTGCACCGACAGATGCACGGGCACCTCGGGCCATTTGTCGCGCACCATCATGATCAGGCCCGGGTCGGCCATGATCAGGGCGTCCGGACGCATCGCGATGACCGGGGCCATGTCGGCCAGATAGGTTTTCAGCTTGGCGTTGTGGGCGAAGATATTGCTGGCGACGAAGAACTTCTTGCCGCGCGCGTGGGCGTCGTTGATGCCGGTGGCCAGCATGTCGTGGGTGGAAAAGTCGTTGTTGCGCACGCGCAGGCTGTAGCGCGGCTGGCCGGCGTAGACGGCGTCGGCGCCGAAGTCGAAGGCGGCGTGCATTTTGGCCAGCGAGCCGGCGGGAAGGAGGAGTTCTGGAGCTTTGAGCATGGTGGAAATGAGGGACGAAAATTGGCCAGTCTCATTATCGCGTCCCGTCGGCGGGGTGGATATCCGCCGAAAGGAGGGGGAAGAGGGGTAATTTGTGCGAAAAACGCACAAATCATGTGCGCCGCCACGGCTACCACGACGGCGGACGCACGGATAACATGGTCGCATCTTAATCCACCAGGAGCCTCGCATGAACCAGACCATCCGCAGCATAGGCGGCGCCAGCGCCGCCACCGGCATCGCCGCCGCCAGCAGCGCCCTGTTGCTGATCGATTTCCAGAACGAGTATTTCGATGGCCGCCTGCCGATCCCGGACGGCGCGGCCGCGCTGGCCAACGCGCGCCGCCTGGTCGGCATGGCCGACGCGCACGGCTTGCCGGTGTTCCACATCCAGCACGTGTGCGACGCCGGCGCGCCCCTCTTCGCCGAGGGCGGCGCGACGGTCGCCTTCCACGCCGGGCTGCAGCCGGCGCCCCGGCACCGCGTGCTGCGCAAGAGCACCACCAGCAGCTTCGCCAGCACCGATCTGCACGCCCAGTTGCAGGCGCGCGGCATCAAGACGCTGATCGTGGCCGGCCTGATGACGCATATGTGCGTGTCGACGGCGGTGCGCGACGCGCGCCAGTTCGGTGCCCTCAGTTACCAGTGCATCGTCGCCGCCGACGCCTGCGCGACGCGCGATCTGCCGGGCTGGGACGGCGGGGTGCTGGGCCACGCCGAGCTGCACCGCGCCACCCTGAGCGCGCTGGCCGACAATTTCGCCGAGATCCTGCGCAGCGACGCCATCCTCGCCCTACCAGTGGGGGAATGAGCATGCCCATCCTCAATGTGAGTCTTTCCGGCGCGGCGGATCCGGCCCGCAGCGCCGCCGTGGCGGCCGCGCTGGCGCGCCTGACCGAGCAGATCCTGCACAAGGACTCGGCGCTGACCTCGGTGGCGATACGCCACGTCGCGCCGGAGCACTGGTTCGTCGGCGGCACCTCGCTGGAATCGCAGGGCAAGACCAGCTTCTTCCTCGACATCCTGGTCACGGACGAAACCAACACGGCGGCGCAAAAGGCGGCCTACATCGGCGCCGTGTTCCGCGCGATGGACGGACTGCTGGGCGCGCTGCACGAAGTCAGCTACGTGCACGTGCACGACGCGCGCGTGGCCGCCTGGGGCTACGGCGGCGCGACGCAGCAGTGGCGCGCCGTCAGGAAGGAGCTCGACGCGGTCTGAGAGACTGAGAGTCTTTCGTTCATGCGCGCTCATCACGCCAGAAAGTGCCCGCTCGGCGTTGCAAATGCTCGCCATAGCCCGAGCTATGGCTGTGCTTTGCGCCTTGATCGGCCACCTTCTGGCGCGCTGCTCGCCCACGTCCGAAAAACTCTCAGCCTCTGAGGCCGCCGCCTCAGTCCCAGCGGCGCGTCTTGTAGAGCTCGGCGGCGAAATCGACGAAGACGCGCACCTTGGGCGACAGGTGGCGGTTGTGCGGATACAGCGCGTACAGTTCGCGCGGCTCGATGGCGTAGTCGGGCAGGACGCGCAGCAGCTCGCCGCCGCGCAATTGCTCGTGGACGATGAAGGAGGCCGTGGTGGCGATGCCCAGGCCGCCCATGGCGGCGGCGCGCAGGGCGATGCCGGTGTTGGCCTGCAGGCTGCCGCGCACGGTGACGCTGTGGGCGGCGCCGTCCGGGCCGGTGAAGCGCCATTCCTGCGGTTTCGCCACCTGGGTGTAGGTCAGGCAGTCGTGCCCGAGCAGTTCCTGCGGCGTGCCCGGCGCGCCGCGCCTGGCCAGGTAGGCGGGCGCCGCCACCAGCATCACCTGGCTGGCGGCTAGGCGGCGCGCCATCAGGGTCGAATCGGGCAGGCCGCGCGTCAGGCGCAGGGCGACGTCGAAGCCGTCCTCGATCAGGTCGACGATGCGGTCGTTGCAGACCAGGTCGACCTTCAGTTCCGGATAGGCGGCGAGGAATTGCGGCAGCCAGGCCGCCAGCTCCAGCGTGCCGAAGGCCATCGGCGCGTTGATGCGCAGCGTGCCCGAGGGGCGCGTCTGGTGCTGGCCGACGGCGCGGTCGGCCGCGTCGAGGGCGTCGAGGATGGCGCGGCCGGCGTCGTAGTAGCGGCGGCCGGCCTCGGTCAGGGCGAAGCGCCGCGTGGTGCGGTTCAGTAATTGCGCGCCGAGGCGGCTTTCCAGCTGGCTGATCTGGCGCGACACGGCCGTGTGCGACACGCCCAGCGCCGCGCCGGCGGCCGTGAAGCCGCCCAGTTCGACGACGCTGCGCAGGGCGCGCAGCGCCGCCAGTTGGTCCATCGGCTCAGGAGAAGCGGGCGCCGTCGAGGGCGAAGCCCTTGATGAACTCGGCCGCCGGCAGGCGCTTGCCGCCCGGTTTCTGCAGTTCGGTCAGGCGCAGCGCGCCGGCGCCGCAGGCGACCACGATGCCGTGCTGGGCGTCGGCCGCCAGCACCTGGCCGGGATCCTCTTCGCTGTCGCTCTCCAGGGCCTCGGCCGCCCACAGCTTGACGGTCACGCCGCCCAGCTGGGCGCTGGCGCCGGGGAAGGGGTTGAAGGCGCGGATCTTCAGGCCCAGTTCCAGCGCCGGCAGATTGAAGTCCAGCGCCGCCTCGTCCTTGCTGATCTTGGCGGCGTAGGTGACGCCGGCCTCCGGTTGCGGCACCGCTTCCAGCGCGCCCTGTTCCAGCTTGCGCAGCGCGGCGACGATCATCTTGCCGCCCAGCGCGGCGAGCTTGTCGTGCAGGCTGCCGGTGTTGTCCTGCGCGGCGATGGTGACGCGCTCGACGGCCAGCATCGGGCCGGTGTCGAGGCCCTCTTCCATCTGCATGATGGTGACGCCGGTCTCGTCGTCGCCGGCCTCGATGGCGCGGTGGATGGGCGCCGCGCCGCGCCAGCGCGGCAGCAGGGAACCGTGGATGTTCAGACAGGGCTTGATGGCCAGGGTGCCGGGCGGCAGGATCAGGCCGTAGGCGGCCACCACCATGACGTCGTAGTCGGTCGCCAGCAGGCGCGCGTGGGCCGCCTGCGCCTCGGCCGCGCGTTGCGCGTCCTTGCTGTCCCGGCGCAGCGAGAGCGGCTGCAGCACCTCGATGCCGTGCTTGAGGGCCAGTTGCTTGACGGCCGAGGCGTGCATCTGCATGCCGCGCCCGGCCGGGCGGTCGGGCTGGGTCAGCACCAGCGGGATCGCGAAGCCGGCGTCGAGCAGGCACTGCAGGGCGACGGCGGCGAATTCCGGCGTGCCGGCGAAGATGACTTTCATGCTTTTCCTTGGCTTGTGGCGCCTGGGCGCCACCCTACAGGCCGCACGACGGGCGGCCCCGTGATGCTACGGATCAGAAGCGGCGGCCCTGGGCGCGCAGCGCCGCTTCGCGTTCCAGGCCGCGGATTTCCTTGACCATCTTGGCCTTGATGCGGTTGCGTTTCAAGGGCGACAGGTATTCGACGAAGACCTTGCCCAGCAAATGGTCCATTTCGTGCTGGATGCAGACGGCCAGCAGGCCGTCGGCGGCCACTTCGAAGGGCTGGCCCTGGAGGTCGAGCGCGCGCACCTTGACCTCGGCGTGGCGTTCGACGCCGTCGTAGATGCCGGGCACCGACAGGCAGCCTTCGTCGTAGACTTGCAGCTCGGCGCTGGCCCAGATGATTTCCGGGTTGATGAACACCTGCAGCGCGTCCTTGGTTTCGGTGACGTCGATGATGACGAGCTGGATATGCGCGTCCACCTGCGAGGCGGCCAGGCCGACGCCGGGCGCCTCGTACATGGTTTCGGCCATGTCGGCCACCAGTTGCTTGAGGCGCTCGTCGAACACGGCGACGGGTTTGGCGATGGTGTGCAGGCGCGGATCGGGATAACGGAGAATATTTAGGATGGACATACGAATTCGGCAGGTTAGTGGCTACACAATAAAGTATAGGATAGTGCGGACGCTTGCGCGATGGGCCAGCGGCGTCGGTCGGCGCTGAATTCGCCGGCGGAATCGGTTCCGGCCCAAAACGCAACAGCGGCCGGGGTGTCCGGAGCGCGGTTTCTCTTGCTAGTTCAAGGTTTTATGGGCAGAATTTGATTCAGTTCGGCAAGCCCCGGCGTCGCCGGGGCAGCGTGTCAGACGGCTGTTTCCGGCGCAGACACAGGCCCGGGCAGCGATTGCGCCGGGTCGGACGCGCTTCGGCTTTCCGCCAATGCCGCACTTTACGGACATATTAATGGAAAATTTTAGCACAGTCGGGGCCCGCCTTGTTTTTGCGGCGCTTTTCGCCGCCACCGCAGGCGGCGCCGCGCAGGCGGCCAATTGCGCCTTCCTGGCCGACGCGCCGGACCAGCACGAGGTCGTCAGGGGCGACACCCTGTGGGGCATTTCCGGGAAATTCCTCGAGCACCCCTGGTGCTGGGGCCAGGTGTGGGGCCTGAACCGCGAGGAAATCCACAACCCGCACTGGATCTATCCGGGCCAGATCGTCTACCTGGACCGCACCGCCGGACGCCTGCGCCTGGGCCGGCCGATCGGCGCCGGCGCGGCCGGCGCGCCGCGGGACACGCGCCTGGCGCCGCAGTTGCGCGTCGAGGGCCTGGGCAAGGACGCGGTGGCCTCGATTCCCTCGGGCGTCATCGAACCCTTCCTGACCCAGCCCCTGATCATCGAGGCCGACGAGTTGGCGGGCGCGCCGCGCATCGTCGCCACCCAGGAAAACCATTTATTCATCGGCAAGGGCGACAAGGCCTATGTGCGCGGCGACCTGAAGGGCGGCAACTCCTTCCAGGTCTTCCGCCCCGGCCAGCCGCTGAAGGATCCGGTCACCCACGCCGTGCTCGGCTACGAAGCCTTCTACCTGGGCACGCTGATGCTGAGCGCGGCCGCCAAGCCGGGCGGCGAGGTGCACACCTTCGCCGTCGCCAGCGCCAAGGAGGAGATGGGCGTGGGCGACCAGTTGCTGCAGGCGCCGCCCACGCCGATGCGCAACTACGCGCCGCACCCGCCCGAGCGCCAGGTCGACGCGCGGGTGATGTCGATCTACGGCGGGGTCGGCTTCGCCGGACAGAACCAGATCGTCAGCGTTAATCGCGGCGCCCTTGACGGGCTCGACATCGGCGCCGTGCTGCAGTTGTACCATGACGGCAAGACGGTGACTGACGCGACCGGCCCGAAGGGCTGGCACGGCATGGGTAAACCGCAGGTCAAGCTGCCCGACGAACAATACGGCAGCCTGTTCATCTTCCGCGTCTTCAAGCACATTTCCTACGGCTTGATCATGCAGGTCACGGAACCGGTGCAGATCGGCGACGTCGCCACCTCACCGGAGTAAGCCCGCCGTGCACGCCACGGACACCCCGCCCCCCGCCGCCGGCGACGACGCCCTGGTCCACTGGCTGCGCCTGCAGATGACGGCCGGGGTGGGGGCGCTGACGGCGCGCCGCCTGCTGGCGCGCTTCTCCTTGCCGGGCGCCATCTTCCGCGCCGGCCAGGCCGAGCTGCGCGAACTGCTCGGCGCGCAGCCGGCGGACGCGCTGGCGCGCACGCCGCCCCGCCTGACGGCCCAGCTCGACGCCACGCTGGCCTGGCTGGCGCTGCCCGGCAACGCCGTGCTGACGCTGGGCGACGCCGCCTATCCGCCCTATCTGCTGGAGATTCCCGATCCGCCGCTGCTCTTATATGTGCGCGGCCGCGCCGCGCTACTGTCGGGGCCGGCGCTGGCGCTGGTGGGCAGCCGCAACGCCAGCGCCCAGGGCGCCGCCAACGCCCTGCGCTTCGCCCAGGCGCTCAGCGAGGCGGGCCTGTGCATCGTCTCCGGGCTGGCGCTGGGCATCGACGCGGCCGCGCACGAGGGCGGCCTGCGCGGCGCCGGCTCGAGCATCGCCGTGATCGGCACCGGCGCCGACCGCCAGTATCCCGCCGCCAACGGCGCGCTGGCGCGGCGCATCGCCGCAGAGGGCTGCATCGTCAGCGAGTACGCGCTGGGCACGCCCGCGCTGGCGGCCAACTTCCCGCGCCGCAACCGGCTGATCAGCGGCCTGGCGCGCGGCGTGCTGGTGGTCGAGGCGGCCGCGCAGTCCGGTTCGCTGATCACGGCCCGCCTGGCCGCCGAGCAGGGCCGCGAGGTGTTCGCCATTCCCGGCTCCATCCACGCGGCGCTGGCGAAGGGTTGCCACGCGCTCATCAAGCAGGGCGCCAAGCTGGTCGAGACGGCGGCCGACGTGTTGCAGGAGTTGAATCTGCCGGCGCCGCCCGCCGCCGCGCAGGCGCCGGCCGCCCCGGCGGCGGACGCGGCCCTGCTGGCCCTGCTGGGGCACGATCCGGCCAGCGCCGACACGCTGGCCGCGCGCGCCGGCCTGGACGTGGCCGGCGTCGTCGGGCGCCTGCTGGCGCTGGAGCTGGACGGCCGCGTCGAGCGCCTGCCCGGCGGCGTCTTCCAGCGCCTTGGCGACTGAGAGGCTGAGAGGCTTTCGTTCATGCGCGCTCATCACGCCAGAAAGTGCCCGCTCGGCGTTGCAAATGCTCGCCATAGCCCGAGCTATGGCTGTGCTTTGCGCCTTGATCGGCCACCTTCTGGCGCGCTGCTCGCCCACGTCCGAAATACTCTCAGCCTCTGAGAGCCGCGGCGGCGGCCCTTGTGCCGCAAGGAGCTTAGCTGATAGAGTAGAGCTATGTTCGACATCCTTGTATATCTCTACGAAACCTATTACCGCCCCGACGCCTGCCCCGAGCCGGCCGCGCTGGCGCGTAAGCTGTCGGCCGTCGGTTTCGACGAGGAGGAGATTTCCGAGGCGCTGGTGTGGTTGACCGACCTGACGGCGATGGCGGTGGAGCCGCAGTTGCTGACGGCCGGCTCGACCGGCACGCGCTTCTACGTGCAGGAAGAGTGCGACACCCTGGGCACGGCGGCGATCGGCTTCATCGCCTTCCTGGAAAGCGCCAAGGTGCTCAGTCCGCTGCAGCGGGAGATCGTCGTCGAGCGCGCGCTGGCGCTGGACGAATCGCCGGTCGCGCTGGGCAAGCTGAAGGTGATCGTGCTGATGCTGCTGTGGAGCCAGGGCAAGGAGCCGGACGCGCTGATGTTCGACGACCTGTTCGGCGGCGACGAAGAGCGCGCCCCCCGCCTGCTGCATTAATTCGCCCTTTCCGGCGCCGCGCCGCACCGCTCCAGCCCCCTTGCGGATTTCACGGCTACCCGCTTATCATTAGCCGCTTGATAAGACTATTCCAATACGATGCCTTGCAGCAAAAGCGTTCGCGCCGCGCGATGCACTGTATGATGCGCTTGCCGAACCAATCCTAGAGCATTTTTCGAGACCAAAAATATGACAAAAACCCTCATCATCGCCGAGAAGCCTTCTGTCG
This sequence comes from Janthinobacterium sp., assembly GCA_025356595.1. GTDB lineage: Bacteria > Pseudomonadota > Gammaproteobacteria > Burkholderiales > Burkholderiaceae_D > Janthinobacterium. Next base: position 5,121 of record JANXSQ010000094.1, on the reverse strand, counting down.
CGAACGATATCGCGAAGACGCTTGGCGGCTTCACCAAGCACGATGAGTACTTTGAATCGGACGAATACGTGTTGTCGTCGGCCGTCGGCCATCTGCTGGAGATCGCCGTGCCGGAAGAGCACGACGTCAAGCGCGGCAAGTGGAGCTTCGCGCATCTGCCGATGATCCCGCCGTACTTCGCGCTGAACCCGATCGCCAAGACCGAGGCGCGCCTCAAAGTATTGAACAAATTAATCAAGCGCAAGGATGTCACCGCGCTCATCAACGCCTGCGATGCCGGGCGCGAGGGCGAGCTGATTTTCCGCCTGATCGCGCAGAACGCCAAGGCCAAGCAACCGATCAAGCGCCTGTGGCTGCAGTCGATGACGCCGGGCGCGATCCGCGACGGCTTCACGCAATTGCGCAGCGACGAGGAAATGCTGCCGCTGGCCGACGCGGCGCGCTGCCGCTCGGAAGCCGATTGGTTGATCGGCATCAACGGCACGCGCGCCATGACGGCCTTCAACTCGAAAGAGGGCGGTTTCTACCTGACCACCGTCGGCCGGGTGCAGACGCCGACGCTGTCCATCGTCGTCGAGCGCGAAGACAAGATCAAGAAATTCGTCTCGCGCGACTTCTGGGAAGTGCGCGCCGAGTTCGTTTGCGCGGCCGGCATCTATGAGGGCCGCTGGCTCGACACGGCCTTCAAGAAGGACGAGACGGACCCGGAGAAGCGCGCCGAGCGCCTGTGGAGCAAGACGGCGGCCGACTCCATCGCCACCGCCTGCCGCGGCCGCCAGGGCATCGTCAGCGAGGAATCGAAACCGACGACCTCGATGGCGCCGGCCCTGTTCGACCTGACCAGCCTGCAACGGGAGGCCAACTCGCGTTTCGGTTTCTCGGCCAAGAACACCCTGGGCCTGGCGCAGGCCCTGTATGAAAAGCACAAGGTGCTGACCTATCCGCGTACCGATTCGCGCCACCTGCCGGAAGACTACATCCCGACCGTCAAGCAGGCGCTCGAGACGGTGATGGAAAACAATAACTACCACCAGTTCGCCAAGCAGATCATCGACAAGGGCTGGGTCAAGCCGAACAAGCGCATCTTCGACAACACCAAGATCTCGGATCACTTCGCCATCATCCCGACCACCATCGCGCCGAAGAACCTGTCCGAGCCGGAACAGAAGCTGTACGACCTGGTGACGCGCCGCTTCATGGCCGTGTTCTTCCCGGCGGCCGAGTTCCAGGTCACGACCCGCTACACCGAAGTGTCCGGCCATCAGTTCAAGACCGAAGGCAAGGTCATGACCAATCCGGGCTGGCTGGCGATCTACGGCAAGGAAGCGTCGACCGACGAAGACAAGGAAAACAGCGGCAACGGCAATCTGGTGCCGGTGGCCAAGGGCGAGAAGGTGCTGACCGAGAAAGTCAGCGCGAACGGCCTGGTGACCAAGCCGCCGGCCCGCTACACCGAGGCGACGCTGCTGTCGGCGATGGAGGGCGCGGGCAAGCTGATCGACGACGACGAGTTGCGCGACGCCATGGCCGGCAAGGGCCTGGGCACGCCGGCGACGCGCGCGGCCACCATCGAGGGCTTGCTGACCGAGCGCTACCTGATCCGCGAAGGCCGCGAACTGATTCCGACGGCCAAGGCGTCGCAGCTGATGACTTTGCTGCGCGGCCTGGGCGTGAACGAACTGACGGCGCCGGAACTGACGGGCGAGTGGGAATACAAGCTCTCGCAGATGGAAAAAGGCAAGATCTCGCGCGAGGAATTCATGCGCGAAATCGCCCAGATGACGCAAATCATCGTCAAGCGCGCCAAGGAATACGACAACGACACCATCCCCGGCGACTACGCGACGATGACGACGCCGTGCCCGAACTGCGGCAGCGTGGTCAAGGAAAACTACCGGCGCTTCGCCTGCACCAAGTGCGACTTCTCGATGAGCAAGACGCCGGGCAGCCGCCAGTTCGAAATCGCCGAAGTCGAGGAATTGCTGACCAACCGCACCATCGGTCCGCTGCAGGGCTTCCGCTCGAAGATGGGGCGGCCGTTCGCGGCCATCCTGCGCATCGTGCGCGACGAGGACATCAGCAACTTCAAGCTGGAGTTCGACTTCGGCCAGAACGACGACGATGAAAACGCCGAACCGGTCGATTTCAGCGCCCAGACGGCGCTGGGACCGTGTCCGAAGTGCGCCGCCGGCGTCTACGAAATGGGCCTGGCCTATGTGTGCGAAAACAGCGTGGCGCGGCCGAAGACCTGCGACTTCCGCAGCGGGCGCATCATCCTGCAGCAGGAGATTTTGCCTGAGCAAATGGTGAAACTGCTGACGGCCGGCAAGACCGACCTGATGCCGGGCTTCGTCTCGCAGCGCACGCGCCGTCCCTTCAAGGCCTTCCTGGTCAAGGGCAAGGACGGCAAGATCAGCTTCGAGTTCGAGGAGCGCAAGGCGAAGGCGCCGGCCAAGGGCAAGGCGGCGGCAGTCGCCGCCGACGGCGCCGAGGGTGCGGACGCCGCCGAGGCGGCGCCGGCCAAGACGGCGGTGAAGAAGGCCGCCGCCAAGGCCCCGGCCAAGAAAGCCGTCGCCAAGAAGACCGTGGTGAAAAAAGCCGCGGTGAAAAAAGCCCCGGCCAAGAAGGCCGCCGTCGCCGAGTAAGCGGCGGCGCGACAAAAAAAACGGCGACAGCGCGCAAGTGCTGTCGCCGTTTTTTTACGTGCGCCGATTGCGCCGTGCGCCGACGCCGCTTCATGCGCAAGCGCAGGTACGATCCGGGTGAGGTGGGGATGTTTTACAGAGTGTGTGCTACGGGCTGCTCGAGGCGAGCGGCCCGCCCGGACCGATGGGGCGGTCGGGCGCGCGCTTGTTGCGCACGGCGCGGCCGCGCCCGCTTCAGCGCGCGCCGCCGCCGTGGCGGGGCGCGGCGGCCCCGCTCAAGGCCGGTTTAATCGAGGAAGTCGGAATACTCTTTCAGGCCGTAGCCCTTGACCTTGGTCCACGGCAGCTCGGCGCTCAGGCTGGCCTGCGGCTTGACATCGACGCGGCGGTAGAAGGTGTTGGCCTTGTCGCCGCTCTCGATGATCAGGGCGATCTGCTTTTGATCGTCCCACAGCACGCGCTGGAAGACGCCGTTTTTCTCGACTTCGTGCCAGCGCGCGCCGGCCACGCTGGAGGCTTGTTTGGAGAGCGGAATGGCCGCCACCAGGGCCGGATTGAGCAGGTAGAAGCTGTTTTCCCAGGAGCCGTCGAAATTGACGTTCTCGTATTCCGTGGGCGGAATCGAGATCACCTGCTTGTCGTCCGCGTCGACGTATTCGAGGCGCACTTTGTTCTTCTCCAGAATGACGTGGCGGGGAATGACGACGTGATTGAATTCCTTGTGTTCGTGCTGGGCCGGCTTGAAGGCGACTTTTTGCTTCGTCGCGCCGGCGGCCGGCGCGTCCTTGGCGGCCACGCTCTTCGGCAGCACGCGTTCGACCCAGATGTGGCCGGGACGGCGCAGCATTTTTTCCTCGTAGCGGCTCTCGCGCGTCACGCCTTCGGGCGTCAGCACGCGGCTGTAGTACTGGATGCCGAGGTCGAGGTCGGGCGCGGGCGCGGCGGCCTGGGCGAGGGTGCACAGCAGACCGGCGGCGAGGAACAGGATGGGGGATTTCATGCGGGGGCTTTCTTATCGTGCCGATACGGCGAAAAAAACCAGGGGCAGGGAAGCGGGGGCGGGGCGCGCGCCTTGGCGCTGGCTCCGACCCCGGCTCTGTGCCGCTGGTTTAACTTAGAAACTTGTTGCGGGGTGGCTTAGAAACCGAACGCGGATTTCAGCAGGCTGAACACCTTGGTGTTGTCCAGCGTGCCCTTGAAGCTCTTGGTGCCGGCGCCGGTGGCGAACAGTTTGACGTCGCCGCCGCCGTGGGTTTCGCTGGCCAGGCGCACGCCCGTTTCCTGCATGTAGTTGTCGCCCAGCGCGACGGTGCTGTCGACGGCGGTGCGCAGGTTGGGACGGTTCGGACCGTTGCCGAACACCAGGGTGGTGTAGGTGTTGCCGTCGGCGTCCAGGCTCGGTTTGCCATCCTTGTAGTTGCGGTTGATGTCGAGGATGGGGTTGCCGCGCTTGGCGTAGCCGTTGAAGGCCAGGGTGTGGTCATGGTCGGCGGTGACGACGATCAGGGTGTTGGCCAGCGTCGGGTCGGTCAGCTTGGCCTTGTCCAGCGCCGCCTTGATGGCGTCATCGAAGGCGATGGTGTCGACCAGGGCGCGCTTGGCGTTGGTGCCGTGCAGGGCGTGGTCGATGCGGCCGCCTTCGACCATCAGGAAGTAACCCTTGTCGTTGCCCGACAGCAGGTCCATGGCCTTGACGGTCATTTCGGCCAGACTAGGCTGGGTCGCGCCTTCGCCCTTCGGCGGGGTGGCGGTGCGGTCCAGATCGTATTCCAGATGGCTCTTGCTGCTGTACAGGCCGATGAACTTCTTGCCCGCCGGCGCGGCGGCCATTTCGGTCTTGTTGGCGGCCACGGTGTAGCCTTTGGCGGCCATCTCGGTGAGCAGATTGCGCGCGTCGGCGCGGCCGGCCTTGTTGGTCACGGCGACATACGGCGTGAAGTGGTTGCGCCCGCCGCCCATCAGGACGTCGACGCCGTCCAGCAGCGCGGTGTTGCTGCCCACGCCGCCCGGCACCAGTTGCGCGGCGATCGCGTACTGGGCGTTGCGGTTGCAGATGTGCGAGAAGGTGGCGGCCGGGGTGGCGTGGGTCAGTTCGGTGGTGGTGATCGAACCGACCGATTTGCCGTTCGCCTTCGCCAGTTCCAGGATGGTCGTGGCCGGCGTGCCGTTGCCGGCCGCGCAGTTGTTGACGCCCAGGTTGCCGTTGACGTCCTTGCCCGGTTCGGTGGCGGTGGTGTTGGCCGACATCGAGATGACTTCATTGTTCATCTTGACGCCGGTCATGTAGGCGGCCATCGACGGCGCGCTGTCGGTGACCTGCGCGTTGGCCGAAAAAGTCTTGATGAACGCGGTTTCGGGCAGCGTGTCCATCGTCAGGTCGCCATCTTCGCCGACCTTGTAAATGCGCGCCGCCGTCATCGTCGTCAGGCCCATGCCGTCGCCGAGGAAAAACAGGATGTTTTTAGGCGCCTGTGCG
>JANXSQ010000004.1 GCA_025356595.1 Janthinobacterium sp. | reverse complement strand
CGCGGCGCGGCCGGCGGCGCCGGGCGCGGCTGCGCCATCTCGGAGTGCGGCGCCGGCACGGCCAGCGAGGCGGCGTCGTCGCTGGCCAGGGCGAGGATCTCGACCTCGCCGTCGAGCGGACGGTTGGAGAGGATCACGGCGTCCGGGCCGAGCGCCTCGCGCACCTTGCGCAGCGCTTCGCGCGAGGTCGCGGCGGTGAATTTTTTGACGTTCATGGCCGGCCCCCCAGCAACTGGGTTGTGCGCGCTTGCCGCGTCGCGGCGTGGGTATGTTTGGCCATCATCGACTCCTGTTACACGAGCTTCGCGTCTTCCACATGAGACGCAAATCACTCAGACAGGTCGATTATTGACGATGCCAGCAGGAAACGATCGAAGGAACAGGACGGGAAACAGGCCGCATTTCGCTTTTGCCGGGTCCGCTACGCCGAAGCGGCGCAAAAACCCGCCGCGCGGGGCGGCGCGCGCATGCCCGCTAAGGCGCCAGGTCTTTCGTCAGCGCGTAGCGCGCGCCCCCCGGCGGGAAGTCCGCCAGGGCGCTGAAGATTTTATATCCGCAATTTTCGTAGAAGCCCAAGGCCTGGAAACTGAAGGTCTCGACGAAGGAGCGCGCGCAGCCGCGCCGCAGCGCCTCCGCCTCCGCCAAGTCCATCAAGGCGCGGCCATGGCCATGCGCGCGCAGGGCATCGGGAAGCCAGACGACCTGCACCTGCAACCAGCCCAGGTAGGTCGCGCCGAACAGGCCGCCGGCCAGCACGCCCGCGCCGTCGCGCACGCTGGCCAGCAAGTACTCGGGTGCGGCGCCGGCGTTTTTCTCGGCGTTGAAGGCGGTGAGCCCCTCGAGCAGGACGCGGATGTCGTCCATTCCGGGCTCCGCCTCCAGGCTCAGCTGATACGCGTCGGCCATGTTTTCCACCCATAGTGATTAGAAAAGATAACAACTATAAGCGATGCCCGCGACCTCGAGTCGCACACATTCTCACCGCGCGCGGCGTTCCGGCGTCCCTACTGGGCGCCGACCAGATTCGTGACGCGGATGGTTTTGGTCTCCGGAATCTCGGCGTGCGACAAGACCTTCAGTTGCGGCAGCGCGCGGCGCAGGAAGCGCGACAGCAGCGCGCGCAGCGGCGCCGGCACCAGCAGCACCGGCGTCAGGCCCAGCGCCTCCTGCTGCTGCGCCGCCAGGCCGGCCTGCTGGGCGATGGTGTCGGCCAGGCCGGGCTCGATGCCGGCGCCGTCCGCGCCGCCCGTGCTCAGCGCCTGCATCAGCAGGCGCTCCAGGCGGTTGTCCAGGGTCATCACCGACAACTCGGCCGCGCCGGGGAACAATTGCTGGACGATGGCGCGCCCCAGCGCCACGCGCACCAGGGCCGTCAGCTCGCTCGGGTCCTGGGTGTGCACGGCGTGCTCGGCCAGGGTTTCGATGATGGAGCGCATGTCGCGGATGTGCACGCCCTCGATGAGCAGGTTCTGCAGCACCTTCTGCAGGGTCGACAGCGACACCAGCTTCGGCACCAGGTCCTCCACCAGCTTGGGCGCGTCCTTGCCCAGATGGTCGAGCAGGGACTGCACCTCGGCGCGCCCCAGCAGCTCCGAGGCGTGCGAGGTGATCAGATGGTTCAGGTGGGTGGCGACGACGGTGCCGGCGTCGACCACCGTGTAGCCCATCGCCTGGGCCTGGTCGCGCAGGCCGGCCTCGATCCACGTCGCCGGCAGGCCGAAGGCGGGATCGTTGGTGACCAGGCCGGGCAGATTGCCGCTGGCCATGCCCGGATTGATGGCCAGGAACTGGCCGTTGAAGGCCTCGCCGGTGCCCACTTCGACGCCCTTCAGCGTGATGCGGTAGGCCGAGGGCTTGAGCTCGAGGTTGTCGCGGATGTGCACCGGCGGCGCCAGGAAACCGACCTCCTGGGCGAACTTCTTGCGGATGCCCTTGATCCGCTTGAGCAGCTCGCCGCCCTGCGTCTTGTCGACCAGCGGGATCAGGCGGTAGCCCACCTCCAGGCCCAGGGTGTCGACCGGCATGATGTCCTGCCAGCTGGCCTCCTCCTGCTCGGGCGCCGTGGTCGCCGGCGGCGCCTCCGGCGGCGGCGCCTCGGCCGCCTGGGCGCGCCGCTTGCTGATCAGATAGGCCGAACCGCCCAGCACGCCGGCCAGCAGCAGGAACACCAGGTTCGGCATGCCGGGGATCAAGCCCATGCCGCCGACGATGCCGGCGGTGATGTAGAGCACCTGCGGCTTGGCGAACAATTGCCCGACCAGCTGGGTGCCGATGTCCTGCTCGCTGGCCACGCGCGAGACCACGATACCGGCCGCCGTCGAAATGATCAGGGAGGGAATCTGCGCCACCAGGCCGTCGCCGATGGCCAGCAGGGTGTAGTTCTTCAGGGCGTCGGCGAAGCCCATGTCGTGCTGCAGCAGGCCGACGATCAGGCCGCCGACGACGTTGATGACGGTGACCATGATGCCGGCCACGGCGTCGCCGCGCACGTATTTGCTGGCGCCGTCCATGGCGCCGTAGAACTCCGCCTCCTGCGCCACTTCGGTGCGGCGGCGGCGCGCCTCGGCCTCGGCGATCAGGCCGGCGTTCAGGTCGGCGTCGATGGCCATCTGCTTGCCCGGCATCGCGTCCAGCGCGAAGCGCGCGCCCACTTCGGCGATCCGCCCGGCGCCCTTGGTGACGACGGTGAAGTTGATGATGGTGAGGATGATGAAGACCACGATACCGACCGTGTAGTTGCCGCCGATCAGGAAGTGGCCGAAGGCTTCGATGACCTTGCCGGCCGCCGCCGCGCCGGTGTGGCCTTCGGTCAGCACGACGCGGGTCGAGGCGACGTTCAGCGACAGGCGCAGCATGGTGCTCACCAGCAGGATGGTCGGGAAGGCCATGAAGTCGAGCGGCTTGACCGTGTACAGGGCCGTCAGCAGGACGATGATGGAGAGGGCGATGTTGAAGCTGAAGAAGATGTCGAGGATGAAGGCCGGCAGCGGCAGCACCATCATCGCCAGCAGCATGATGATGATGATCGGCGCGGCGATGCCCTTGCTGGCGTTGCCGCCCAGGCCGCTGAGCCAGGCCGGCATTCTCAAGCTGTTCATGGTGTCGTGCCCTTATTATCGTTGTCGGGTTTGGCCTGGGCGGCCGGATTCAGTGGATCGAGTTCGGCCGGCACCGCCAGTTTCGTCGGCCGCTCGGGGCGCGCGCCGCCGCCCTTGCCGAAGGCGCGCAGCTGGAACACATACGCCAGCACCTCGGCCACGGCGGCGTACAGGGCCTCGGGAATCTCCTCGCCGATCTCGGTGTGCTTGTGCAGGGCGCGCGCCAGCGCCGGCGCCTCCAGGATGGCCACGCCGTTCTCCTTGGCCAGCTCGCGGATCTTCGCCGCCACCTCGTCGCTGCCCTTGGCGACGACCTGCGGCGCGCCGCGCGAATTCTCGCCGTACTTCAGCGCCACCGCGTAGTGGGTCGGGTTGGTGACCACCACGTCGGCCGTCGGCACGGCCGCCATCATGCGCCGGCGCGACATCTCGTGCTGCATCTGGCGTATCTTCGCCTTGATCTGCGGATTGCCGTCCGACTCCTTGGCCTCCTGGGTCATTTCCTGGCGCGTCATCTTCAATTTGTTGGCGTAGTGCCAGATCTGGTAGGGGCCGTCGATGGCGGCGATCAGGCCGAGCGCGCCGACGATGAACACGAAGGCGCTCAGCAGCAGATGGATCATGTGGGCGCTGCCGGCGCGCAGCGGCTCGACGGCCAGCGCCAGCACGGCGTCCTTCTGGTGGCGCATGACCAGCCAGGCGACCAGGCCGACCACGATGGTCTTCGCCAGGGCCTTCAGCAACTCCACCAGCGAGTTGCTGGAAATCATGTTGCCGAGGCCGCGCATGGGGTTGAGCTTGCCGAAATTGGGCAGGAAGGCTTTCGAGCTGAACAGCCAGCCGCCCACCAGCAGGGGCGAGGCCAGCGCCACCACCATCACGGCCACGCCCAGGGGCAGGCAGGTGAGCATGACGGCGACGGCGTCGTTGAGGATGCGCTGGAACAGCACGTCGCTGTTGAAGATCTGCTCGCGGTCCAGGCTCAGGCCCGCCACCAGCACCGCCGTCAGGCGCCGCACCACGCCCTCGCCGGCGAACCACAGGCAGCAAGCGGAGGCCATCAGCACGGTGAACGTCGCCACCTCGCGCGAACGCGGCACGTCGCCCTCCTCGCGCGCCTGCTCGAGGCGCTTCGCTGAGGCGGGTTCGGTCTTTTCTGCGTCGCTGTCTTCGGACATCTGCTACTCCGGTTGGGTCCGGCCCGGGAAGACTGGGCGATGGCGGACTGGGCACATCACATTATTGACCATGGCGGGCGCCCCGCATCGAAGGAACAGGCGGCTTTTTCCCGCCTTGTTCCATTTTGCCCACAGGAAATGGTCGGCGCGCCGGACGGCTAGCCGTCCGGCTAACGCGCCTTGCGCGCGGCGCTCTGGGTCAGCGTCTGCTCGATGGCGCCGAACAGCGACTTGCCGTCCTCGTCCAGCATCTCGATCCTGACGCTGTCGCCGAAGGCCATGAAGGGCGTCGCGGCGGCGCCGCCGGCCAGCAGCTCGAGGTGGCGCTTGACGGCGATGCTGGAATAACCGCGGCGCGCGTCCTTGTTCCACACCGGGCCGGCGGCGACGACGCTGCCGGCGCGCGCCGCGCGCGTCTTGCACAGGTGCGCCAGCAACTGCGCGAAATTGAACAGCATGTCGACGCCGGCGTGCGGCTGGCCGACCAGCTTGCCGTTCCAGTGCGTGCGCAGCGGCAGATGCACCTTGCTGCCCTTCCAGGCGTCGCCCAGCTCGTCGGGCGTGAGCGCCACCGGCGCGCAACTGGGCGCCGGGCGCGCCTGCAGCAGGCCGGCGCCGCGCGCGCCCTCCTCGGGCGCCAGATTGCCCAGCGCCACGCCGTTGACCAGCATCAGCAGGCGGATCTGCTGATGCGCCTGGTCCGGCGTGGCCCCGGCCTCGACCTCGCCGCTGATGGCGGCCAGGCCGGCCTCGAAGTCGGCGCCCCACTGCTCGTGGGCCAGCACGATGTCCGCGCGCGCGGCGCGCACGGCGTCGGCGCCGCCCTGCGCCATCAGCGGCGCCTCGCGCAGGTGCGCCGGCGCTTCGCCCCCGCGCGCCTTGCAGGCCAGCTCGAGATGGCCGGGATAGGCCGCGCCGGTGACCCACTGGAAGGCGCGCGGCAGCGGCGCCATGCTCTTGGCGGCGTCGAAATCGAAGGCGCGCTGGGCCCGCCCCTGGTTCAGTTGCTGGGACAGGGCGTCGAGTTGCGGGGCGATGAAGGCCCAGTCGTCCAGCGCCGCCTGCAGGGTCGGCGCGATGCCGTCGGCCAGGTGGGCCGTTTTCAAATCGCGCGCGACGACGGCCAGCTGGCCGTCGCGCGTGCCATCGTTCAGTGTTGCAAGTTTCATCGGGGGGGCAGGCAAAAAAAGGGGGATGGGCGGCATCAAGGCGGGCGCGCCGGGGCGGACCCGGCGCGCGCGCCTTGAACGGCGCCGGGGCGCCGCGGGGATGGGATCAGGCCGGCGCCAGCAGCGCCAGTTGCTCCGGCGTCAGATAGCACCACTCGCCCTCGGCCAGGCCGAGCGAGGCCAGCGTCAGGGAGCCGATCGCCGAGCGGTGCAGGGCGCCGCAGTGGTTGCCGGCCGCCGCCAGCATGCGCTTGACCTGGTGGTACTTGCCCTGCTCGAGGACGATTTCGATCAGGTGCTCGCCGCGCTTCTCGCACACCAGCGCCGCCAGCGGCGCCGGTTCGTCGTGCAACTGCACGCCGGCCAGCAGCAGCGCGACCAGCTCGTCAGTGACCGGCTCCTGCGTCGTGGCCTGGTAAATCTTCGGCACGTGCCGCTTCGGCGAGGACTGGGCGTGGATGAAGGGGCCGTCGTCCGACATCAGCAGCATGCCGGTGGTGTCGTGGTCGAGGCGGCCGACCGGCTGCACGTCGCGCCAGGTGAACTGCTCGGGCAGCAGGCTCAGCACGCCGGGATGGTGGCTGGGCTTGCGCGAGCATTCGAAATTGGCCGGCTTGTGCAGCGCGATGTACAGGTGTTCGCGGTACACCCATTCCTCGTCGAAGACATGCAGGACCAGGCCTTCGGTCTCGTAGATGGTGCGGTAGTTGGCCGGCGTCGCGCCGGCGATGCTCACTTCGCCGTCGTCGATCAGGGCGCGGCAGTATTTTCGGGTTCCGAAACCCTGCGATTGCAGGATGCGGTCTAGGGATAATTTACTCATGGCGTGACTTTAACAGAAGCCGCCGCCGCAGTGAAGGCGCCGCCGCGCCGTCCGCGGCGCGCTCCGCGCGCGCCGGTATCATTAAAACAATTTCCGCCGCGGCGGGCGCCGGCGGACATCATTCGCCACTTTTCAAGGCCTTTTTCGCCCGCACGCAACAGTTTCATTTGACTTTTATCAAGCGCGGCCAAGGTCGCGTTGTTACACTGAAACTCGGTTAGGAATCGACCTAACGCCATTAGGAATAAAGAAGGCGGCACCTGAGCCGCACCGACGTCATCTCAAGAGGAGGCCATATGCATTACACCCCACACACCGAGTCGCACGACGCCAGCCAGGAAAGGCATGCACAACTTGCCGTGGCGCGCACCGCGCTGCACATCGCCCACCTGGCGATCGCCCGCTGGAGCGGCGGCGACTGGCAGAGCGACGCCCCGCCGGCCTCGGCGCAGTCGCGCTGGCTGGCCGCGCGCGACCAGGATTTCATGCTCTGGCTGGCCGCCGGCGGTTTCGCCCAGGCGGACGCGCCGGCCGTGGACGAGCCGGCGCCGCTGCGCGCCTGCGCGGTCTGAGTTCGGGCGGCCCCCGCCGCCCGCTCCGCCTTCCAATCCGTTCTCCCAATGAAAACGGCGGCATTGCGCCGCCGTTCTCAAGCCCCGTTGCGGGACTCTTGCGAGGAATCGAAATTCTCTCTATACCGCATCTACGATGTGGTGAGTAGTTCTGCTTAAAAACATCAAGATCGTGCTGCCAACTGAATAAACTAAACGATTTATATCGGCCCCCTTGAAAAGAACTACACCTTCACTATAGTCCACCACACAGAAATATCAAGGGCAATCAGGTTTTTTTCGCCATGTTACGGGAACCTTCCGGCGTTTAGCGGAACAAAGGCTTGCCGCCCTGGATCGCCGTCTTCACCGCGCCGGCGCCCATCGCCGCGCCGAATTTCTTCAGCACGCGCTCGGGCAGGCCCTCGTGCTGGGTGTAGTCGACGATGTCCTCGGCCTTGACGATGTCGCGCGCGACCGTGTCGACGGTGCCGTAGCCGTCCGCCAGGCCCATCTCGACGGCCTTCGCGCCGCTCCAGAACAGGCCGGAGAACATGTCCGGCGTTTCCTTCAGGCGCTTGCCGCGGCCCTTGCGCACCACCTGGATGAATTGCTGGTGGATTTCATTGAGCATGCTCTGCGCGTAGGCCTTGTGCTTCTCCGTCAGCGGCGTGAACGGGTCCATGAAACCCTTGTTCTCGCCGGCCGTCAGCAGGCGCCGCTCGACGCCGACCTTCTCCATCACGCCGGTGAAGCCGAAGCCGTCCATCAGCACGCCGATCGAGCCGACCACGCTGGCCTTGTTGACGTAGATGTCGTCGGCCGCCGCCGCGATGTAGTAGCCGCCCGAGGCGCACATCTCGTCGACCACCACGTACAGGGGCTTGGCCGGATAGCCCTTGCGCAGGCGCACGATCTCGTCGACGATCATGCCGGCCTGCACCGGGCTGCCGCCCGGGCTGTTGATGTGCAACACCACCGCCACCGAACCGGCGTCGGAGAAGGCCTTGTCGAGGGCCGGGATGACCACGGCGGCCGAGCCGCTGCCCTCGGACGCGATGGCGCCGTCGATGTCGATCAGCGCCGTGTGCCGGCCCAGCGTCTCCATGTCCGAGCCGCCGAAGCTGAAGTCGAAATACGCCCACAGGCCGAACAGCACGATCAGCAGGCTGAACAATTTGAAGAAAATGCCCCAGCGGCGGTGCGCGCGCTGCTCGCGCAGCGTGGCGAAGACCAGTTTCTCCAGCACTTCGCGCTCCCAGTTGGCCGCCGCCGGCACAGCGGCCTTGGCCGCGCCCACGCCGTCGTTGGCGTTCGTATTCATGTTATCGCTCATATTTCGCTTCGCTAGTTGGAGGGGGTGAGGCTTGGCCGCGTCAGGCGCGCGCCGGGCGCAGGTAGTCGTCCGGCTGCCAGTACAACTGGCCGTCGCGCTCGCTGACGGGGATCGGCCGCAGCCGCCCGCCCTTGCAGGGACCGCCGGCGCAGAAGCCGCTTTCGGGCACATAGATGGCGCCGTGCGTCGAGCACATCAGGTACAGGCCGCTGGACTCGAAGAACTCGCCCTCGGCCCAGTCGAGCTCGATCGGCACGTGGGCGCAGCGGTTCAGGTAGCCGTAGGCCGCGCCGCCGTAGCGCACCACGAAGCCGGTGGCGTCCTCGCCGCCGGCCGTGACGGGGAAGCGCACGCCCCTGCCGCCCTCGAGCACGGCGTCGGCGGCGCAAATCCAGATCGCCTCGTCCGGCGCCGTCATGCGTGCTCGTTCAGCCAGTCGCGCAACTGCGCCACCGTGGCCGCCGAATACAGCGGCGCGCAGGCGTCCAGCTGCGCCACCGGATGGGCGCCGTACTGCACCGCCACGGCGGCCGCGCCGGCGTTGTTGGCCATCAGGAGATCGTGGCTGGTGTCGCCGATCATCACGGTGCGGCGGATGTCCTGGCCCAGCTCGCGGGTGATCTCCAGCAGCATGGCCGGATGCGGCTTGGAGAAGGTTTCGTCGGCGCAGCGCGTGGCGTCGAACATCGACAGCAGCTTGACGGCGTTCATGGCCCGGTTCAGGCCGACCCGGCTCTTGCCGGTCGCCACCGCCAGGAAATACGCCTGCTGCGACAACTCCTGCAGCATCTCGGCCACGCCGGGGAACAGGCTCAGTTCGTGGTCGCGCGACAGGTAGTGGTAGCGGTAGCGCTCCACCATGCGGGCGTGGTATTTCGGGTCCGCGTCCGGCAGCACGGCCTGCATCGCCTCCGGCAGCGCCAGGCCGATGACCTGGGCGGCGGCGGCGTCGCGCGGGATCGGCAAGCCCAGATCCTTGGCGGCGGCCTGTATACATTTCACGATCGTCGAGGTGCTGTCCATCAACGTACCGTCCCAATCGAAGACGATCAGATCAAATTGCTTTCTTGCCATGTCTTCCGGCGCCTGTGGGCGCCGGCTCCTTGTTCAGTGTGTGTGGCGGGCCGGCGCCGCGCGCCGGATGGCGGCGCGCGGCGCGCTGCCTGGCGCTTATTGCGCCAGCGGTTTCCCCAAGCTTACCAAGAAACGCTCGCATTCGGCGGCCAGCGGCGCGTTCAGGGTCATATTCTTGCCCGTTTCCGGATGCGTGAAGGTGATCTGATGGGCGTGCAGGAACATGCGTTTGAGGGCGCCGCGGGTGGCGTCCCCCTTCAGCAGCGCCCGGTTGAGGGCGAAATCGCCGTATTTGTCGTCGCCGGCGATGGCGAAGCCGGACGCGGACAGGTGCACGCGGATCTGGTGCGTGCGGCCGGTCTTCAGCTCCGCCTCGAGCAGGGCGAAGGCCGGATACTTGCGCAGCAGGCTGAACACCGTGTGCGAGGCCAGGCCGTCGGCCTGCACGGCGACGCGCCGCTCGCCCTCGGCCGTGGTGTATTTGTGCAGCGGCAGCTTGATGTGCTGGCGCGCGTTCTTCCAGTCGCCCGCCACCAGCACCAGGTAGCGCTTGTCCGTCAGGCCGTCGCGCATCTGTTCGTGCAGGTTGGTCAGCGCCGAACGCTTCTTGGCCAGCAGCAGCAGGCCCGAGGTGTCGCGGTCGAGGCGGTGCACCAGTTCGAGAAACTTGGCGTCCGGACGGGAGGCGCGCAACTGCTCGATGACGCCGAAGGAGACGCCCGAGCCGCCGTGCACGGCGACGCCGGCCGGCTTGTCGATGACCAGCAGGTGGGCGTCCTCGAAGATGATCTTGAACTCGCACGGCGGCGCCGCCGGCGCCGTTTTTTCGGCGATGCGCACGGGCGGAATGCGCACCACGTCGCCCTCCACCAGGCGGTACAACTGGTCTATCCTGCCCTTGTTCACGCGCACCTCGCCGGAGCGCAGGATGCGGTAGACGTGACTTTTCGGCACGCCCTTGCACACTCTTAATAGGTAGTTGTCTATCCTCTGTCCGGCCTCTTCCTCGGAGATCGTGACGAACTGCGCTTGCGGCTGAACCGCTGTTGAAGGGGGAACAACATCGTTTTGCATCTTCATTTGCTCTGTCTTCCCAGAAAATCTCTCTAAGTCCTTCATTTTGAATATATAATTGTTTTTGCTGCAGCTCATTGCTGCTGCTGGTGTAACAATAAAAGCACATTTTACACAGGGGCGTCTCCACCGGCCTCGCCAAATTGCAAATTCGGTGGAAAAAATGTATACGCACCACCCCCGCCCGAATCAAGGTTGCACCGTTGTTGTAATCGGATATTGCGTGAGGGTGCTGGATAAGAGTGTTTGGATTGTAAGGATAAGTACCCGCCAGCCCGGTTGCATTGGACCGTGCTGGCGGGTTGATGAAGTTGATAACGCTTGCCGTTTTCGCCAAACCCCATGTAGCAAGCCTACACAATGCGGGTTGCCGATGAAAGGCTGAGGCTTGGCCTCGGCATCGCAATCGCAGTATGTGGGCCGGGCTACGATTTGGCTCTTGATTTGCCACCGCCTGCCCCCTCTGCCCCCGGCCACCCCGGCGGCATCAGATGAGTCGCAGGTGATGCGTGCACTCGGCATGTCGATCGACGTCATTTGCGCCCTGTTGCGGCCGCAACGCCCCGCGTTGTTGCTCCGCACGCCCGGGCATACCCACCACAACCACTCCTGTTCTCGCGTATATCCGTGTACGTACGCCGCTTCCACGGAAGCGGCATTGAGATGGCCTTCGGGTCGCGGAGTTTATAAAAATGAAACGCATGTTGTTTAACGCCACGCAGCAAGAAGAGCTGCGCGTGGCGATTGTCGACGGTCAGAAACTGATCGACATCGATATCGAGACGGCCGGGCGCGAACAGCGCAAATCGAACATCTACAAAGGTGTCATCACCCGCATCGAACCGTCGCTGGAAGCCTGCTTCGTCAGCTACGGCGAAGACCGCCACGGCTTCCTGCCCTTCAAGGAAGTGGCGCGCACCTACTTCCGCGAAGGCGTCGACGTCCGCAACGCCTCCGTCAAGGAAGCGCTGCGCGAAGGCCAGGAAATCATGGTCCAGGTCGAAAAGGAAGAGCGCGGCAACAAGGGCGCGGCCCTGACCTCCTTCGTCTCGCTGGCCGGGCGCTACCTGGTGCTGATGCCGAACAACCCGCGCGGCGGCGGCGTGTCGCGCCGCGTCGAAGGCGAGGAGCGCCAGGAACTGCGCGAAACCATGGACAAGCTGGACCTGCCGGCCGGCATGTCCGTGATCGCCCGCACCGCCGGCATCGGCCGCAACGTCGACGAGCTGCAGTGGGATTTGAACTACCTGATGCAATTGTGGCGCGCCATCGAAGGGGCCGGCAAATCGGCTTCCGGCGCCTTCCTGATCTACCAGGAGTCGTCGCTGGTCATCCGTGCCATCCGCGATTACTTCCAGCCCGACATCGGCGAAATCCTGATCGACACCGACGACATCTACGAGCAGGAGCAGCAGTTCATGAGCCACGTGATGCCGGACATGGTCCATCGCGTCAAGCGCTACCGCGACGACGTGCCGCTGTTCTCGCGCTTCCAGATCGAGCATCAGATCGAGACCGCGTATTCGCGCACCGTGCCATTGCCATCCGGCGGCGCAATCGTCATCGATCACACCGAAGCCCTGGTGTCGGTCGACGTCAACTCGGCGCGCGCCACCCGTGGCGGCGACATCGAGACCACCGCCTTCAACACCAACTGCGAAGCCGCCGAAGAAGTCGCGCGCCAGCTGCGCCTGCGCGACCTGGGCGGCCTGATCGTCATCGACTTCATCGACATGGAGAACGCCAAGAACCAGCGTGAAGTCGAAACCCGCCTGAAGGACGCGCTGCACTTCGACCGCGCCCGGGTACAGATGGGCAAGATCTCGCGCTTCGGCCTGATGGAGTTGTCGCGCCAGCGCCTGCGCCCGTCGCTCTCCGAAGGCAGTCATGTGACCTGCCCGCGCTGCAACGGCACCGGCCACATCCGCGATACCGAATCGTCGGCCCTGCAGGTGCTGCGCATCATCCAGGAAGAAGCGATGAAGG